>JBEKZY010000146.1:0-11423 GCA_049509395.1 Thermoguttaceae bacterium | reverse complement strand
GTCTTCGGCCAGAAGAATGTGCAAGGGCTTGACGGCCGTGGGCAGATGGTCCATGAACAAAGACTCGCATGCGGGCTGATCGGGCGAACTTGGGGGCGCGGTTGCGATGCCAAGCCGGACTGTAAAGTGGAATTTACTGCCTTGTCCCAATCGACTCTCCACCCAGATTCGCCCGCCCATCAATTCCACCAGGTTGGAGGCGATAGTCAGGCCCAAGCCCGTGCCCCCGTAAATGCGCGAAGTAGAGGTCTCTGCCTGAGTGAATGGGACGAAGATCCTTTCCTGGTCATCTGCTGAGATGCCGATGCCCGTGTCTTCCACCAGAAACTTCAGTTGCACGTCTTCGGCCGATCTTGAGAGAACCCCTATATGTACATCTACCTTGCCCTGCTGGGTAAACTTGACGGCGTTGCCCACCAGATTCATCAACACCTGGCGGAGGCGCATGGCGTCGCCCGCCAGTCCGTCCGGCACGTCGTCGGCTACGGCGCAGGCGAGTTGCAGACCTTTTTCATGGGCCCGCATTTCCAGGATTTTCAGGGTTTGGCACAGCGTAGCACGCAAGTTGAAGGGCGCGGATTCGAGTTGGAATTTTCCGGCCTCCATGCGGGAGAGGTCCAGGACTTCGTTGAGAAGTTCCAGGAGCACGTTGGCCGACTCCTTGGCCGTTTCCAGGTAGTCCCGAATGGATGGCTCTTTTGCCTCGCCCAAGGCCAGTTCGGTCATGCCGAGAATGGCGTTCATGGGCGTGCGCAGATCGTGGCTGATGTTGGCGAAGAACTGGCTCTTGGCCCGGTTGGCGGCTTCGGCGGCTTCCTTGGCTTGGCGGAGTTCTTCCTCGGCCTTGGATCGGAGTCGCTCTTGCCATATCTTATCCAAGGCATAGGAGATGTCGGCCGAGAGCGATTCGAGCAGGCGCACGTGTTCCGGATCGAATACACCCGGTTCGGCGGCATAAATGGTCATGGAACCGATTAGGCTTCCTTGCCGGTGCAGAGGAAAGGCGGCGGATGCGCGAAACCCGCTGCGCAGGGCAGTATCACGCCAGGGCGCGGTTACGGGATTCGTGTCGAAGTCGTCGTTGACCACCACCCTGTCTTCGCGAATGCAGGCGCCGGTCGGTCCTTTGCCCAACTCACCCTCCAGCTCAACCTTGATTTCATCGAGATAATCGACAGCCGGGCCGCACGAGGCCGCCGGAACCACGCGCCGCTCTTGTATTTGTCCCAGCCAAACCAGGGGAAATTCGCCCTCCTCGGCGATTATCCGGCAGACATCCTGGAACAGCAACTGCTCGTCGTGGATCCTCACTATCGCCTCATTCACCCTGCTGAGCACGGCGTATAGTTTTGTCAGCCGGGCGATCCGCTCCTCCCGTGCTTTGCGATCGCTGACGTCCCTGCAGTAAATATTGACGTATCCTTCCTCGACTACAGGCGCCAATATGCAGGAAAAGGTTTTATCCGCGCAAACAATTTCATGTTTCACGAGCTTTCCCGCGTCGATGATTTCGGCAAGTTGCCGCCGCCAATCCGCGGACTGTCTTTTCCCCTTGGCCAAGTCCCAATGGGCCAAGAGCGATCCGCTCACCGGATTGGCATACAGGATTGTGCCATCGCGGGCAATTCTCAGCACGGGATTGGGATTTTCCGCGGGGAAACGGGCAAGGTGGCGAATGGTTTCGGCCGCCGCTCTGGCGGCCTCCGCCTGGTTTTGCACCTCGATCATGCTCGCGCTTAGGGCTTGTTCGGCCCGCTTGCGATCGGTGATGTCGCGATTATTGGCGCGGCGGCCGAGGCTTTGCCCATCCGGACCATACACGGGCTGGCAAATATGCTCAATCCAGCGCGTTTGGCCATCTTTGGTTTTAATGCGAAATTCCATAGTCATTGGGTTTGGATTATCCTGCGACTGCCCGACGTGTTCGGCCCGGGCCTCGAGGTCGTCCGTGTGGATGATCGATTCCAAGAGATGCGGATTATTCAGGAATTCTTGGGCTGAATAACCGCTGGTTCGCAGGCAGGCGGGCGACACGTAGACAAGTGCAATTCCATCCGGCCCGGTCCAGTATTCCCAATCGTATGTATAATCGGCCATGCTGCGGAAGCGGACCTCGCTTTCGCGCAGCGCTGCTTCGGTCTTCACGTGTGCGGCGATTTCGCGTTCCAGGGCCTGGTTGGCGGCGGCCAGTTCGACGGCGCGGTCTTCGGCCTTGCGCCTGGCAGCTATGTTCCGCAGTCCCAGGCTGGCGATATTGGCCAATTGAGCCATGAGGATCTGATCATCGGCCGTAAATTCGCCGCCGTTTGTTTTATCGGACAATACGATGAGGCCCTCGGGCCGGCCGTCGGATGCGGTCAGTTTTGCCCCCAGAAGCCCGCGCAAAGGCGGGTGTCCCGCAGGCAGATTCCACTTGTAGTAGCGGCGTAGAGCCTGTTCGCTGAGGCGGACAGTGCCTTCTTTTACGATAAGTTCGACGTAAAGCATGCCTTGTCCAAGGGGGATTCTTTTTTCAGGCGCCTTTAGCATATCGCGTGCGGCGTGCGACGTGGCCCCCACGGTAAAAGAGCCGTCCGCATAGTTGTATCCGGAAACAATGATTTTCGCCCCGATCAATTCGTCCGCGGCGTTGACGATCCGCTGGAGCATGATTTCCGGATTGGTTTCGGCCAGAACGGCCTCGGATACGTGCCTCAATTTTGTCATGCTATCGACTTGCTTGCGTTGGGTGATGTCGATGACCGCTGCGCGGCAAAGTGTCCCCTCTCCTTTGCGGTACAGACCGGCGATGCCTTCGACGAGCACGTCCAGCGGTTTTACATCGATCAATAGTTTGATTTCGCAAGTTTGTTTGGTTTTGGCCAGCATTACCTTTTTGCAAAAGTCGGCGAAGATCGGACGATCCTCGACGGCGACAAACTGCCCGAAGCGTTTTTTGATCGCCGTGCTTCGCTCCAGTCCCAGCAATATGGCGCCTGCCAGGTTGAGATCGAGAATCTTCCCCTGCGCGTCCCACAAAAAATATCCGGTCGGGGCAAAATCAAAGAGGTCCATGTACTTGATAGAAAGATCTTCCGCGGCAGCTTGGGCATCTTGGAGTTCCTTGTTCTGCATCTCCAATTCGATTTGGTGCACTTGCAGCTCGTGAACCAACTCACGCGCGTCTTTCTTGGCCGGGGTCTCGACCGCTCCGGCCTTTTTCTTCTTGCGCAAGAGCTGTTTGGCCTTGCGGCGAAGTCCGTCTGCCTGGGGTGACTTGCCGACATTTTCTTTGTTCGGTTTCATGACTTCACATTGGATTACTTATTTATTTGTGCCGATTCGGTCACGTCTTCAATGGCAAGCAGGATCAAATGTGTTTGTCGGTCTTTTTGTGCTACCCGCCGGGCATTGAGCAACAGCGCCTTATGGCCGATAGCGGCAAAATCGGGTCTGTAAGGATTTTTGTGTCAGTGTCCAAGTGGCACGGCCATCTTGGCCGTGTTTCTTCACGGGCTGGAAGCCCGTGCCACCAACTGGCACAAAATTTCTTACAAGCCCGCAAAATCATGCTCTATCGGACGGCATGTTGGAAAAAAAATGTTCAAAGGCCTCCAAGCCGCCCGCCGATCCACCCATGCCCACGATACGCAACTTGACTTTTTCCGTCGCTTTGATGCAACTCTTGTGCGGCGCTGAATTAACGGGTGATTTATCGCGTTTTTTGGCAATATTTTTTGGGGTGACTTTTTTCAATCGATTCCTCCCGCTCCTCAGATTGCGACGACCTTGATTTATTGTTCTAAAAGAAAGCCAAACATAGCCGCTCCAGTTCACATGCGGTCGGCACGGAACTTGACGAATGTCGCAGTAGAAAAAGCCGGCGTCCCTTCACCTCTTGCGGAATCTGCAAGGTAAAAATAAGTGTAAACATTGGCGGCACTGTTTGACAATAACCCATCAAGGTTTTTTTCAAGAGCGACTAAAACCCATCAAGGTATTGTTGGAGAGTTATTTGGCAACCTTTTATGCTAAAATAACCGTCAAGGGATTTTTGGAGAGCGACTAAATAGCCTTGTATGCTAATAGCAACCCTTGCCCCTCCAATGGATGTAATTAATACACGCTTTGTGGTATGTTTATAATGTTAAAGGAGTAATATTTCCGCCAAAAAATTGGGCAGTAAACTGCCCGCCCCTCACTCACCACTAACCACTCACCACAAACCACACTTTAAATCCCCTTTTCATGCGAGCATAATATGAACACCAAACAACTGGGTAAGTCGGATCTGAATATCACCCCCATCGGCTTCGGCGCGTGGGCCATCGGCGGCGGGGGCTGGGAATTCTCCTGGGGCGGGCAGGACGACAATGAATCCATCGCGGCCATAAAGGCCGCGCTCGACGCGGGAGTAAATTGGATCGACACTGCCGCGGTCTACGGGTTGGGCCACTCCGAGGAGATCGTCGCCCGGGCGCTCGAAGGACTGCGCACCCGGCCATACGTCTTCACTAAGTGCAGCCTGGTCTGGGACGAAAAGCGGAAGATCGGGAACTGCCTCAAAGCCGAGTCGGTACGCCGTGAATGCGAAGCCAGCCTCAAACGTCTTAAAATCGACGCCATCGACCTGTACCAAATCCACTGGCCCGTGCCGGATGAAGATATTGAAGAGGGCTGGGCGGCCATGGCCAGGCTCAAGGAAGAAGGCAAGGTCCGGCACATCGGCGTATCGAATTTCAATGTCGCGCAAATCGGCCGTGCACAGGCGATTGCCCCCGTTACTTCGCTGCAGCCGCGCTACTCGCTCATCCACCGCGAGATAGAAACGGATATTCTTCCCATGACCGTCCGGGAAAACATCGGGGTCATCGCCTATTCCCCGATGGCTTCGGGATTGCTGACCGGCGCGATGACCCCCGAGCGGATCGCCGGCATGTCGGCCGAAGATTGGCGCCGCCGCAACCGCGACTTTCAGGAGCCTCTGCTTACCCGCCACCTGCGGCTGGTGGAAGTGCTCCGGGCAATCGGCGCCCGGCATGGGCGCACGCCCGGCGAGGTCGCAATCGCTTGGGTGCTCCGCAATCCGGCGGGCGCCATGCGAAGCATGGTCACCGCCGCCATCGTGGGCGTGCGCCGTCCCGACCAGGTTTCGGGCATCATCGGAGCGGCCCAATTCAGCCTTAGTCAGGCGGATATCGAGGAGATCGAGGCCTTCTTCAAAGCGAAATGAGGCCCTTGCCGAAATCCACCCTTTCTTGTAGGCTTTAGCTTGTAGGTTTTAGGCATTAATTTTTGGGAAAACTTATTGCTGAAAACTGTTTACTGAAAACTGACAACTGTTAACTAATCACGGGGACGTAGCTCAATTGGGAGAGCACTAGCTTTGCAAGCTAGGGGTCGTGGGTTCGAGTCCCATCGTCTCCACTTTCGCAACTCCAAAAACAGTTTGGCCATGGCTTCCGCATTGCAACCAACGTAAGATAAATGTCGGTCCGGGACTGCCCGGTTTACCTCCTACATCTCTTAGCAAGGGAGACACCGATGGAACAAGCCATTCAATTCACACTCAATGGCAAGCCGGTCCGCATTACCGCGGACGGCGACCGCAAGCTGCTCTGGGTCTTGCGATCCGACCTTGGGCTGACCGGCCCCAAATTCGGATGCGGACAGGCCTATTGCGGGGCATGCACGGTGCTGGTGGACGGCGAGCCCGTGCGCAGTTGCTCGACCCCGGTGAAGGACGTTCAGGGCATGGAGGTGGTCACGATCGAAGGGCTGGCCCAGAACGGGACGCTGCACCCGGTGCAAAAGGCGTTCATGGAGCACGACGCCCTTCAGTGCGGCTTTTGCACGCCGGGCATGATCGTTCAGGCGGTCGCCCTGCTCAGGAAGAACCCCAAGCCGAGCCGTGCGGAGATTCTCAAATCCATGGAGCAAAATCTCTGCCGATGCGGGGCACATACGAGAATTGTCTCGGCCATCGAGTCGGCGGCCAGTAGCATAAGCGGAGGAGCAACGCCATGAAAGACGAATATCTAAAGCTCGATTTCGGCGATAGTTCGGTCAATTTCTCCACCGATCGCCGGGAATTCCTCAAAATCCTGGGCGGAGGGATTTTGGTGCTGGTCGCCCTAGGCGATGAAGAATTGCTTGCCCAGGGCGGACGCGGCGGCCCCGGCCGGCAGCTCCCCTCGGACTTTAACGCCTTTCTCAAGATCGGAGAGGACGGACGCGTCTCCTGCTTTACCGGCAAGATCGAGATGGGCCAAGGCATCTTCACGTCGTTGGCCCAGATGCTCGCCGACGAACTCAACGTGCCACTGGAAAGCGTAGACATGGTCATGGGCGACACCGAGTTGTGCCCCTGGGACATGGGGACCTTCGGATCGATGAGCACGCGAAACTTCGGGCCGGCGCTTCGCGCGGCCGCCGCGGAGGCCCGCTCTGTGCTTGTGCAACTGGCCGAAGAGAGTCTGCAGACCCCCGCCGCACAACTGAAGGCCGAAAACGGCGCAGTCTTTGCCAAGGATCATCCCGAGAAAAAGGCATCCTACGCCGAGTTGACCAAGGGCAAGCGTATCGAACGCAAATTGGATCAGAAGGCCGTGTTGGAAGCCGCCTCCGAGTTCACGCTCATCGGAAAGCCCGTCCTGAGACGGGACGCACTCGACAAGGTGACCGGCAAAGCGAAATACGCGGCCGACGTCCGCTTGCCCGGCATGCTTTGCGCGGCGATCCTCAGGCCGCCTGCCCACGACGCCAAGATGATTAGCGCGGACACATCCGAAGCCGAGAGTCTACCGGGCGTGCGCATTGTAAAGGAGGGGGAACTGGTGGCCGCGCTTCACGAGCATCCGGACCTTGCCCAAGACGCCCTGAGCAAGGTGAAAGCCCAGTTCGACCGGCCTCAGGCCGAGGTGGACGACAAAACCATCTTCGAGCATCTGCTTAAGGTCGCGCCCGAGGGCAGAACGCTTGCCAGCGGAGGCGATCTGAAAAGCGGCGCGGAGCAGGCCGCCAGCGTGATCGAGTCGACCTACTTGAACAGCTACGTAGCGCACGCCCCGATCGAGCCGCACGCCGCGCTGGCGCAGATCGAGGGCGACAAGGTGACAGTGTGGGCCTCCACGCAAAATCCGTTCGGGGCCAGAGACGAGATCGCCCGGCGACTGAAACTGGACTCCGCCAAGGTCCGCGTCATTACGCCTTTTGTGGGCGGGGGCTTCGGCGGCAAGACGAACAACCAGCAGGCCCTGGAGGCGGCGGTTCTGGCCAAGGCTATCGGCAGGCCGGTCCAGGTCGTTTGGAACCGGGCCGAAGAGTTCTTCTACGACACCTTCCGGCCGGCTGCCGTGGTGAAGATCCGGTCGGGCGCGGACGGAGATGGCCGGATCGTACTTTGGGATTACCACGTTTACTTAGCGGGCGAGCGGGGCGCTCAGCAGTTTTACAATGTGCCCAATCACGCCACGGTCTCGCACGGAAGCGGCTGGACGGCCGGGGCCGGCACGCACCCGTTTAAGACCGGCGCTTGGCGGGCCCCGAGCAACAACACCAACACCTTCGCCAGGGAATCGCAGATCGACATGATGGCCGCGAAGGCCGGGGCCGATCCCGTGGATTTTCGCCTGAAGAACCTGACGGACAAGCGAATGCTCCGCGTCCTGAAATCGGCGGCGGAAAAATTCGGCTGGACGCCGAAAAAGGCCGGAAGCGGGTGCGGCCTCGGTGTTGCCTGCGGCATCGACGCCGGTTCCTATAATGCCTGGATCGCCGAACTCGAGGTGGACAAAACCTCCGGCGCGGTCCAGGTCAAGCGCGTGCTTTGCGCCCAGGAAATGGGTCTGGTGGTCAATCCGGAAGGAGCGAAGCTCCAGATGGAAGGCTGCATCACAATGGGAATGGGCTATGCACTGGCCGAAGAGGTTCACTTCAACGGCGGCGAGGTCCGCGACCTCAATTTTGGCAGCTACAAGATCCCGCGATTCTCCTGGCTTCCCGAGATCCAGACGGTGCTGGTCGACGCCAAGGACTCGCCTCCCCAGGGAGGCGGCGAGCCGGGGATCGTCGGCATGGGCGCGGTGCTGGCCAACGCGGTCTTCGATGCCACCGGCACCCGGCTGTTCCAACTCCCGATGACCCCGGAGCGAATCATGGAGGCGATCAAGCAGCAGGGATGACCCGGCGCGGCCCAATGGCTGAGCAAGTTCGGTCCTCGCGGACATTATGTGGCCAAACGAAATTTCGCGGAAGGGCGTTATTGGTAAAGCATCCGGCCGGAGCGACGCCGGCCCCAGTCTGACGGGAAGAACCAATATATAATCCGCCGCCGCTATCCAAGGGCTGTAAAAGCCGGTTCTGTGGTACTATGCTGTTCCATCTCTAACTTTGTATTCTTGAGACAGATCAAACCAAAAACAGCCTTTGTAGCTAATTCTCCCAACATAAAAAAGGATTGGGTGGGCCTGGTATTTCGCATGTGTTTTGCTAACATTTGTTGTATAGGTTAACTCAACAATAATACTCAGGTTTGCTCATAGTTGTGCATGACATAATCATGCGCCCGTGGCGCAACTGGATAGCGCATCGGTCTTCGGAACCGAGGGTTGGGGGTTCGAATCCCTCCGGGCGTACTGCTAAAGAGTTTAGGCTTCCACTACAAGCAAGAATGTAGGGCGATTGACAAGCCGAATTTCTCGTATCACGATTGCAGTCGTCGGCCTGCCGCTGAGAGGTTCCGGCAGTCATGACAGGGGTAAGAACCCCGCCAGCGCTCACCTTCGTTTCAGGAGGATTATCGTCATGAAGCTCTTTGACATCGTCGCCATCCCAACCAGCATCGCGATACTGGTCTTATTGCCTTCTTCGGCAGCCGCACAAAGTTCATGGCGGCAGATCAGCGTGCCTTCGCTCCGCGAAGCGGCCGCCTCCTTTGCCAAGCCTCCGCGCGAGTACGGGGCCATTCACTGGGCTATTTGGGGAGGCCGGCAGAACAAGGAGCGGATCCAGACCGACATCGAGCGGATCGATGCCAACGGCGGCGGCGTCTACATGATCAACAACTCGCGCGGTTTGCGGCCCAAGTATTTCACGCCCGAATATCTCGATCTGGTGAAACTCGTCGTCGATGAGTGCAAAAAACGCGGCATGAAAGTCTGGATCGAGGGCGACGCAGGTTATCCCGACGGTTTCGCCGGCGGCATGATCAGCAGGGACTATCCCCAGTTGGCCATGCAGGGCATCGTCGCCGACGCGCGATACACGGTCGTCGCAGGCCAGACGCTCAAAGTCCCGCTGCCCCCCGATACACTCGGCATCCTGGCAAATCCCCGTGCGTCCGCGCGTGGGGGTGGAGCGGCGGCGCGCGGCGGCAGTGGGGCGACGCGCGGCGGTACGGCGACGACGACCGGGAGTACGACGGTGACGCCCGGGGGTACAACTTCGATGCCGGCGCGGCCCAGCGTAGTTCTGCCGTTGCCGGCCGATGGACAGTTCCAATGGACCGCGCCCGGTCCGGGGACGTGGGAGGTGACCTTCGTACGCCACGTCTTCCGCAGTTCGCCCACGCGCTTCGTTAATCGTGAGGACGGCACCAACGACAAGGACAGCCTATACTCGCTGATCGACTATCTCGATCCCGAGGCTACTCGCGCCTATATGAAACTCATTCATGAAACCTATGAGAAGCTGGTCGGAGACGAGTTCGGTAAAACCATCCTCGGCTTCCGCGGCGACGAGCCGGACTACACCGGCTTTATGCCCTGGACGCCGAAGCTGCTGGAAACGTTTCAAAGGGAAAAAGGCTATGACTTGAAACCCTACATCGCCCAATTCTTCGCCAACGAATTGACACCCGAGGCGCAACGCGCCAAGGCGGACTACTGGGACGTGTGGAGCGGCATGTTTCGCGACAATTTCTTCAAGCCTCAGGAAGACTGGTGCAAGGCGCGGAACATGGAGTATATGGCTCATTTGAATCACGAAGAGCTGATGCTCGACCTTTCGCGCGGCGAAGACCTTATCCGCAATGAAGGCTCCTTTTTCCGGGACATGCGTTATGTGGGCGTGCCAGGCATCGATAATCTCAACCAGATACGGCCGGGGATTGTCGCCGATTTCCCCAAGCTGGCCTCCTCCGCCGCGCATCTGTTCGGCCGGCCCTTGGTCTGGACGGAAGAGGGGGGCGGCGTGGGGCAGACCGGGAAATTCGTCACCGATTACCAGTTCGTTCGCGGCATCAACTACATGAACATCCGCGGCCTGAGCGCCGCGCCCCCCGCCGACGCGGACCCCGCGACAAGCCCCGCCGCTAAGACCGGTTGGTATGTCAGCCGTGCCAGCTACCTGCTGGCGATGGGGCGGCCGGCGGCGCAGGTCGCACTTTATCACCCAACCGACAGCATGTGGCTGGGCGACCAGGAATCGGATGCAGTCAGCGTCAAGCTGACGACCCAGTTGATGGAACAGCAGATCGACTTCGACCATATCGACCACGATTCGCTGGCCTCGGTCTGCACCCTCGAAGGCGGCGGGCTGAAGAATTTGAGCGGCCAGGTCTATCGCGCCGTCATCATCCCCACTTCAACCGTGATCGAAAAAAAGGCGCTCGAACGTTTGCGCGACTTTGCCGCCGCCGGCGGCAAGGTGGTGTTTGTCGGGCGCACGCCGGCGATGGTCGTCGACCGCACTTTCCTGAACCCGGCATCTGCGCCGGACCTGAGTTTCGCCACGCTCGAGTCCGCGGCGGAGATCACCCCGCGCGTTGTCGCAGCGCTGCCCAAACCGGACGTCAAGCTCGACGCCGCCTGCGCGGCGCTTAAGTACATTCACCGCGCACTGGCGGATGGGGACGTCTATTTCTTTTTTAACGAGTCCGACCAGGCGCAATCGCGCACGGCCACATTGGCCGGCAGCGGGCAAGTTCAGGTCTGGGATGCGGCGAGCGGGACAATTCATCCGGTGGCCGGCGTCGCAAAGGCGGACGGCGGCGCCGCAGTGCCGCTGACGCTGGAGCCGTACGAGTCGAAGTTTATCGTCATCGGACCGGCCGGTTGACCAATCGTTAAACGAGCCCGTGACCTACACCGCGTCGGCGTGGGGCGCCCATATACGAAACGCGACACCCGACTCGTGCGGTATCGATCACATTCCGGCTTGAGCTATCTCATACGCTTTCTAATTCAAACTTGCGCGCCCTCTATTGCGCCATCCCAGACTACCCATTATGATGTCGATTTTCACAAGGAAGTCGATATGCATATTCAAGCTCACTTGACGTTAGAGAAGTTGGAGGCGTTGGAGAAAAAAGAGCGGGATGCATATCTGGCCAAACGGATACGAACGATCATTTTGGCCATCAACGGTTTTACTGTTGGAGACATTGTATTGTCGTTGGGAGTTCCTTCCCGCACGATCCAAAGTTGGGTGGAATGCTACAACAA
>JBEKZY010000145.1:0-11544 GCA_049509395.1 Thermoguttaceae bacterium | reverse complement strand
CTAAAATTCCGGCAGTCGAATTAGGCCTGAAAAAGCGAGGCCACATATAATCGGGGTCCGGTCAAGTCACTTTCTTCAAGTTGCATGTTGTCGAACATTCCGACAATCTTGAAATGCCGTGTCGCAAGTAAATACTCAAGCTCAACTGGAAAGAACATTCGATATTCACAATAATCATCGACCGGTGGCTCACCATGAATTTGCCATGTGCGGCGTCTAATTAGAATCTGCCGCCGCCTGTTAAAAGAGTAGTCTGTTTTTGCTTTAGCGGTGAATTCGGGCAAATTCACTACAAATTCTGAAGTCTGCCTGAAACTACCATCTGGCAGATAAGACGCTGAGTTGTTGATATCCAAGATCAAGAGTGATCCATCGTGGGCGTGTGCCGCAAACGTATCCAACACGGCCTCCACGTCGGCATTGGTCGTTGCGTACATGAAAGCCGATCCCATACTCAAGATAGTGTCGAATGATCTATTGAGCCGGAAATTACGCATGTCGCCGACTTCAAATCTGATTTGGGGACGATGAGACTTCGCATACCGAATCATTTCAGATGAGATGTCAACACCAACGCAGTCGGCATTTTTGCATGCAAGGGAATTGATATCTCGACCTGTGCCACATCCTATATCCAGAATCGATCTTGGTGGTCCGGGAAGATACCGCTCGAACATGCGGCGGCACATCATCGGTGTCTCGTCGTTCGGTTCCGGGTATACCAGTTCATAAATTTCAGGTCTGCGATACAAGAGGTTGCGGACGTTTTCCACAATGTACCCCACAATAGTTAGGGCCGGGATACTTCTTGCGAGCCCCAGCCCTGTATGATCCATTTATTTTGCATTTTGTGTCCATTCCCGGACCGACATTAAGTCGGTGCCCGGTCGCGGCCAAACAGAAAGAATTTCCCGCGACCAATGGTCGCGGCTTTGCAATCGGTTTATTCTTCTTCAGTGCGCAATCGTGCCAGCACGCTGTAATCTTCCAGCGTGGTGGTGTCGCCGACGGTGGTCTTGCCGGCGGCGATGTCGCGCAAAAGCCTGCGCATGATCTTGCCGCTGCGGGTTTTGGGCAATGACGTGGTAAAGCGGATGTCGTCGGGCACGGCCAATGCGCCGATCTCTTTGCGCACGTGCATTTTGAGCTCCTTGCGCAGATCCTCGCTGGCCTCAAAACCGCTCGATAAGGTGACGAACACGGCCACGGCCTCGCCTTTCACGTCGTGCGGGCGGCCGACCGCCGCCGCCTCGGCCACGGCCGGATGGCTTACCAAAGCGCTTTCGATCTCGATGGTCGAGAGCCGGTGGCCCGATACGTTCAGCACGTCGTCGATCCGGCCCATGATCCAGTAGTAGCCGTCTTCGTCGCAGCGGGCGTTGTCGCCGCACAGGTATTTATGGGGCACGTCGGTCCAGTATTGTGTCTTGTAACGTTCGTCATCGCCCCAGATGCCCCGCAGCATGGCCGGCCAGGGTTGCGTGATGGTCAACCATCCGCCTGAGCCTACCGGGACCGGTTTGCGGTCTTCGCCCACGATCTCGGGCACTATGCCGGGCAGGGGTTTTGTGCAACTGCCGGGCTTGGTGGGAATTGCGCCGGGCAGGGGAGTCATCATAATGCCGCCGGTCTCGGTCTGCCACCAGGTATCGACGATCGGGCATCGCTCGCCGCCGATCTTGCGGTGATACCACATCCAGGCCTCGGGATTGATGCCTTCGCCCACCGTGCCCAAGAGGCGGAGGCTGCTTAAGTCGTGCTTGTCGACCCACTCGTCGCCCCACTTGATAAACGTGCGGATGGCCGTCGGCGCGGTATAAAGAATGTTGACTTTATAGCGTTCGATCATCTCCCACCACCGCGATTGATTGGGCCAGTCGGGCGAACCTTCGTACATCAGCGTCGTAGCCCCGGCGGTCAGCGGGCCGTAGACCACGTAGGTATGGCCGGTGATCCAGCCGATATCGGCGGTGGACCAGTACACGTCTTCGTCGCGGACGTCGAACACCCATTCCATGGTCTTCTTGGCAAACAAATTGTAACCGGCCGTGGTGTGCTTGATGCCCTTGGGCTTGCCGGTCGAACCGCTGGTGTAAAGGATGAAGAGCAGGTTTTCGCTGTCCACGGGCGTCGCCGGGCAGTCGGCCGAGGCCTCGGCCATCAGCTCGTGCCACCACAGATCGCGGCCTTCTTTCATTCGAGTTTCGCAGCCAGTGCGTTTTACCACGATGTTATGCTTGACAGTGGGAGACTTATCCAGCGCCGTATCGACATTGGCTTTCAGCGGGATTTGTTTGCCGCGGCGCCAACCGGCGTCGGAGGTGATTTGCAGTTTGGCCTTGCAGTCGTTGTTCCGGTCGGCGATGGCCTCGGCCGCGAATCCACCGAAGATGACGGAATGCGTGGCCCCGATCCGGGCGCAGGCCAGCATGGCAATGGCCAATTCGGGGATCATGGGCATGTAGATCGACACTACGTCGCCCTGCTTGATGCCCAGTTTTTTCAGCACGTTGGCGAATTTGCATACTTCGTGGTGCAGCATTTGGTAGGTTAGCACGCGGATATCGCCGGGCTCGCCTTCCCAGATCAAGGCCGCCTTGTTCCGCCGAGGGGTGGTTAGATGGGCGTCGAGGCAGTTGTAGGAAACATTGGTCTGACCGCCGACAAACCATTGGGCAAAGGGTTCGTTCCATTCCAGAACTTTGGTGTAAGGCTTGAACCAATGGAGTTCGTTGCCCATCTTGCCCCAAAAAGCCCCGGGATCGGCCGCGGCCTCCTTCCACATCTTTTCGTACTGCTTTATCGAGCCGATACAAGCCTTTTGGGCAAATTCCTTGGGCGGGGGAAAGAGCCGTTCTTCCTTCATCACGTTTACGATCTGACCGGATTTTGCCTCTGCCATTAGTCACTTCCTCCCACGAAAAAAATTAAGGTTATTGGTATTTTATACATAGGCGACAATCGCCGCAGAATATAAACCACCCATTCTAGCTGTAATAATGGCGATGTCAACGATAAGGATCCTTATTTTTCGGGCAAAACCCTTATCCCAAGACTGTCGGCCTTATAGCGAATATATTATTATGATTATCTACATTTCTCACTAAAATTCACGCGATTGCGATGCTATTTACTCTGCACGACATCACTAAGACTTACGGCAAGATCACGGCCCTGCGCGGGCTGTCGGTGGCCGTGCCGCCCGGCGCCGTAGGCCTTCTCGGCCCGAACGGGGCGGGCAAGACGACCATGATCCGCGCTCTCTTGGGCCTGATCACGATCGATTCAGGGTCGGGCGAGGTGCTTGGTCTTAACCTGCACTCCCGGCGGCTCGACATTCGCCAGGCAGTCGGTTTTGTGCCCGAGGACGAGTGTCTTTTTCCGGGTGTTACCGGCGTGGATTTCGCGGCCTACGCCGGAGAATTGTGCGGGATGTCGCGCACCAGCGCCCTGCAGCGGGCCCATGAGGTGCTCAACCACGTCGATTTGGGCGAGGCCCGCTACCGGCCCGTGGAGTCATACTCGGCCGGCATGACGCAGCGTTTGAAGTTGGCCTCCGCCCTGGTCCACGATCCGCGCCTGCTCATTCTCGACGAACCCACCAACGGCATGGACCCGGCGGGACGCAAGGAGATGCTCGAGTTGGCCCGCGATTTGGCCCACGGCAAGGAGATGAGCCTGCTCTTTTCCAGCCACCTGCTGCCGGACGTCGAATTCGTCTGCGACCACGTACTTGTGCTGGCCCAGGGCCGGCTGGTGGCGCAGGGGCAAATCCAGGAGTTGAAAGACTTACACGACCAATGCTACGAGGTTCGGGTAAAAACAGACGCGGAGTCATTCGCCCGCCGTCTTGCTGAAACCGGCTGCACCGTGAAGTCCCAGGACCACGGCCTTCTGGTGCGACTGCCCGCTGGTCAGTCGCAACAAATGTTATGGGAACTCGCCGCCGCCGCTGGCGAGCAGATCCGCCACCTGAGACCGCAAAGAAGTACGCTTGAGGAAGTGTTTTTAAAGGCCATCGAACACGACTAATGATTGAACATGTTAATCTGGAAGACAATAAAATACCCGTTTATTGTGAATCGGAAAACTAATGTCACACACAATAGCCGGCGACTAACAGTCGCCGGTGGGAATTCGCTTATATTCCGGCGGTCGTTGACCGCCGGCTATTGATATTGTTAAGTCTGAGACTCAATAGCCCGGTCACTTGTGACCGGCGTAAAAAGCCCGAATCTATACCACACTACTGTAAAAATTATGCCCATCTTCGATCAGGGATATCAGCATTGGAAAGGCGCGTTGTCGAGCCACGCATGGCGCTGGCTGGCCATCACCAGGCAGGGGCTGCGCGTGCAGCTTAGGGGCACGATCTCGATCATCCGCATCCTGCTGCTGCTGGCCTGGATGCCGGCCCTAGTCCTGGTCGTCGTCCTTGCCCTTTGGGGCCTCTTCGAGCAGGGAAGCCAAACGGTAATAAGTCTGCTGCAGCCGATCCTGCCGCCGGGTATCACCTCGGATCCGCACGCATACCGCCACGCGGTATGGACCATCTCGTATTCGATTTTCTTCAGAGTCGAGATATTCTACATTATGCTGTTAGTGGTAATTTCGGGACCGAACCTGATCAGCCGCGACCTTCGCTTCAATGCCCTGCCCTTGTATTTTTCCCGGCCCTTGACGCGCTGGGATTACTTCCTCGGCAAGCTGGGTGTAATTGCCGCAATTGTGGCCGCCGTGGCTGTCGTTCCGGCCGCGGCCGCCTATGTGTTGGGCGTATGCTTCAGCCTTGATTTGACTGTGATCCGCGACACCTGGCGTTTGCTGCCGGGGTCTATCCTGTATGGTCTGGTGATTGTCGTTTCGGCCGGGACCATAATGCTGGCCCTCTCGTCCCTGTCGCGGCGGTCGCTCTACGTGGGCATCGCCTGGTTTGGCTTGTGGGTCATAAGCTCGGCAGTCGCGGGGGTGCTTAGCGGCATACAACAACAAACCCTGTACCAGACCATCTGGCGGGAAGAAATGGGCCGGGCTAAAGTTGTCTCGCCCGATAGTCAACCGCCCGATCAGAAGTACTTCATGTCCGGCGAATTAGGGCAGCGCGTGCGAAATCGCGTCGCACTTGCCGAAGCCGAGGCCGCCCCGACCAACTGGCGCCCGCTATTCTCTTACACCGCCAACCTCCAGCGCTTGGGCGAGGCCCTGCTGAACACCGACGCCGCCTGGGTGGAGGTCGGCAAGGCGATCGAAGTGCCTCGGGCCGCGCTAAAGCCGATATTAGACAAAGGTGGGCCGGCGGCCGGATTGCCTGCGATCAACAATCGCCGCCTCGCCGATCAACTCGTTCCCCAGTATCCCTGGATATGGTCGGCCGGCGTGCTGGCCGGCCTTTTGGGACTTTCCCTATGGACTTTGAGCACACGCGTGAAAACGCTGGACCGCTTGCGATAACGCCTGTCATCGAATTCGACGGCGTCTCGAAATGGTACGGCAATGTTATCGGTCTGAATAAACTTTCCGTGCGGATCCCGCCCGGCGTCACCGGGCTGCTGGGTCCCAACGGGGCCGGCAAATCCACCATGCTGCAACTGGCCACCGGCCAACTCCGGCCAAATCAGGGAAGTATCCGCCTCCTCGGACACCGCACTTGGAATAATCCGGCCCTCATGCGGCACGTCGGCCTCTGTCCCGAGCAAGACGCCTTTTACGAGTGGATGACCGGCTACGACTTCGTCCGCACCTGCGCCAGGCTTACCGGCATGCGCCGATACGAAGCCGCCGAGGCCGCAGAAAAAGCCCTGGCCGTGGTGGGCATGACGGACAACATGCGCCGCCCTATCCGCGGATACTCAAAAGGCATGCGCCAGCGGACCAAACTGGCACAGGCTATGGTCCACGAGCCCCGCGTGCTGCTCTTGGACGAGCCCTTTACAGGCACCGATCCGGTTGCACGCCGGGACCTGCTCGATGTGATCCGCAGCCTGGACGGCACCGGGCGCAGCGTGGTGGTCTCCAGCCACATCCTGCACGAAGTCGAGGTCTTGACCCCGAATATCATCCTTTTGCACCGGGGCCGGCTCGTGGCCGAGGGCCAGGTCCGCGAAATCCGCGATTTGATCGACCGGCATCCGCATCGGATCGTCCTTGCCTGTGACGATTACCGGGCACTGGCCGCCAAGCTGGTCTGCTGGGAAGACGTCGAAAGCGTGACAATTCTCAATCGCGATAAGGCCGTGCTGGTCGAGACGCGGCGTCCCGACGCCTTCTATGCCCGCTTGCCCGCCGTGTCGCTGGAAGACAAAACCGCCCTGCGCGAGGTTTACTCGGAAGACGATAACCTGGAAGCCGTATTCAAATACCTGGTGAGCAAATGAGTTCTAATAACGTTGTTCTTGCCGATACCGCCGTCGTCCTGTCCCGGCGTCCATATCCGGGCGCCCTGGCTTCTCTGTTCGTATTGACTCTGCGCCAGCTCATCCGCGGACGCCGGTTGCTGGTCGTCTCGCTTTTGTTTGCGCTGCCCTGCGTTCTGGCGGCGGTGGTCAATCTGGCGTTTCGAAACGCGCCCCCGATCGAAGGCACGCAGTTCGCCCTAATTTTCAACCTCATTCCGCATGCCCTGGCCCCGCTGGCAGCGCTGCTATATGCCACGGGCATCATCCAGGATGAAGTCGAGGAGCAGACATTGACCTACCTGCTCCTGCGGCCACTGCCGAAGTGGGCGCTGTACCTGACCAGGCTCCTGGCGACGATTTTGATGACTTCGGTGCTGACGGCCGTGTTCACCGCGGCCACATTCGTGGTCATCGCCCTGACCGCGCCCGGGCCGTCAACGGCGGGACTGGTCGAACAAGCCCTGAAAACGGCCGGCCTGCTGGCCTTGGTTCAGGTCGGCTACTGCGGATTCTTTGGCCTTCTAGGACTGCTCATGCGCCGCTCGCTCCTGGTGGGCGTGGCCTACATAGTTATCTTTGAAGGCATTTTCGCCAGCCTCGACACTGTAGCCCGCCGCCTGACGGTAATGTATTACTTCCGCGTGCTTGTCATCCGCTGGCTGAAACCGGCCAGCGGGAATGAGTGGGCGATCGATATGACAACGGCCCCCCAGGCACAGACGTGCGTGCTGACACTGCTGATTGCCGGCCTGATCCTGGCCGTGGCGGCCGCACTCATCTTTGCCGGTAGAGAGTTCCGTATGAAAACGCCCGAGGGCAACTAAAGCTGCCAAAACGCAATCGCTGTAACTCAAGTAGGCCCGGAGGGATTTGAACCACCGACCAAGGGATTAGGAGTCCCCTGCTCTAACCACTGAGCTACAGGCCCAAAAATAAGATACCAAAATCTTTGCGGCCTAGCCTGATGCGAGAATACGGCATCTTGCCGCTTCGACAAAGCCGATTATAGCGAAAGGTTACGTGTTAGCGGACATTTACGTCGAGGGCAGTGTGAAGTATAATGAAATATCGCGGAGGCAAAATCATGGTCTATCGGGGATATGTATCAAACGGCACGATTCGCTTGGAAGATTCGGTAATTCTTCCTGAAGGCGCCGAGGTCCGCGTGGAATTAGCCGGCTCTGCAAAAGAGGCGGACCCTGTGAAACAAGACATCGAAACAAGCACGCCGACAATCGAAGATCAGTTGCGCGCCATTTGGGCTGATGTTCCTGAGGAGGAATGGAATCGGCTGCCAGCCGACCTGACTGATCATCTCGACCATTACCTCTACGGGACGCCCAAATAATGCGCAAAGTGTTCGCGGACACGTTATACTGGATAGCGACTATAAAGCCGAACGATCCCTTCTGGTCGGCGGCAAACGAAGCCCGTGAGGCGATCGGACAATGCCTCATTGTGACTACCGATGAAGTCCTTGCCGAGTTCGTAACCGCATTTTCCAAGGGCGGAAATCAGATGAGATATAGAGCTGTGCAAACGGTCAGACGCATCCTGGACAATCCCAACGTTAAGGTTGTTTCTCAGTCGCGGGAGTCATTTTTGCGCGCCGTGGACCGCTTTTCACAACGGCTTGACAAGGAATACAGCCTGACGGATTGTTCTTCGATGAATGTGATGGACGCAGAAGGCATCAAAGACGTGCTGACAAATGACCATCATTTTGCGCAAGAAGGCTACAACGTCTTGATCCGCCGCGCACAAGACAAAACCGCCCAATAACGCAGCCGTTCGCGTCAATGATGGCGGGCTACGCGTAATTAATCCAAATTAAGTAGGCCCGGAGGGATTTGAACCCCCGACCAAGGGATTATGAGTCCCCTGCTCTAACCACTGAGCTACAGGCCCAAAGCTATATATATCAAGTAGTTATGACTATTTTTAGAATCTTATCCAAACTACTTGACACCTTCTTGACACCTGATATGATATATCTGGGTGGTATGTAATACTGATTCATATTTGTGTCCTTGGAGGTTTCCATAATGGTTAAGTCTATCATAAAAAAACGAACTGGAAAACCGGGGAAACCCAGGCCGGATTTCCCCCTTTTCCCCCATGCTACCGGCCGATGGGCTAAGAAGGTGAGGGGCAAGCTGGTTTACTTCGGGAAGACCGCCGACGATCCCCTGGGCAAGGCAGCACTCGATAAGTGGCTTGAACGGAAAGAGGATCTGCTTGCCGGCCGCACTCCCCGGGTGGCCGGGAACGGATTGACGATTAAAGACCTCGCAAACCGTTTTCTTACTAATCGCCAGCATAAGCTTGAATCGGGCGAGCTATCGACGGTTAGCTTTCAGGATTATCACGCCACTTGCGCCCGAATCGTCAAGGCTTTTGGTGTCAACCGGCTTGTGGCCGACCTGGACGCCGGCGACTTCGAGAAATTCCGGGCCAGCATGGCAAAAGGATGGTCGCCTGTAACGCTTGCAAACGAGGTCCAGCGGGTTCGCGTGGTCTTTAGGTATGCCGAGCAAAATCAATTAGTCCCCGCCCCTATACGCTACGGCAGCGAGTTTAAGCGGCCTTCTAAGAAGATCCTACGGAAGGCAAGGCAAGCCAAAGGGCTCCGCATGTTCGAGGCCGCGGAGTTGCGGGCGATCCTCAACAAGGCCGGCATGCCGCTAAAGGCAATGATCCTGCTTGCCATCAATACGGGTTTCGGAAATAGCGATATAGCAAATCTACCAATTAAAGCCCTGGACCTTAAACGCGGCTGGTTGGACTTTCCGCGACCGAAAACCGCCATTCCGCGACGTTGCCCATTATGGCCGAAAACGGTTGCCGAGATCCGCAAGGCAATCAAGGCCCGACCGATGCCAAAGGACGAAGCGGCCGCGAAACTGCTGTTTATAACCAAGTATGGCCGGAAGTGGGCGCAGGCTGTAATAGGCGAGCCTGACCCAAAAACCGGCAAGAAGAAGATGTGGTCGGATGATCCGGTCTGCAAGGAATTTGCCAAGATACTACGCGAACTGAAATTAAACCGACCCGGTTTAGGGTTCTATGCCATACGCCATACCTTCGAGACCGTGGCCGGCGATTCACGCGACCAGGTGGCCGTCGATGCGATAATGGGGCATGCAGACGATAGTATGGCTGGACTGTACAGGGAACGCATAACCGATGACCGCCTAAAGACCGTTGTCGATCACGTTCACGCATGGCTGTTTTCAAACGAGGAATATAAGTAAACTATTGATATTGCCGGGTTGCGGTTCGCTACCGCATAGGCCGGGTGAGCTATCGAGGAAATCTAATCGCCCCGATGCTTACCCGACCGACCTGGCTGAAAGGATTAGAATATGTCAAACGTATCTACTCAATTAAAAGCTCTAGAAAACCTCTCGCGTCTTTACCTTGCCAGTATGCTGAGAGGTTGCAAAACAACTACCGAGCACTTTAAGGCTGATGATGATAACATGCCAGCCTTTCAAAAAGCCTTGGAGATGGCTCATAAAAAATCGGGCGATTGGGATGCCAAGATTCTGAACGCACAGAGGCAATTACTGGCAACGGGGTATGACGTTCCGGATTCGTGGATGGCTATTGGTGTTGCCGGGAATGTCACTTGCGGCCGAGAAATTGTAAAAAAGAAACCCGTTTTATTTGTTCAGGTTTCGGGACCAGATACGAATGCACTTGGAAAAATATGCGATGAAATTCGCATTGCCCAGATAAGGTTACAATCGACGCCTGAAAGTGACGGCCCGTGGTCTAAATCCGACACGCCGAGCCGATGGGGAAAAATATTCGGTTACTCAGCAAGAACCTTTGTGCGGCGAGTTAAAAACGGCAAGATTCGGGTAATAAAAAATTCTGACAAGAGCTATCAAGTCCATCTTAATGACCTGCCTACCGACCAGAAGTGACCAGAAGTAGACAAAAGTGGACAAGGGCAAATTTAACTTATTTACAGGTGTTTTTTTTGTGCTAAGTAAGTGGGTATGCAAAGGACCCATTTACTCACCGATTCTGAAGCGGCCGACATTCTAAGGCTCACTCCGCGACAAGTCGCGCGTCTTGCGCGCAGTAGAGAATTGCCCAGCGTATTGTTGCCCGGGAATGAAGTGCGCTTCGATCCGGCCGATTTGCATAAGTTTATTGATGAGCACCGACAACCTGAAAGGTTGGAGGCCGCGCGATGATTGCCACCCGCCAAAAAATCACCCCACCCCAACTAGCAGCCCGCTACGGTTGCGATGTTCATAAAATCCTAACTTTGATTCATATAGGCGACTTGCCCGCTATCGACGTCGCAACGAAACCGGGCGGCAGGCCGCGTTACCTTATCGACGAGCGCGATGTTGAGGCTTTTGAACGCCGGCGATCGGTACAAGCACCTAGCCCAACTCCGACCCGGCGCCGGGCGAAACAGCCGGACATTATCCAATTTTTTTGAGTGGAGGGAAACATCCCGCGTTAACAATTTATTTTCGATGCCAAAAAAACCCCCGGCAAAACGTGGTGGTGAGCCGAGGGTTTAAGGATCACTGATGACGGATTATATCACCAAACAATCTGCGAAGCAAGCCGAAGGCACGTTTGTCGGGCATATCAAAAACGGATTTCTTGACCGCTTGTTTCTTTATTCGCCGTCCGTGATTACTGTTTGGCTTGCGTTGGCGAATCGAGCCGACTCCGGTTGCCGTTGTTATCCATCCATCAGCACTATTCAGAGTGATACTGGTCTGGCGCGGGCGAGCATTTATAAGGGTATCAAGGAACTTGTCTCAAAGGGTGAAATTTCAGTCGTCCCAGGGGGAGGAAAAGGGAATCCTTCTAATCATTACCAGATTATAGGTAGTCCACAGAATGAACTAGTTCAAAATATGAACCAGTTCAAACCAGAGACAAAGGTAGTTCAAACTGTAGACAAAGGTGGTCCGCAGAATGAACTCAAACCAGACTCAGTAACCAGACACAGTAACCAGACACATTCTTCTTGTCGGAAGCTTCGCTTCGACGAGGCGGACATGGAAACGGCCCAATGGATGTTTTCTCTGATTCGCAATGTTGAACCAAGCGCTAAAGTACCCAACTATAAAGATTGGGCCAACACGATTCGGCTTATGCGTGAGCGTGATAA
>JBEKZY010000144.1:0-11648 GCA_049509395.1 Thermoguttaceae bacterium | reverse complement strand
GCTTTGCCGCAAGAGATTTAAAGCAAATCGAAAACCTTGCCAAACCCTCTCGGGACTCCGTCCCACCGGTTCAAGAACCGGTGCTACCCGGTAAACGATAAGAAGAACCGGTGCTACCCTGTGTAAACCGAAATCCGCCTACTGCGGATATTTCGCGTGATCTTGGACCTCGATCTCGACGGTCTGCGTCTGGCGGTTGCGGAAGATCAAGACCGGCACGGTCGCGCCTATGTCGGTCATGCTCACCACGTTTACTAGTTGGCCGTCGTCGTCGATGGGTATGTGGTTGAATTCCAGGATTATGTCGCCGGTCAGAAGTTTCGCGGTCTCGGCGGGCGTGCGGGGCGTTACGGCGCTTATCTTGGCGCCCATCAACCGGGGCAGCCCGGCCTCGGCGGCCGCTTCCGGCCCGAACCTGGAATTCAATTGCACCCCGATATATCCCCGAATTACCTTGCCTGTCTCGATAAGCTGCCCGGCGGAGAACATGAACATGTTAATGGGAATGGCGAATCCGCATCCCTCGCTCACTCCGGAATTGCTGGCGATGGCCGTGTTGATGCCGATTACTTCCCCGCGCATATTGACCAGCGGCCCGCCGCTGTTGCCCGGGTTGATGGGGGCGTCGGTCTGCAGGAAATCCTGATTCTTGAAATTACTCTCGCCGTTTTTGGAGTTGCTTTCGCCCAATTTCAGATTCCGCCGGCCTTTGCCGCTGATAATGCCGTGCGAAAACGACTGGTTCAACCCGAAGGGACTGCCCATGGCCATGACAAAGTCGCCGATTTCCAGGTTGTCGCTGTCGCCCAGCGGGGCGGCTACCAGGTCCGGCGCGGATACGGCCAGAATCGCGACGTCGCACTCCTCGTCGCCCAAAACTTTATCGGGCGCGATGCGCCGACCGTCGGCAAGGTCGATTTTAATCGCGCTAATGGGCGTATCGCGCACTACGTGCCGGTTAGTGAGTACGTAGAATTTCTCTTTCCATTTAATGATCACCCCGGAGCCGTCCTCTTGAATGAGATGCCTGCGCGAGGCATCCGGCCCGCGCTGCGATTCGATAAACACCACCGAGGGGCCGACCAGCTTGGCCACGGTTTTCATAACGGCCGATTGGGCCTCGAGCGCGACTAGTTGCCGTTGGAGTTCCTGCCGCAGTTCGGCTTGCCTTTCCGGCGTTAGGGTTTTGGCGTGTTCCAATGACGCTGGAATTGTATTTTGGGCCAAAAGCCCGACTGGAAGGGCCAAATAACATAATATGCCCAGCGATATGGCAATCAGCGGACGGGCGCCCAGATGGTGCGCGGCCGACAGCTTTAAGCGTTTAAAGGAAGTGAGTCGTAGCATGTGTTTCCAGATAATAGTACGGTTTGCCCAGTATCTATTTATATTAAGGGGTAAATAGGAATATGGCAAAGAAATTGGGTATTTCTCTATAATCCGCAGCTCCTAGCGGGGCTTTAAAGACTGTAGATCTCAGATTGAATAATAAATAAACGCCAGTGCCTGCATATAGTTCTGTAAATTATCATAATGCGTATAAACTAGTATAATAGATACCCGGCGGTTTAAAGGACATTTTGATACCTTATAATAATTGGCGGGGATTTTTATATCCTCCACCGCCGGGGGGGAATTATTGAGATATTCCAAGAGGCAGTTGACGATAAAAAATGGGCTCAAGCACGTTCGTCACCATGGCCATCATATAACCCGGATTATTATTCATAGCCTGAGATTTTTAAGGCAGAACCCGAAACACACCGGCCCAAAATAGCAGCCCGAAGTGCAAGCGAGGGTAAACTGTTTGCTATCCCTCGTTTGCGCTTCGGGCTGGTGTAATTTCATGAATAATTCAGTTTAGTCGATTTTGAAGAAATACCGCCAGCCGGTCCCAATTTTGTTACGCTTCTTCGCCTAACCAACCTCGGCAGTTTCCCGCGATTCGCACGATCAAGAAACATCAAGTTCGATGTCGTTGATCGACAATTCCGCATCATTGCCCGAAACGTCCAGCAACCGGCTCCAATCGACTTCCGCAGCATTCGCGGCGCCCTGACGTTCCATCTCGCGCTGGCATTTTATGCAATACGTGGCATAGGGCAGGGCATGCAAGCGGGCCATGGGAATACCGGTCCCGCAACCCTCGCACATGCCGAACTGGCCCTCACGCATCCGCTCCAGGGCGTACTCGATGCGGGCAAGCTCGCGGCTTTCCACCTCGGCAAGCTGGGAACTGATTTCGTCCTGGACCGAATCCAGGGCCGCGTCGACCAGGTCGCCCGAGGCCTGCGCGTTCAACTCCCTCAACAAACTCAGGTCTCCTGCCAGAGCTTTGCGCAACGCATCGCGCCGCGTCAATAGGATCTGGCGAATGGTTAATATAGCATCTTTGCGGCTCATAGGACTTCACCTCGGTGTCCGATCCTGGCCGCACTGAAGGTTGCCCCCCTTCAGACTAGCCGTTGTCGAACTCTCCTCTCGGTTCCAATGCTGGGTTAGGTGACTGGCGCTACCCAGACTAAAACTTTGAATAGCCACTGAACAGTAGCAACCAAATCATACTACGTTTATTGCCCTTGTGCGGGTTAAAATCTTTTTTGTTTTTTTAATTTAGGCTATCAACGAGGAACTACTATAAGTCATTAAGTATCAATAACTTAACTTGCATCTTTGCGACGCATCCCGGACCCTTCTGAATGGGTAGATGCAAATCGCTCAAGAAGACACTCAGAAACCATGAAAAATGACATTTACCCTTTTAAAAATCAGTCGCTTTTTGCTGCATCCAAAGTCGCTATCGGATAATCGTCAAATCCGTCAAAGATATACAGCCGTTTTTCAGCAAACTCTATTTACTCCATCTTTGTCAGCATTCCCATTTTGACCGCCGCCTTGCCGTAAGCTAAATGCAGGTGGGATCTTATGTAATTATTTGCCCAATTTGTGTAACTCCATTGGGGTATATAAATCGCGAATTTCATTTGGGAATAAGGATATAAACCATGGTCACAGGCACTGTTAAACCAGATGTTTTGGATTCCTCCCTTAGCGATCTCGTGCTGAGAGTTCGAGGAACAAACCATAATGGGCAGCTTCTCCGACTAAAGTCGGCCAAATGCACGATCGGTTCCGGTCCGAATTGCACGCTGAGATTACGAGGGCGGGGCATCAGTCAAATCCATTGCTTGATCCTTCGCGGCCCCAATGCGACTATAATCCGCCGTTGGTCGCCCGATACCCGGCTCAACGGGCGGTCCTTTACCGAAGCGCCCTTATCCGCCGGCGACCGATTGAACATCGGATCGCTGGAATTCGAGATCGTCGCCACGGGCGAAATTGCTGACGACTCGCCCGGCGCCGACGGGTTTTTCCCGGATCGATGTCAACAATTTCCAACACAGTCCGAACCGCAGAAAGATCTCCAGTTGGAATCGGATCAACTCGCACGGCTCAAAGCCCAATGGGCCGAAATCGAGTCCCAGCGCCAAACCTGGAATCTACAGCAACAACAATGGCGGGCCGAACAGGAACTCTCGCAGCAAAATCTCCAGAATACGGAGCGGCAGTTAAATGAGCGTTCGGTCCAACTGGATTCGTTGGCCGCCGAACTGAAAATTCGCAAATCTCAACTCGATGTGCAATCGGCCGTTTTTCAGTCGCAAAACAAAGGACTTGCCGATCAGGCTGCCGACCTGGCCGCTCATGCCGCCGAGAATAATTCCCGTTCCGGCGAGCTTGACGCCCGCAGCGTCCAACTCGATGCCCGGACCGCCGAACTTCAAGCCCAAGCGGCGGAACTCGCCGGGCGTTCCGTACAACTCGATGCCCAAGCGGCCGAACTCGATATGAAAACCCGCGAATTGAAAAAACAAGCGGCCGAACTCCAATCACAATCGCACAATCATCAAACTCGCTCGGCCGAATTGGAATCAAAACTGTCGGAATTGAAATTAAAGAAGTCGGAATTGGAAACCAAAAGCAGCCAACTGGAAATCGA
Source organism: Thermoguttaceae bacterium (assembly GCA_049509395.1). Taxonomy (GTDB): domain Bacteria; phylum Planctomycetota; class Planctomycetia; order Pirellulales; family Thermoguttaceae; genus JBEKIK01. The sequence continues at coordinate 7,648 of JBEKZY010000144.1, read as the reverse complement.
ACATAACCAATGGGAGGAATCGCGCAGGGCTCGGGAACAAGCCCTCGCCTCCAGGCAAGAAGAAATGGACCAAAAGGCGGACCGATTGGAAACACTGCAAGCACGGCTCCACGCCGAAATGGAAGATTTGCAGGGGCAACTTGCACAACGACAGCGCGAACGCGAGCTTTGCGAAGCCGAACCGACCGAACAAGCGTCGGACAATGGGCTTTTGCCATCCGTCAAAGCGCCGGCTGCGGACGGCTCTTTGCCGCCTCAATCCCATAAATCGCCGGCCGATTCCCACGATATCCTTCAACGTTTAGATCGTGATATCGACATGCCGGAAGAAACGGACAACTCCGCGACAGACGAAACCGAGGCGCTCTCGAATTCCCAGGACCCCGCGGCACATGAGGAAGAATCGGTCGATGATTACATGGTCCGTCTAATGCAGCGAATTCGCAGCACGCAAGGCGACTTGAGTAGTGGCTCTGATAATCCATACGCATCGACCGCCGGCCGGCCGGACTCGGCGCCGTTGCCATTAGAAACGACGCCCGCTCCGGCGCCTGTTCCGGTGTCAGCGAAACGCGGCGAGCCGGTGGAAATGTCGCCTCATACCGTCGCCCCGGAAAAGCAAGTTGATATTACGTTGCTCCGCGACCTGGCCAAATACTCCGCGCAAAACGCGCTGGGCACGCACGACCGCCGGTTAATGATGCATGTTATGTATTCAAAATTGGCGGTAGCCTTGCTGGGCGGATTCACCGGCATGCTACTCCTCTTCGTTTGGCGGATGTGGTTCACAAACAGCCTCACCTTCTTTTCGGCAATGATGAGCTTCGTCGTGGCCATAATCTGGGGCGGCCAATACGTGCTGCTGACCATTAAATTGCTTGTTAGCGGTTCGGATAACCTCGGTTCAATGCAAGAATTCCATCAAACGAGCGATGACGGAAAAACGCCCGGCGAGCGCCATGCAATATTCGAGATTGCCGGGGAAAAAGATACTGAAAACCCTGAATCGCCGGCCGAGCCGATAAAAGCGGGCAAATCGTCCCAGGGAAGCGACGCCGCTGATAATTATCGCTATTTTAAAAACGTTTGACAGTTTGATGCGCGCCGCTGCTTGCTTGCAGAGGGCGCTCGGGAATTAGTTAGAGTGTTTATTTGGTATTTATTTATCCGTTTAGCCGCGACCCGCAGGGGAGCGGGCGTCATAAGACAAATTAGTTAGAAACTCTAAAAACGTTTGACGGCTTTGATGTCGGCGAAATCGCGGAGATGATAAGCCACGCCCGCCCAGTCCAGCACGCGGCACAGGCCGCGCAGGGCGACGCCCATTCCGTCCGGGCCGCTCGCGCCGCCGAATTGTCCCCCGCTTTTTACGTGCGGCTCCAGGTCTAAAAACACGCCCGGCACTCCGCGGCGGCGGAGCTTCTTTTCCAATGCCGGCAACATGCCCGCGAAATCGCCAAGGATTTTTTCATGCCCGCTCTCACCGATGTCGGCGGGAACAAAGTGGGCCAAGGCGTCCTCATCCACGTGTCCCGCTTTTTTCACCGCTCGCAGATGCCGGTAATCCTTGATGTGCATCCAGCCCAGGCCCGGTTTCATGGCCAGATATTGCTCGTAAACTTCCGCCGCCGAATAGCCTTGGGTAATGATGTTTCCCGCGTCGAACACCAGCGCCATGGCCGGATGAGCGACCCGCTTGTAGATCTCGGCCAATAGCGGCCCGGTCGAACCGACCAGATTCGCCTCGACTTCCAGGCCGAATATCAAATCGGCCCGGCCGCAGGCCTCTGCGATCTGCCCCAATTGATCGGCCGCTTGCGAAATATAATCCCGCGGATCGGACCCCTTGGGATGATAAAAAGAAAAACCGCGGATCAGCTTGGCCTCGAAGGCCTCAGCCAACCGGCAGGCCTTCTTTACCTCGCGGTTAAGATATTTTTTAAACGGCACGTAAATATTCTTAGTTCCGTCATCGACGTCCTTTAACTTCACCTTGCCGATGGGCGAGCCGATCGACGAGACCTTCAAGCCGTATTCATCTTGCAGGCGGCGGATTTTTTTAATCTCCCCGCCGCTCAGGCGCATCACGTTCTTAATGCCCGAGCCCGCGTCGATGAATCGAATGCTGTAATATTGCAGACCCAAAGCGGCAAAAGCGGCGAACTGCTCGACGGCCGTCTTGTGATTGGCCGCTTCATCCGCAAAACCGGAAAGAAGCACTCGGGGCGGATTGGACATTTTCGATTCTCGATGTTGGTTTTACAATTCATTGCATAAGAGGCTATCAGCAATCAGCTCTCAGCTCTCAGCCGTCATAAGCTGAAAGCCGATAGCTGAAAGCTGATGGCTATTTAAAATTCATCCCTCATCCCTCATCCTTCTGCAAAACTCGCCGTAACCGAGGTGCTAATGCCACCCCGGGCATTGAAAGCCGTGGTCAAGGTCATCTTCCGGGGCTTTAGCACAGCGGCCAGGTCGTCCAGAATCCGGTTGGTTGCGGTTTCGTAAAAAATTCCCATGTTGCGATACTGCTGCAAATACATTTTCAGGCTCTTTAATTCCACGCACTTTGCCCCGGGAATGTAGTCGATCGTAAGCGTGCCGTAGTCCGGCTGGCCGGTTTTGGGGCAGACCGATGTAAACTCCGGACAGACGATATGTATGTTGTAATCCCGGCCGGGATATTGATTATCGAACGTCTCCAGCACGTCTTGAGATACTTTATCCACGGAAAACTCCTTCCATTACAATGCCGTTTATGTAATGATAAAATAAATAGAGGATAACGGATAGGGGATGGAGATAAATAAAGAATGCTGAATGCCGAATGATGAATGATGAATTCTGAATAAACTGCTTGCGGTTTCGCGATGCGAACTTCAAAAGTGGTCAGTAAACTGACCACCCCATGAAAATCCTGAACCACGAATCCTGAGCCCCGAATCTCGAACCTCAAATCCTGAACCCTGAACCCCGAACCCTGACCACTTAAATGCCCCGCTCCGCGATCATCCTGCTATCAGGCGGCCTGGACTCGGCCACCACCGCCGCCATCGCCCGGCAGCAAGGTTTCGATTTGTTTGCCCTGTCTGTGGATTACGGGCAGCGGCACCGCTTCGAATTGGAGGCAGCCCGGCGCGTGGGCGAAAGCCTGGGCGTAAAGCTGCATGCGGTGGTAAAGGTCGATCTGGCCCAATTCGGCGGCAGCGCCTTGACCGGCTCGATCCCGGTGCCCAAAGATCGTCCGGCCGCGGAAATGGCCCACGGCATTCCCGTCACCTACGTGCCTGCCCGGAACACGGTGTTTTTGTCGCTGGCCTTGGCATACGCCGAGGTCGTGGGCGCCGCCGACATCTTCATCGGCGTAAACGCCATCGATTACAGCGGATATCCCGACTGCCGCGAGGAGTTTATCGCCGCCTTCCAGGGCTTGGCCAATCTGGCCACCAAGGCGGGCGTGGAAGGCCGCCTGAAATTCAAAATCCATACGCCGCTTATCAAAATGACCAAGGCCCAAATCATCCGCCGCGGCATGGAACTGGGCGTCGATTACAGCCTCACGTATTCCTGTTACGATCCCGACCCCCAAGGCATGGCCTGCGCCCGCTGCGATGCCTGCCAACTCCGCCGAAAAGGTTTTCAAGACGCCGGATTGAAAGATCCGGTAAAATACAAAGGATGAAGGATGAAGGATGAAGAATGAGGGATGAAGGATGAAGGATAAAACGCGCAGGGTGCCACTGCTGGCTTGTCCAGCAGTGAAATGTCGGATATTGTCCACCGTCCATCGTCCACTCACTGAAAACTGAAAACTGTAAACTGTTTACTGATAACTTAAAATCGATGCGCATCGCCGAAATATTTCGATCGTTGCAAGGCGAAGGCCGCCTGACCGGCGCGGATAGCTTGTTTGTCCGTCTAAGCGGGTGCAATCTCCGTTGCTGGTTTTGCGATACGCCTTACGCCTCCTGGTCGCCTGAAGGCGAGGACCTCTCGGTCGATGAAATTCTCGACCGTATAAACGTCATTCAAAAAAATGTCATTCTGAGCGAAGCGAAGAATCTGCCAGTCCATCAGCCGTCAGCCGTGAGCATTGATAGCGTTCAGGGTTCAGGGTTCAGGGTTCAGCACTCTCCACTAACCACTGCCCACTACCCACTACCCACTGCCCACTGCCCTCATCCCTCATCCCTTATCTCTCATCCCTCATCCCTCATCTCTCATCCCTCATCATTTCCTCCAGCCTCAAACCATGTCGTCCTCACCGGCGGAGAGCCGATGCTCTTCGCCGAGCTGATCCCCCTAAGCACGGCCTTGCGCAATGCCGGCTGGCACATCACAATCGAGACCTCGGGCACGCTGTATTTGCCGGTGGCCTGCGATTTGATGTCGATCAGCCCGAAACTCTCCAATTCCACGCCTTCATCCTTCATCCTTCATCCTTCATCCTTGGATTCCCGTTGGACCTGGCGTCACGAAGCCAACCGCCACCGGCCGGAAGTTATCAATCGTCTGATCTCAGAATACGACTATCAAATAAAATTCGTCATCGACACGCCCGCCGACTGCCAAGAGGCCGAAGAATATTTATCCTCGATGCCGCAAATCGACCGCTCTCGGGTAATGCTCATGCCCCAGGGAACCGACCCCGAAGAATTGGCCGCCAAAACCCAATGGCTGGAACCCTACTGCGCCGAGCACAACCTCCTATTCTGCCCCCGCCGCCACGTAGAATGGTTCGGCCCCGGCCGGGGAAAATAAATCAGGAGGTCAGACATTCCTGTCTGACGTTCGCGATGTCGAACCCGAGGGCGCTCACGGCCCTTATGCAACAATCGCTCCTTTTATTCAAAAACAACTCGCCTGCTTTTTAAAAAAGTGTGGCATTTGTGTGGCAAAGGCATTTTGCCCGTGCAGGAAAAACATGGGCAAGATGCCCATGCCACTGTCGAAATTTTTGGGGTCAGAATCTCGATTTTTCCACGTTTTATCCCTGTCCGCATCTTATTCTTTACGCTTATTTGCTGGGGCGCGCAGTGTATTCCGCGGCAGATTTTAACAAAGTGCGGGACCTAATTTCAAGGTGAAAAATTGTGCCATTTTCTGGAGGCAGGAAGTTGGAGCAATGAACGAACTCAGCATTTTGAGGGCCGTTCACGACCCTCTAGGACGTCCGGATGAACACCACTTGTCCAACATCGATTTTATTCTTTCCGAGTTTCGTCTTTATGCCCACTTTACAGGGACCGGTCGCAACTTTAACAGAAATACGGTCAATCTCAAGCGATTCAATTAATTCTTCGTAATATCGTGTTGCTAAGCGGATTCCGAGTGTGTCACCTACCTTAATTATTTCTCCATTAGTGAGTTCCACACTCATTACAGAATGCTGTGGGTAGAAGCGAAGAAAAATCCCAATTTTATGGTATGCGGGCGGTATTAAACCTTGCCGACCTGGAAGGAACAAGAGATCCTTAATGGCATCAATATCCCATTTATAAAACGCAGATCCTAGGATAAGAAGCGAAAGGTCAGGTGCTGTAATCAAAGTGATCCCGCACTCTCTGGCAATCTTATCTACATCATCTGGAATAGATTCCTCCACTTCGCGCAACTCAATGGGACACTGCCGCTGATGATTAATAATGCACAAGGAGCCCCAATCGGCGCCTGCGGATTGCATATGTGCAAGCGATCGCAGAGCAACCTGTGATATAGTTGATGTATCAAGTAATTTGTCGAAATCAAGGCAAAAAACCAGCGACTTCCATCTATTACGGTGAATATGAAAGGTTTCACGTAAAATCGGATCGTCAGCCAAATCAGGGGGAGCGTCTGTGCAATCGATGCAAAGATGATTCAGACTCATTTTTGTGAATAGTTCAACATCACATGGATATTTGCTGATCGTGGCAATGTATTGATTGAAGATCAATTGGTCGGAAGTCTTAATTTCTGCATCTTTGTATTCATGTTTCTTGATAAAAACGCCTGTCTCAGTGTAATCGAAAGGTAAAATAATACGGCCATGCAGCCCATTAAAGAAAGTGAAATTGCGGTTATCCTCTTTGTCGTAGTCTTCACTTGATAACCAACGATAAAGCCAGGTCATAGTTTCGATAGCTCGTTGCATTAAGCCTTGAGAGAAAATATCAACTCTAATTCCTTCGTGAACTACTTTATGGCGTAATTTTCTAACCCAACCAAGCTCTGACTTTAATCTTACTCCGTTGATATAAGGGATCATACTTATAATAGGGCTCGGCAATCTTTTTTGGCTCACTTTTTCATAATCTTCGATCCGATCATGAAAACTATTCCGAGTCTCGAATAATCGACGATCAGCTTCTTCGTCAGAATAGCCTTTTTCTTTCAACAACTTTATTAGTTGCGATTCCAAAGCGACTTCTATGGCGGTTACAGCGGATCGGACAGCGTCACCGAAACGACCCCTATGATATAGGCTGAGCGCATCTAGTAGCTCAAGCTTTCCTGGTGTTATATCCTCATTCGCTTCAACCTGAACATCTTCCTGACTCGTTGCGTAAAACTTTGATCGCTCGCTTTTGCCGATTTTACCGATATCCGGATAATCATCTTTATCCCAATATGGCATTAAGCCTATTCGTATTAATTCACCCTTGTATTCGGCAAACCAGATAGGCACATCCCATTCACTTACTTCAAATGCAAAAGGATCATAAGAAGTCGAGCGGTAAGATGTGATTAAGTTGTTTAGAAACGGGATGTATGCAAAAGATAAAGAACAGAAATATTGATGAGATCTATTTATACGCCTAATTTTACGGTTCCTATTCAAACTTTTATCTTCTTCGCGATCCAGATAAATATCAATCGCTTCCTTTAAAGCTTCTGGCTTAAATAGAATGACCGTCTTCATGTGTCGATATATCGGATATTTGATCTCGGTCACACAAGGCGGGATATTCCCAGATTTAAGTTCATCTGCTGGACCGATATACCACACACTAACATGAGAATCATAAAAAGTGTTACCCGCTGAGACTTCAGCATAATTTCCCTTAATGCCTGCTAGAATAAGTGTTTTTTCATGTGAAACGGTTATCTCACAATCAGGTATCATAAGCCAAAATGGTAACTCGACCATTAGACTAATGGGAACTCGTTCTCCATCCAATTTCATCTCGTCAGCTTTGGCTGCTTCGATTTCCTTTTCCCAGTCTGCTCGATCGATTAGTTCGAGAGGTTTGCCATCGTCAGGCATAATTCCGAAAGAAAATGCATCCATCGTATCACCTAAATATAAAAATCGGGTGTCAGTGGCTGCTTGTCAGGCATTGTATTTCTAGATATTGTACTCTGCCCACACTCCACCGCCCACTGCCTGCGAACTAATATTCCCATTTTCCCTATCTGTTGTCCCCGGTCCCGTAACTGTATTATCCAAACATTAAAAATAGTTCAATTTGCAATTTGCAATTTGCAATTTGCAATAAAGAACACCAGCGAAAAACTCAACGCAATAAATCTACCGCTCCTCCCTTAGCGTACTAAGCAGCGGCGCATGCAACACCCGGGCAGAGGCGATCAGGCCGGCGAATATACCTACTGCCAGGACCAAAATTAAAGTGACGGCCAGCGATAGCCAGGGGATCGAGGCGTCGTG
>JBEKZY010000143.1:0-11891 GCA_049509395.1 Thermoguttaceae bacterium | reverse complement strand
GAAACGGCTCGCTCTCCGTCAACGCATCCAAATTCGCCCCGGGCACGTATTACGTGGCCGGGTACATGTACGACAAGGTAACGCACGTCTTTACCAACTCCTATGTGGCTTCGACGATCACCGTCGCGGCCGCGGCGACCCAATCGCAGACGACCAATTTGGCGGCTTTGACGAGCAATCTAGGCGGATTGACAGGCACCCCGGCCGCTGACGGCGGAACGGATGGGGCGAGCCTGGTCGATAACACCAGCAGCCTGGCGGTCACGAGCAAGGATCTTGTTTTCAGCTCCGCCGATCTGATGCCGTCCGACGCTTCACAGCGGGTAACGGATACCGCCGGGGCGAATACCCAGGACAACGAAGAGTTGCTTGCCACGACCGACAAAAATGACGAGATGTCGGCGGTGGATGCGGCCTTGCAGGATCAAGACATCTGGCTGGAAAAACCCTCGGCAAGTTGGCTGGCCTAATTTTCAAGCCATAAACCCTAACCAATAGCCCCCGGCGTGTTCGCCGGGGGCTTTATTTATAGGATAAAATGCCGTTCATGGCGGGCGGCTAGGAAACTTTAGCCAGCGGAACAGCCGGGGCGGGTGATACGAGGCCCTCCGCGTTTTTTCCCGTTAAATCCTGCAAGGCTTCCAATATCTGTTCGGCGCGGGTTTTCCAGCTATTGGCCGACGCGCAATTCCAAAGCGCCATTTTAAAATTTTCATCCCGGCCCAAGGCAATCGCCTGGTCCAGACGCGCGGGGAATTCTTGAGCGTTTTTGGCAATTAGCACCGATTCATATTTTCGGCATTCAAGGATGTCGGTCGAGACCACCGGTTTTCCTCCCGCCATGTATTCGAATAGCTTGAGGGGAGAAACCGCATGCGTGATATCGTTGACCAGGAAGGGGACCAGCGCCGCGTCGAAGTAAGCCAAATATCCGGGCAATTCTTCATAAGGCTTTTCGCCCAAGTAATGGACATTCGCGCACCGGGCGACGAGATATTGAATTTTTTCCGGGCAATTGGTCAAACCCATTAACACGTATTGATACTGCGGTCTTTGTTCGGCGGCAAAGCGGATCAAGTCGAAATCGAACCATTCGGCTATTGCCCCGTAGTAACCGATTATTTTAGCGCCTTCAAAAGGCAAATCGGCGGGACGTTGATGGAAGTTATTCGCGAAATCCCCGGCTTTTACGGCATTGGGAACAAGCAATATGTCGGGGCGTTTCAAACGATATTGTTGATGGAGTTTATGCGAACTGGTTATGACTATATCCGCTTCGACAAGGAGTTTTCCATGATAATAGAGATAATTATTATCTGGTCCCCGGCCCATGCGGACGTCGCCCTCGGCGTGGATGGCAGGGTCGTCAAGAATGTCGTAAATGATCCTGCGTTTAGGCCATTGTTTAAGCTTGGGATACAGGTAGGCATGATATATATACAGCACCGGATTAGTCAAATACAAATCCCTATCGGAGTGCAGCAGGTGCAACAAATCGGGCTTCGACGGGGATTCGCCCGGGGAAGGATGCGGAGATTTAGAATCGGAAACGAAAAAGGCGTGATGTCCTAATTCGGCGAAAGATTCCAATAGATGTTGCGGTCGTTGTTTTGCCCTTTCCCAAGTGATGCCCGGCGTGGAAAGATGCAAAAACGACCAGCACGGCCCGGAGCCGGTTTGAATTGTCTCGCGCCGGGGCAGAAGTTCGCCCAGGTATTGTTCCCAACGCTCGCGCCAGGCATCCAGCGAGAAACATTTGCTGATTTCCCGGGCATTATGTTGCAGGCGTTGCCGCAATTCAGGGTCCGAGATCAACTTTTTTACGGCTTCCTTGATTTCCCCGGCCTTGGGCGACACCAGCAAGCCGTTATGCCCGTTGATAATCAAATCCGTCAGGCCTCCCACGTCGGTGGCGATCACGGCGTTCCCGCTGGCCATGGCCTCGATGCAAGACAACGACGTGCCCTCGCTGGCCACGGTTGGAATCAATGTGATGTCCGCGGCCTGGTAGGCTTTGTGCATGTCTTCGGGTTCAAGATGATAATGGCGCACCCGGCCGGGGTATTGTTCGACGAGCCGGCCGACGTGCTCCAGTTCCGCGGCATCCCCTTTTCCCACGAAATGAAATTCGACGTTGTCATAACGCCGGCAAAAATATGGTATTAGTTCGGCTACAAGCCAGAATCCCCGGGGCTCGTAAAGCCGTCGAGGATATAGAATCACGATATTTTTTGTATCGGTCCGATTATCCGAAGGAGTGAAGGAGTCCAGATCGACGAAATTGGGGATATACGCCATTTTGCCGCTCTGCTTGACGTCGGTGGCCCGAACCCAGTTGATAGTGTTCGTGTCGACGGAGACTAGATTCTTGCAGTTGCTCATGGCCTTCAATATGCGATCTCGCATCGAGTCGCCTTTGCGCTGCGGATATTGGTATACCGCGTGATCCCACCAAATGCCGTGGCTTATTCCCAGGCTGTTCGGATGAGCATACGGAAAAGCGTAAGAAAAAGCGAAGTAAATCGTAAGAGCGCCGGGCGGAACGCGGCGATGGAACTCCCGGTTCAGAAGTTCTATGTCGCCGGAAGCCGGAAGGCCCTCGACGCACAAATCGTTATACCAGCGGACCCAGGAGGATGTGCCGCACTGGTAAACGGCGGTTTCATAACCAAGTTTTCGGATAATCCGATTCAGCTCAATGAGATAGCGCTCCGCGCCGCCGCAATACATGTCTTTGCCTTCAAAATCGAAGAACAGCGGCGTGAGGATGTTTACCACGTGCGGGCGCGGTTTGCGCTCAAAGTTGCGGATGTCGCGGCGATCCAAATAATTTTTATAACAAACGCAGAGGCGGCCAACGATAGGAGCCGATCGCAATTTTTTATAAACGCCTTGGACAAAAGCGTCGTAATCGCCCCGCCTTAATAAAACAATAGCCCGCTTTGCCAGCCGCGCACAGGATTTAACCCGATGGAACGCGCCGGCAAAAAGCCGCTTTGTGATAGTCCAACATGATCGCATAATGCACCTGATAGAATCTGCAAATGATTGTAACACTTCATTTTCAGTTGGATCAAGGTCAATTGACCCCCTTGGTTTAAGGGTTTTAAGGATGATCAAGGCATGCAAACTGCCCTTTGTGATAAGCCCATAATGTGATAAACAAAAAGGGCTTATTCGACTTAGAATGTCAAGCATCGTGAATTTAGATAAACGAGGCAGCCGGGGACGGCCGGCAGCTTGGATAAAAGAAATCACCAGAAACCTGATGAAGACATACCCGCTCGGTCGTACGCATTAAGAAACGCGGGTGATCTTTTTTTAAGGAGGCGTTTATGCGAGGCGGGCAGCGCGAACCGATTTATAATTTCCTGGGCAGTATGATAATCTTTCATGCCGCAATTCAACTCATAACGATTTCCTTGAGCTTATTGAGAATTCAGTTGGACTTTCCCTGCCCGCAGTTGATCATCCTCGCGGCTTTAGGGGCGGCATACGGATTCTGGCGGAGCGGAAAATGCCCGGCTGATGTTTCCAACGATCTTGCCAAACCACTGACCTGGCCGCCGGATATTATCATTCTTTCGGCGGTGCTGACTTTCGTTCTGCTTTGCGTGGTGGGGTATTTTTCCGATGAGCTTAGCAACGACGGCAATTATTATCATCTGCCCGCCATCTATTTTTGGAGCGCCAAGGGTTACGTTCATTGGGTGGATGATAATTTGCCTCACTCGATGTTTATAAACGGGTTTCCCAAGGCAATCGAACTTACGGACTACGTGATTACCCACGCTTTTCGCTGCGATGCCATCGTCAACGCGATAAATATGCTGTTTTATCCCTTGGGAGTATTTGGCCTTGCCTATCTGGCCAGAGCGCTTGGGGCATCGCGGCCCTTGGCGTGGTTCGCCGGCGCGGCCTGGCTTCTTATCCCCATTAACATTTTTGAAGCGCCGACGCTGTTAATAGACTGCAGCTTTGCATCGTGCGTTATCGCCCTGATTGCGGTCATGGTTCATGCCGCGGTGAATTTTCAACCTTCTTCGCTCCGCTCGAATTTCCGATCGATGTTAATTTTCGGGGCGGCGGGGGGGCTGGTCGTGGGCGGCAAATCCACGGGAATAATGATCGCGGGATTGGGATTCCTGGCACTGACTTTTTGCCTTGCCTGGCGTTGGGCCAGGGAGCGCGCAAGCGGTATATTCACGTCCGTTGTTTTACCTATGATATTCGCATCGGCGGTCTTGGCGGCAGTGGGCGGATATTGGAACTTGCGCAACTATTTATATAAGGGAAGCCCTTTTTATCCGGCCGGAGTATCGGTCGGCAATTATCGCATATTTCCAGGTTTGGATGTTGACCAATTCGTCCAGTCCGAAGCCAACACGGCCCCCGAACTCCGCGGCCAGCCGGTTTATAAAAGAGTTTTAAAAGTTTGGATTCAGCGTTGGGGCTGGAAAGATGATTTTTTCTGGTGCGATTGTCGAGTGGGCGGTCTGGGATACTTTTGGCCGGCGGCCTGTTTGCCCGCCATACCCGGGCTTCTCATTTTCCTGATCCACAAACGCCAATGGAACACGCTTGGGATCCTGATGTTGATGCTTAGCGTTACAGGAGCGGCCTTTTTGCTCCAGCCCGTGAACTGGTGGTCTCGTTATACGGTTTGGATTTATGCCCTTGGATTGCCGTCGTTTGCCGCCTTTGCATCGGTGTTTTATCGGCAATCCCCGCCGACCGCCGCACCTGATGCTATAGACTCGAATGGCAATAAGCCGGTCTTGCAGCGGAAACCATTAGGATTTTGGATCATCTCGGGCACGATAAACATTTGGGCCTCCACATGCATCCTGATATTGGTGTTGGAAGGCTGGGTGTGCTGTTTTTGGACGTGCACCTGGGTGAAATTTCCCTCCCCAAATGCGATCAAAGATTCCATGATTACCCGATTTTCTCCGAATACGATCCTCTGGTCGAACCTGCACGGCACCATGTTCGACGATATTTTTGCCAGCAACTGCCCCTTGGCCCTAAGCCACATATACGGACATCCAAACACGAATTCCACCATTATCATGGGCGGATTATCCAAGGCCAACGGTAAACGGCGGATCGTAATGGTCGATAAGAATCCGGATAAAAAAATCATCGACGGTTTGCTAGCCGACGGGGTAAAGTATTTGATATGGGACAGCACCGATCCCCTGCCGGAAGTTTTAAAACAATATGATTTTCCCATTGAAAAAGCCGAGGTGTTTTATGTAGTCAAGCTGGCGCCCGGCGAGGGAACGATTGGGGCGGGTGGGAAAAAATAGCGGGGGAGACTATCGTTCCTCTGCGGTACAAACGCCCGGTGCAAGTTCCGTGGGTTAAATATTCAGGGGGCTCTTGAGTCTCAGAAAAAGAATGTCGCATGAAAAGTCAGAGCCGGGGCGCCACCCCGGTAATTCCGGGCCGACACGGCCCGGCTCTGATGAGAAAACGCGAAATTTTTTATCTGATAGTCAATAAATAGCCGGGGGCTAACTATTGATGTCAAAAAATTCTATTGCTTTTTTGAAAACAGCGGCCCGCCGTAAATGGCCGAGTCGCCCAGAATCTCCTCGATCCTCAGCAGTTGATTGTACTTGGCCATGCGATCGGTCCGCGAGGCCGATCCGGTCTTGATCTGCCCGGTGCTCAGGGCCACGGCCAGGTCGGCAATGGTCGAGTCTTCGGTCTCGCCGCTGCGATGGCTGATCACGTTGGTATAGCCGTTGCGCTTGGCCAAGTTGATGGCCTCGATCGTCTCGGTGATGGTGCCGATCTGGTTCAGTTTGATGAGGATGCTATTGGCGATGCCCTCGTCGATGCCTTGTTGGAAGCGTTTAGTATTGGTGACGAATATGTCGTCGCCGACAAGTTGGATTTTATCTCCCAGGCGCTCGGTCATCAATTTCCAGCCGTCCCAATCGTCTTCGGCAAAGCCGTCCTCGATGGAACAGATGGGATATTTTTCCACCCATTTTGCATAGATATCGACCAATTGCTCGGCCGTAATGTCCTTGCCGTCGACCGAGTAACGTTTTTTCTCGGCGTTGTAGAATTCTGAAGCGGCCGGATCCAGGGCGATGAACGCCTGCTTGCCCGCCTCATAGCCGGCCTTCTTGATAGCTTCCATAATCACTTCCAAGGCTTCCTCGTTGCTCTTCAAATCCGGTGCGAAGCCGCCTTCGTCGCCCACGTTGGTCGACAACTTTTTCGACTGCAAAACCTTTTTCAAATTGTGAAATACCTCGCAACCGCAACGGATGGCGTCGGTAAAACTGGTGAAACCCAGGGGCATGACCATGAACTCCTGCACGTCGACGTTGTTGTCGGCGTGGCTGCCGCCATTGACGATGTTCATCATCGGCGCAGGTATGATCCTTGCGCCCACGCCGCCCAGGTAACGGAACAAGGGCAAACCGGCGTGTTCGGCCGCTGCCCGGGCAACTGCCATGGAAACGCCTAAAATCGCATTCGCGCCAAGGTTCTTTTTATTTTCCGTGCCGTCTAGTTCGATCATGGCATGATCCACGGCGTATTGATCCAGGGCATCCATGCCGCATAGTTCGTCGGCGATCTTGTTGTTTACGTTTTCGACGGCCAACAGAACCCCGCGCCCGAGGTATTTCGATTTGTCGCCGTCGCGAAGCTCCCAGGCCTCGTGCACGCCCGTGCTTGCGCCACTGGGCACCCCGGCCCGGCCGAACGAGCCGTCGGCCAGTTCCACGTCGACTTCCACGGTTGGGTTGCCCCGGCTGTCAAGAATTTGCCGGCCACGAATGTCCACAATTGTCGAACTCATTGGGTTTTAATCTCCTATTGAAGTTTTTATTAAAAGGCGTTCAGTTCAGTTTTAGTTGTTAGAAAGTCCAAAACGTCTTATTTTGTATCATTAATCCGCACTTGACTAGTGGGGCAAAAACAATGACTTAATGCGGTTGTTGGGGTGATAATTGCCTCACCGCCTCTTGGGGGTGATATTATATCCATCGCCCCGTCGAATAGTTTAATATGTTTCACTAAAAAGGGTGGTATTATTCATTTTCTAATCCATTCATGGAATCGGCGGTCCCGGCCAAGGCGGCTTCCAATTGCGGCATCTCCTCATCGGCTATTGGCGCCACAGGCAATAGATGGCGCGGAAGAAACACCGCGTTGGCAATCATGGTCGGAATAACCGCGCTGCCGATGACCGCGGCGACAAGAAACGAGTATTGTTCCTTAGTCACGATGTCATGGGTCAGGCCGTAAAGGGCCGATATTGTGCCGAATGTTAATCCGGTTGACATCATTAGCGTGTAATACCAGCGTTCTTTACCATCCTTTCGAAACAGGCCGATGACTGGAAACAGGCCGAAAATCTTAGATACGACTTTTCCGCTAAATAGGACCATGAACACCATGGGAGCGGACATCAGCACGGGTAATGAAACCAAAGAACCCGCCCTGATAAAGTAAAAAGGCGTGAGGAAGCCTATTGTTAGGGTTCGTAAGCGCCGGACATAAAAATGATCCCGGCCGATTGTCTTGGCAAGGACCATACCCGCAATGTAGGCCGGCAATACGGCTTCGCTTCCCGCCCATAGCGATAGTGCGCCTAATCCGCAGAGAACCAACAAAATCCATTTTGTCCGGATGGCGGCCGTGCGGTTGCCATACCAGGCAATAATGCGTGACGTAAGGAAAGGCAGCAGGAATAGAACGGCGGCGCAGACTCCGACAAAAATCGCAGTTTTGTAGGTGAACGGGGCAAACACAAGCCCCAAGGCAATGACCGTGCCCAGATCGTTGACGAAACAAGCGCCCAGAATGCCCTTGCCAAAATCAGTCTTGTTGAAACCGGATTCCAGCATGACTGCATAGACCACGGCCATAGACGTTGTTGAAAGGGCTATTCCGGCCAGCCAACTTGCCGAACTTTCCCATCCTAAAACGAATCTTGCCAATGCGGCGCAACCCAGAAATGGGGCGATAAAACCGAACAGCCCGACGACCATAACCTCCCAAAACTTGGCCTTCATGGCCTCCGGATCGAGTTCCGCCCCGGCCAGGAAGGTCAGTAAAACCGCGCCGATCGAGGCCACGAATCGGAGCCAATCCAGGTCCGATCCTAGGGCATTGGGGTGAAAGAACCGATCGGCAACCACGGCCGCCGCCATCCCAACGCAAATTTCCACCAGTGCCATGGACATCCGCAAGTGACTGGCCAACATGGTGGCAAGAACGGCAAGGGCCAGCCAGATCGCGGCTATTGCATAGACATGTTCCATCGAAGTTCCTCCGTACCAACAAAAAAACCCTGTCTTACGGCAGGGCTTGTTGGCACAGAGGTTTTAACCCCTGCCGTGAGGCTATCATGGCAGGAGTCATCAGCCCGAATTCGGGCGCTTGTACGGGGGAACTCCATCCCCTTAACTTTTATATTATCGTCATTTATAAACGGATTGTCAAGTTAAGATTAGTGATGATTAACGCTCCGGCTTAAGCCTTATTATCGCCTACAAGTAGTGGCCAAATCTTCCCCTGTAAAAACCTCGTGCAATTTGCTATGATCTTCGCCGTAAATCCTTTGTCCCCTCTCCCTTTGGGAGAGGGTTAGGGTGAGGGCTGTTTAGCCTTATGAATTTCCCTGAACGGCGGCAACAAACGTGGAAAAATCGCAATTTGGTGACCAAAATCGCGCCGAAGTACAACCCTTGCCGGAAAATTTTCGCTCCGTGCAACCGGGGGGTGGGGTGTGCTATCGCATCGAATTGGCCTGGGGCGCGTGGCGGCGATGGTGGCTGAAAAAATTCCGCCCTGGTTACGTGCGGCAAATGGCACAATTGCGCCGCGGCAGTTGCGACTCCGCCCCGCACGAAATCCTCGATCCCCGCGATTTGAAATTCTGCCGCAACGTGTGCCAATGCGATTGGGATGAGGCCGACGATCCGTTCCGTTGGCGGGAGAGTCTGCCTTTTGCACGCTGGGGATTGGCCGAACTGCAAATATTCGGCTGGCCGCTTCTGGCGCTGACAATCTTGGCCGCAATATATTTTTGGTACCTGGCATTCCTGCCCGGAATTTTATTGTGCCTGGTAATATATTTTTTCCGCGATCCGCCCCGCCAAATCCCGGCAGGGCAGGGGATTATCGTTTCTCCCGCCGACGGCAAGATTACGGAAGTGGCCTACCTGGAAAAAGAAGATTTCATCGGCGGGCCGGCGGTGCGGATCAGTATTTTTTTGTCGATTTTTAACGTGCATCTGAATCGCGCGCCGGTCGAGTCTCGGGTAATCGCCTTGCGCTATCAGCCCGGCGGATTTATGAGCGCCACGCGTCCGGAAAGCGGAATAAGCAACGAAAACACCTGGATCGGCTTGGAAGAAGAGTCTTCAACCCATCGGCGCTTAATCGTGCGACCAGTTTCCGGGGCGATTGCCCGGCGGCTCGTGTGCAATCTTCGGCCCGGAGAAGTCCTAGCCCGCGGGCAGAAATTCGGCATGATCAAGTTCGGCTCCCGCACCGAATTGATCCTGCCGCAGACCCAAGACCTTAAACTCGCCGTGAAAGTGGGCAATCGAGTCAAAGCGGGAACCACAGTGATAGGGAAATGGTAATTGTTTGCGTGTGTTCTGAAATTGATATTTAGCCCCCCGTGAATACACGGGGGGTAAAAAATCTATAATACTATGCGAGGCCCCCGGCGTGTTCACCGGGGGCTAACTACTACGTAATTATAATCTCACCAAATCCATGAAAATTAACGATCTGGAACTGTTTCTGGTTGCCATCCGGCTGGAAGAACTGAAACAGACCGTTCGTTCGCTGCTGGTCCGCCTGGTCACTGATTCCGGGATTGAAGGTTGGGGCGAGGCATCGAGCAATTGGCGGGAATCGGAACTCTCCGGGCGGCAAAATGCACTTCTGGCCGTGCTCAAAGGCAGAAGCATTTTCGACATCGAAGAGTTGCATACCCTTGACGCGTTATCCCCCGCCGGTCTGCGCTGCGGAGTGGAGATGGCCTTTTGGGACTTGGCCGGCAAAGCGGTTGGGGAACCGTTATACAACTTGTTTGGAGGCATTTATAGGCGGCGGATTCCCGTGGCCGTCCGTTTGCCGGGCGGACTGCCTGAGCGGATCGGCAAAATCGCCCGGGAACTGGCCGCGCAAGGTTTTCACAACCAGGTGATAGCCTCGAGCGGCCGCGCTGAAAATGATTTACGCATTCTGGCTGCGGTTCGGGAAAACGTGGGCGACAGGGTGCAACTCCGCCTGGACGGACAGGCTCAATACAGTCCGGAAATCGCCCGCGATCTGTGCGCCGAATTGGAATATGCCGATTTGGAGTTTTTTCTCGATCCCATAAATACACGCGAGCTTTATCCCCTGGCTTCGCTGGGTCGGCAGACGCCCGTGCCCTTGGGCGTTTGGCGAACGATTCACTCGCCGGCCGACGTGCTGGCCGCGGTGCGATGCGGGGCGGGAAAGTACCTGGTGGTGGATCTCAATCAAATCGGCGGCATCGCCCCGGCCCGGCAATGCGCAGCCATTATCGGCGCCGCACATGCCAGGGCCTTATTAGGCGGGCGGCCTTCACTGGGGCCGGGCACGGCCGCCATGCTGCATCTGGCCGCGGCAACGGCTGCATTTTCAGATTGTCAAGAATGCACCCTGCACCAAATGCGCGATACGGTGCTTAAAGATCCCTTAGAACTCGTCGACGGCATGATCACAGTCCCGCAAGGGCCGGGCCTAGGCATCGAGATCGATCGGGCGAAAGTGGAAAAGTATGTCGTTTAAAAGCAGAATGAAGAAGAGCCTATCCAAAAAGTCCCCTCTCCCTTTGGGAGAGGGATAGGGTGAGGGCTGAATCGCCGTGAATTCGTTATTCTAATCTCTTGCTGTGATTAAAGTTTTATGTTTTGGGATCGGCTCTAAGTATTTCCTTCTTCATTCTTCATTCTGCTTTCTGCCTTCTGCATCAACTCCGGATGTAGTCTTTCATAAAGCGGTTTTCCATGGCCAGGTTGTCGTGCTGGGCTTTTACCAGGTCGCCTATGGAGACAAGGCCGATCAGGCGGCCTTCGGCAAGGACCGGAATGTGGCGAATCCGTTTATCGGTCATCAAGCCCATTACCTTATCGATACTGTCGCCGGGCGCGGCGGTGATAAGCGGGGAACTCATTACCGTGGTCACCTCCACGGCGGCCAAGGGCAGATTGCTTTTTGCGCAGTGGTAAAGTATGTCGCGTTCGGTGACTATGCCCAGCAATTCCTGCTCGCCCGAGGGCCCTTGCCGGGCCACCAATAAAGAACCGATCCGGCGTTCCACCAGCGTCCGCGCCACCAAGTCGAGCATGGTCCCCGGCGCGATGATATGCACAACACTGCCTTTTTTACTAATAATGTCTTGGATCATGGCCATGCTCTCCAATAAAGGCGATTACGTTGCCGCGTCTGTTAAGACGACTTATCCATTCTTGCCGCTTACAATGAATTTTAGGCCATGGGTTAAGTTAGGTCAAAGCCATTTTATCAATCCTCCGTTTAGCCCAGGCGCTTGCGCCGGGCGGAATTGCCCGGAATTTATGCTATTTATGCGGTGGTTCTTCCGGAATTCGTTCTAATAAAACTACCATTCCCTTTCCTCCGCTTCCTAAAGTCAACGTTCCATGAACTCCTGGACTAACCTCAAATGCAGCATCCCTGGAAAATGAATCCGGCCGGCCGGCGCCGGGAACAGTCAAATCCAATCGCAACTTTTCGCCTTTAAAACAATAGATACATTCCTGTGAGGCATTTCTGTCGAAAATATCCATCCATTTGGGTTCGTGATTCGGATAGATTCTGCAGTTGCGCTTGTCGAGTGTTATGGTTAGTTCGAC
>JBEKZY010000142.1:0-11908 GCA_049509395.1 Thermoguttaceae bacterium | reverse complement strand
TGAAAAATGGCTTCCCGATTCTGCCCGCACCGCCGAAATACCAGCGGATACCAAGCGCTAAATAACGATTGGGGATTCGATCCGGCAATCATCTATCATCGCTGATTGCATTAAAGTTAGAATTTTTTTATGCAACGCGAAATGTATCAGTTTTTCTTAGAAGCCGGATTGATTGTTATTTTGCCGATGTTTTTTTGCTAAGCAGAGCAACGGCCTTATCAAGGGCGGGATCCTTGCCCTTCAAAAAATCGGAAATGGATGGGCTGACGGTCACGTCCGGCTTGTTACCGTTGCACTCGATGGGCATATTCTTGTCATCGCAGATATAACCGTTTGAAATTCTGACTACCAAACCGCAGGGCAGCACGGCATATGCCCCCACGCCCGATAAATTTCCATGCGTGGTCGTGCCTATGGTTGTCACGCGGCCCGTGCTCCTCATATAACAAGCGAATAGATCGGTGGCGCTTCCTGTAACTACATTCACCAGCAGAGCCACGGGTTTGGTGTATTGCCAATCTCCGTTTTTTGGCTCAAAAAAGCGTTCCTCCCTGCGTAAATCCTTATGCCCTGGTCCGTTTTTTATGTAATCAATTGACACTAGCGTACGGTCCTGGAGGAATCGGCCCACGATGCGCGGTTGAGCATTTCCATACCCTCCGGAATTGTCGCGGATATCGAGAATCAGGCCGGGCGTGTCTCGTAGTTCCGTTATTGCGCGATCGAACTCATCGGCAATCTCCTCGCGCCCGTTGAACGATTCGATCCAAATATACCCCAAACCCGAAGGGTGGCGAGCGAAGTGCACGAATTTTTGCCTTGTCAACTCGAAGGGACACGTCAAAGCAGCCCTGGCGCCAATGCCGCCATTGCGCTTCAGGCCGACCGTGCGCTTCAGCGCAACCATTTTAATCCCACCGTCGGGCCAACGGAGTTTTATAGTCACTTTGCTTCCTTCATTGCCTGCCAGGAGATACCGGTAGGCCTCGTGCATGAAGGCCCGCTGCGAAGAGCAAGCAGGCAGGCAGGATCTAAGCTGTTCGACCTTTTCGGCGACGTTCAATCCGTCAACTTCCAGGATTTCCGAGCCGGCCTTAACGCCTGCCCGCGCAGCCTCGGTGTTGGGTTTCACGCTTATTACATACGGCTTTTCATCAAACATATCCACCGCCAAATCAGCAGGTCCGCTTGTCAGAAGGGCGGGTTGGTAGTTATTAAGCCAGGAGTGTGTGTCTTTTAGTTCGTTTACCAGATGGAATACCAATATATAAAAATCATCAGCGGACTTTACCTTGTCGAGTTGTTTTTGATAGCGAAGCCGGACATCTGGCCAGTCGATGGCCTTTAGATCGAAACAAGCATACGTCTTGTCTATTGCATCGCAAATGAAATCGAAGTTCTCCTGCCGCTCTTTCAAGGAGAGGAACTTTGTCGGGACAAGATCGGTCGGCGGATTAGACATGGTTACATATCCTTTGCCGATCTTCAGCGTTTTTTCGGGAGGATTCGGCCGGTTGGGTTGCGATGCATCCTCATCCAGATGCCGGATAAAAGTCAGCGGCTTTTCCAGACCTTCTTTTGCGCATTCCTGAACAGGGTCTGCGTCTTTGATTTCCAGCGCTTTCTTGTACCAAGCTTTGGCCTCCTCCCTTTTCCCATCGCGGTCATCGATGTAACCCAAATACACATAGGCATAACATAGCGATGGAGGATCGAGAGTTTTATTATCAGAATTCACTATGTCGAGAAGTAATTGTTTCGCCCGAACGGCATCTTTATGCTCTCCACGCAACATTTCCCGGGCTTGCAGAAGTTTCGATTCTCCGGAATCTTTGGCTCCAAGAAATAAGGCCCCCAAAAAACATGATAAGACAATCGTCATGGTCCGACCCGTGCCCCTCTCTCTTCGATACTCTTTACTGCCTTGAAAGGAATTTATTTTTGAAACTGTAGTGTGTGATGTTTTCATGATTTCCTCATTGGCTGAAAAGGCCGGAAATAACAGTAATCGCAAGCATTGATTATTGTTCGTTTAACCAGTGAGAGGGTGATTTTATCAAAAACTAGACCTTTACAATACTATTTAGCTCAGAGATATACAAAATTGACGCCTTGGAAGGGAATAATTATCGAATTTTGTGATTTCAATCCCTTCCCAGGCGGCCTTGTGCCACCGAACATGCTGCCGATGGAGAACGCTGGAAAGTGGCAAGGGGGCATGCGCGTGCAAAAACGCACCCTACGGCATTATTCATTATTCAGCGGCTTGACCATTTCCGTCTTTAAGTGGTAAACTTATATGCTTCTTTTAATTGGAACCACCCTACGCGTATAAGAGGAGACGGTTTAATAGATGCCGGAGCGGTAGTTGAACTACTATCTCCACGGTGTTATTTTGACTCAACTATGCGTAGAGACGATATTCGCAACGTTGCCATTATTGCCCACGTCGACCACGGCAAAACGACGCTGGTCGATTGCATGTTGCGCCAAAGCGGCCGCTTTCGCGATACGCAACTCCAAGGCGAGTGCATTCTAGACTCCAACGAACTGGAGCGTGAACGCGGCATCACAATCCTCGCCAAGAATATCGCAATTCCTTACGAAGGGGTGAAAATCAACATCATCGATACGCCCGGCCACGCCGATTTCGGCGGCGAGGTGGAGCGCGTGGTGGGCATGGCCGATGGGGCTTTGCTCCTGGTCGACGCCGCCGAAGGACCCATGCCGCAAACCCGCTTCGTGCTGTCGAAGGCCTTCCAGTGCGGGGTGCGCCCCATCGTGGTGATCAACAAAATCGACCGCTCCGACGCCCGGCCTCACGAAGTCGTCGACGAAGTGCTCGATTTATTTATATCCCTGGGCGCAACCGATGCGCAGGCCGACTTCCCTTTTATCTTCGCAAGTTCGAGACTTGGCTTCGCCACGTTAGATCCCGCCCAGCCCGGCGAAAACATCCATTTACTGATGGACATGATCCTGAAAAAAATCCCCGGCCCCGACGTCGAGCTGGGCGAACCCCTGCGAATGCTGGTCACCACGCTCGACTGGTCCGACTATACCGGACGGATCGCCATCGGGCGCGTCCAGTCGGGCACGATCCGCAAAGGACAAAGCGTCGTGCTCATGCAGGCCGGCGAGCGAATTACGCCCTCCCGCGTGGTTTCGGTATTTTTATTCCAGGATCTTGGCCGCACTGAAGTTCACGAAGTCGACGCCGGCGACATCTGCGCGGTCGTGGGCCTGGAAAACGTGGAAATCGGCGACACGATTTCCGATCCCCTATCGCCCCGCGCCCTGCCCAGGCTAAAAGTCGACGAGCCCACGCTGAAAATGACCTTTGGCGTGAACACCTCGCCTTTGGCAGGCCGGGAGGGAAAATACCTTACCAGTCGGCATCTCCGCGAACGCCTGTACCGGGAATTGGAGCGTAACGTGGCCCTGCGCGTCGAACCCATATCTGGCACCGAACAGTATGCCGTTTCCGGACGGGGCGTGTTGCACTTGTCCGTGCTCATCGAAACCATGCGCCGCGAACAATATGAACTTTCCATCGGCAAACCACAGGTGATCTTCAAGGAAATCGAGGGCGTTTTGCACGAGCCCTTCGAATCGCTGGTGGTCGAAGTGCCCACCGACCGCACCGGCCCGGTGATGGAGCTGATCGGCGAGCGCCGCGGGCAATTGTCCGAAATGAGCTCGCACAACGAATACACCTTTATGATCTTTTCCATTCCGGCTCGAGGTTTGATTGGGTTGAGAACCCGGCTGCTTAACGCCACGCAGGGAACGGCCATAATGCATCACCGCTACGAGGCCTACAAACCGGTGGCCGATTCGATCCCCGGGCGCGCCTGTGGCGTTTTGGTCTCAACGGTCTCCGGCCGGGCGGTGGCCTATGGCTTGGACACCTTGCAGCAGCGTGCCGTTTTGCATGTCGCCCCGCCCGACGACGTTTACGAAGGCATGATCGTGGGCGAAAACAGCCGCGAAGACGACATGAACGTCAATCCCACCAAGGAAAAGAAGCTTTCCAACATGCGGGCAGTCGGCCACGACCGCAACATCTTACTGAAGCCCGCCCGGCGCCTGACCTTGGAAGAGGCCCTCGAATTCATTGCCGATGACGAACTGGTCGAGGTCACGCCCAATCAAATCCGCCTGCGGAAAATCATCCTAAAAGAAATCGACCGCCGCCGCGCCGCCCGGGCCGGAGCGTAGGGAGCAGGGTTCAGGGTTCAGGGTTCATAGGACAGGGATTTTTTTATTTAGCCCCCGGTGAATACACCGGGGGGTTTGGTTGATTGCAAAAAAGACTCCCGAACCCTTTATCCTCGATGAACCCTTTATCCTCGACCTTATTCATGTTGCCTTTTCTGAGATAATACGCCATAGATTTGCCGGAAAATCATACTTACAATGACTCTCATACATATATTTTTTATTTTCTGATAATTCAGAATATTCTACCCTAAGGTAACGCTCCAGTTCTTCTCCTAATTTACGTGACATTACTGATTGTTCAAACTTTTCAAAATTATATCTATGCTGACTTTTTTCATCTGGGAAGCGAACAACATCATTTTCCTCGTAATTATGAATGTCTCGCACTTCGTTCCCAGATTTGAAATAAAAACGATATTTGGCATATGATATTTTAGCGGGGGCATTTGTTATTCTCCATAAAACTATATTTGGTTGTATTTTCCCATCCTCTAATCTATAAAAATTCTGCGCAAACCAAACAAATGGACGGCTTGCATCAATAAATTGTTTACGTGACAAACGAATAGAGTATATAGATATAAACAATGCTAATAATGCAATGAGGATTGGTATCCATTGTGTGTACCATGGAGTTTCTATAATTACTTTAAATGGCTCCATTAGAATATATCCTTTTTTATGGTCTAATTCTGTAATTCTAAAATTCTGGGCACATCATACATAATTTCCGTATTATTTGCCATTAGCCTAAAGTTTTTGCCGGATTTATTTGGTCTTGAGCCAGTGCGTGAATTGGTGTCGCGGGATGGGACTATCCATCCAGGATGTGTCCGGCTCGGGCAGGCGCTGGGCATCGCGGACGGTCAACCAGCCGTGGGGTAAATCCATCGTGTTTTTCGTGCCTTTGCGGGTTAGCCACTGGAATTTTCGCGTCTGGTCACATTTTTGGGCAATTTCCAGCGTGATCCGCACGTCTTGGGTTACATAGTCGAGCACGTCCTGATATTGCCCCTTTGCCCAAAGCCGCGGGGCCAACAGGCCGGACATGCCGTGCGTCTTTCCTGGGATTTTTAGGGCCTCGGCCGCCTTATCGAGGGCCACGGGAAAACCGCGGTCGCAAAATACGTGAAACATCATGTCCACGTGGTTTAAGGCCAGGTCTTTGCACTCGGCCCAAGCGGCCGATTCCTCGGCAAGAATGTCCAAGTCGAATGCCAGGCCGTTCCAGGTCAACAGAGTGTAGCCCTGTTCAACCAGTTTGAGTAATTCACTAACGACGTTTCCGGCCTCGGCCTGCGACATTTGTTTCGCGGGAGTTCCGTCGGTGTTTTTCCCGTGCCATAAGAGCGGTTCCTTGACGTCGCATTTCAGTGCCGCGGCGCAAGCGATGCCCAGCGGCCGATAGGGCCTCCAATTAAAATCGGCCTCCGGAATGTCCTTTGCCGTCTCGATGTCGAATGCCAAATATTTGCGTGTCATTGTAAGACTCCAGGAACAGTGGATGATGGGCGGTGGATGGTGGAAAGTGGACGGCGCGAAACCGCAAGCGGTTTTTCTTTGATTATTCCTTAGCGCGGTATAAAACCGCATCCAAACCCCCGGTGTATTCACCGGGGGCTAAATAAGTATTGTCACAATCCCTTTTTTCATCCTTCATCTTTCATCCTTATTTCTTGATTTCCGCCTCGCCGGTTTCAATGTCCAGGGTCCAGGGTTTTGGTTCTGGAAGCCATAGTTTGCCCTCTCCGATCTGAAGCGGCATCCACAGATAGCGGGAATCCCATTGAGTGCGCGGTTTCCAGATATCGCCCATGAAAATCACGGTCGTGGCCTTTGTGCCCGCGATCTTCAAGAGCATCGTGGATTGCGAACCGTAGGTATTGGTATCGGGCGGGGCGATGTCCTTGAATTCCGACCACGGGCCTTCCAGCGAAGCGGACGTGGCGTATTTGTTCGGATTCGGTCTCCAACCGGTCAAGGCCGAGCCGACCACATAGTACAAATCCTTGTAATGCACAACCGCGCCGCCTTCCAACGGCGCACTGATCAGGCTCATGTCTTTTTCCACAGTGAGGTAATCGTCCGCCAGTTTGGCGATATGAAAACCCTTGGCCGGCCGATCCTCGAAAATCAGGTATGCCGATCCGTCGTCGTCGATGAACTGCCCGATGTCGCGGCTCTCCTGGCCCAGCGGGCGGAAACTCTTCAGATATTTGTAATCGCTGTCGATCGCGTCGCAAGTGGCCACGGCGACTCGGGCCACCTTGTATCCGGGGCCATCGAGGTGCATGTACATCACGTACTGCTTGATCTTCTCATTATAATACACCTTTGGGCGTTCCAGGATCCAGCCGCGTCCCACGTTTTCAGGTTCGGAAAATGCGATCTGTTTGCGAAACGTCCAATGGGCCAGATCCTTTGAGGAATAGCAGCCTACATAGCGCTTAGTGCGATCCAAGCCCTGGGAGCGGTCCTCGCCGAACCAGTAGTATGTGTCGCCGACTTTTATAATGCCGCCCCCATGCGACTGGACGTGTTTACCCCGATCGTCCGGCCATACGGCTCCGGATTCGATCGTTTGCGGCGCGGCAAATGCCGCCGCGCCGATCAGGTAAAAAAACAGCGACGCCGCGATATTTGTCGCGCGAGTCGATAATGCATTCCGCGGAGATAGAGTCTGAAAAAAAGTCATGTTTGCACCGCCAATTGAAAATAATATGAAAGGGGCCATTTTCTGCTCAGATGTTATCAGTTGCCGTTTCACGTGTCAACCTACAGGCAGAATAGCATAGGCGGCAGTGGCGAGCGATTCCAGATGGATAACCAATTTGTTTTCCATCAGCCAAATGCTGATAAGCCTTTCGTGGTATGCGAAAAATAAATTTACGGCGGTGTTTTATGCCAATCCGACATCGAGTCATGCTCGAGTTGACATTCAAATTGGCAAAGTGCGGATTATCGTCTTGCCGGCGCATATAATTCATTGTGCCTTGCGTTTGGAAAGCGAAAACGAAATCGAATGAAGGTTTATGTTTTGTGTTTTTCGAGTTATTCCGGCAAGTACGACATTTTATGAAAGGATAAATCATGAAAATTGCCGTCACAACACCATCAGGACACGTAGGAAGCGCCGCGGTCGATTTCCTCTTGGACTTCGGCGGCGACATCCAAGTGAAGCTGTTGGCCCGGCGTTCCAAAGACCTGGATAGATTCGTTCGAAGGGGGGCCGAATTGGTCATCGGCTCTCAGGACGACGCCGACTTTCTCGTCTCGGCCACTCAAGACGTGGACGCCCTTTTCTGGGTCACGCCGCCGGGCTACGGCTCGGACAACGTGCGAGCGTTTCAAAATCGTCTCGGCATTGCCGGGTCATTTGCCATCCGCGCCAATAACATTCCCCGCGTGGTCAACCTGTCGTCCATCGGGGCCCAGTTGAGTTCCGGCGTGGGGCCGATTTGCGGCCTGTACGACGTGGAAGGAATCCTCGATGAAGCGGCCGACAACATCACGCACTTGCGGCCCGGTTTCTTCTTCGAAAACTTTCTCATGCAACTGGATTCGATCACGAAATGGGGAAGGATTTCCCTGCCCTTATCCGGATCGCGGTCATATCCCATGATCGCCGCCCGCGACGTCGGCCGCGTGGCGGCATTACGCCTGTCCGATCCGAACTGGAAGGGGATGTACATTCGCGAATTGCACGGACCGGCTGATATGAGTTTCGACGAAGCGGCGGAGATGATTTCCCAAGTCCTGGGGCGAAAGATCCTTTTCATCCGCTCCGACAAGCAAGAGGCCCGCCATGCTCTGCTCAATACCGGCATGAGCGAGAACCTTGCCGATTCGCTGCTGGAAATGTACGATGCAGTCGAAATGGGAAGGCTGCAGCCCTTACAGCCGCGTTCGCTTGAATCGACCACGCCGACCACTTTCACAGAGTTCGTCCACGAGGTCATGCTGCCGCTGATCGCACAGCCGGTAACCCATTGATCTCCGATTTAGATCAAGCCGAATTTATTTAGCCCCCGGTGAACACGCCAGGGGTTTGCCTTATAGGGCCAAATATATAGTCATTGGCAATTCCAGATGGGGCCCCCGGTGTGTTCACCGGGGGCTAAATATTGTTGATTTGAGGCAACACACCTTAAATATCTCAGGATCTTCAGGCATCGGGATAATTGTCGTAAGTCCTTGATATCAAACATCATTTCCACAGCGCTTATACATTGGCCGGGATCGTCGGGGGATTTCGGCATCTTGTTTGCATCTGAGTATGTCCGCTGAAACTCATGCCGGGAGAGCCTCGGTCCCCTCGGGCTCTCCCGGTTTGACAAAAGCGCGGCCAATGAGCACGGCTTTACGTAAAACAATCGCCGGGAGCAGGCTCCCAGGCTAAACCCTAATCTCTAGTCCCTTATCTCTAACCCCCAAGATGCACGCACGCGAATTGGTCGAACTGTCGGCGATTGTTTCCGCACATGGGCCGGTGCTGGTCCGGGGCGTGGAGCGGCTCTCGGCGAGCGGGATGGAGGAATATTGGACGGCCTCGAAAATCCGCCTGGATCGTTGGGGATTCTGCCTCCGGGAATTCATGGCCAAGGCCAACGACGCCAAGTGGATTAAGGCACAATGGCCGCATATCTGCGGGGTGTTGGAAGAAATCATTACCGGTGAAATGCTCACGCGAGTGTGGACGGCGGTGGTTTGCGCACACGACAGGCAACATGGCGCCGATGACGCCGAGCCCATTGCCTTAAGCGTATTGTCCGGACATCTGGAGGCCCGGCATCGGGTGTTGACGCTCCTGGTGGGCGGGCCGGGTATGGGCGCCGAGGACGCCATGAAGCTCAATCATCTCCGTCGCCGCACCGAGCGCTGGACCGACATGCTGGTCGGATATCTGGCCGGGTTGCACGACTCCTGCCGCTTCGCCGTCGACCCGCGGCGGGCTACGGATTTTTCCCAAGATTTGCATTATCAATGCCAGCATCCGGGCGGGCGACATGCATGGCCGCTGGTCCTGGCCTCCCTGCGGGCGGCGTTTCAGCAGGGCATGGCGCAGCAGAGTCCCAACGCCGACCTGAACGGCCGCATCGCTTCCAGCATCCTGTCTTGTTTTCAGCCGGAATTATTCGACTCGACCGGCTTGTTCTGCTCGATGTGGCTGATGCGGCTTGTAAATTCCGCGAATGACGCCCAGGGCATGCTCGACGAATTGCTGTGCACCGAAAATACATTGCCGAAAGCCCATGATTCGCTGGTCGATAGGGCTCGTTTGCGAAGCCGCAAGCGGTTTGAATAAGTAATCAGTTATCGGTAATTGTGTAATAAGTGGGCAGTAAACTGCCCATCCCTAAACTATCTGCAAGTGGGCAATAAATTGCCCACCCCTTACTCTCCACCACCTACCACCTACTACCTACCACCTACTTTTTATCGCTTCCGGTTTTGATATTGCCGGCTGGCGGTTTCGAGGGTTCGGCGTTCCTTTCGGGTGAGGCTGCCTTCGCCTTCGCGGGAGATTTTTTCCAGGATGCGATCGACTTCGGCGTTTAGATCCGGTTCTTCCGATTCTTCGTCGGGTTTATGGATGCGGAACTTGGGGCGGGATGGAAACTTCGGCATGCGTAAGATGTTTCCAAAAAAACGGCCCAGGTTCCAATGATTTTGAAAATACAGCCAGGCAAAAACTATGCCCGCCAGGTGAACGCCGAATGCCACGTTGCCTGATTGGGCAACTGTGCCGAACACGTTGTAAACGACTATTATGACGCCGATTACCCAGGCCTTGACGGGAATGGGAATGGGAATGAGCATGAGAGTGGCATTGGGAAAATTCAGCACGAACAGGATTGTCACTCCCGAGACCGCGCCGGATGCGCCTAGAAGCGTATAATGCGAATCTTGATGGGCAAGCGCATTAGTGGCGGCGGAACCCAAGGCAAAACAAAGTGATCCCAAAATGATCATTACCAAATAAATACGGAGGAATTCCTTGCTGCCGTAAAGCTGTTCGACATTACGTCCCAAGAAAAACAGTCCGGCCATGTTCGCGATAATGTGCATTGCATTGTTCGGGTCGTGCACAAAACCGCAAGTGAGGAATTGCCACCACATCCAAGGGTGCCAGAGCGTGTCGCTGTGGGTGCAGAGGAAATTAGTCAGCTTGTGATCTTCCAAAAGCTTGCCTGGAAACAAGAGTCCGTCAATCAGGAATAATGCCGCGTTGATAAGAATCAGCGTAACGACCATCGACTGCGGCATGCGCAGCGATAAGCCCGGCTGAGAGCGGCGATAGTAGTCGCGGTCGTAGATTCCCACGCCCTTATTTTTCCCCGTTGGCAGATTGCGCCATGGCGCGGGTGCGCTCATCAATGCGCCGGGTCGCATCCAACTGGATTTTAGCGATCTGGCCGGCCATGGCCTTGTTGTTTTTAATTAATTCCGTTATGGCAGCCTTTGCCTCGGCGATTTTTTTCTGCAACTTGTCGAGATGGGCCGCTACCGCGTCGCGCTGGCGGACCATTTCGGCCACTAAGGCTTTTGCCACGGTCCCCTGTTTTTGCCAGAATTGCACCTGGAGCTTGGCGTCGGCCAGGGTGTCTTCGACCATTTGCTTGTCGCGCATGGCCGATTGTTCCCGATCCACTAGTTCGGTGATTTTCATGCGATAGGTGTCAAACAGGTAGCCGTAATCGCGCAAAGAACGCACATACTTGCCGTCGGCTATGTTTCCGGCAGGGGCTCCTTGAGCGGCCGGTTTCCCGTCCTCGATATATTCCTCCGCGCTATCGGCCGGCAACATGGCCTTCTTGTCCTGCTCGCTTATTTGCTCAAGGATCTCATGATTATCGTGGGGCAGCGAGTCGTAAAGATTCCAGGGCTTCTTGGCCTCGGCCAATTTTTTTTCATCGGCAGGCGTTAATATGAATGCCGGTTCCAAGGTGATTTGCTTATCCTTATCGGCAACCGCCGTCACTTTGAACTCGCCCAGGAAGCGGCCTTGTTGGGCCGCGGGAACGTCTTCAAAAACGTAAAGAATGTTCTTATCGGTTATGCCCGGATTGGGCTGATCTATCGTTACTTTGATGGTTGCCGTGTGCGTCTGACGGTTAACGCTCACCTGCGGATCGCACTTGTACCATACCCGCTGGCGATCGACGGTCAGCTTGTTCAATTCGGCGCGAACCTGCTCGATGCCGGGCTGGAATTGGCCGCCGACTTCTCCGCCTTCTTCGATGACTTTGTCTTCTTTCTGTAATTCTTCGATTTTTTTAGCGTATTGCTGGGCCCTGACGCTCCAATTTCTTTGCGTCATCAGCATCCTCGCCGACATGTAAAAAAAGACCAGCAAGCACGTAACAATCAACCCCAGAAAGATTTTATTCCAAATGCTCATGATGCCTACACCAAAAGATCAAAAGGGACACAGGCCTTTGCTGACTACACCACGCCGACACCGGCGAAACGCCGTCGCCACACAATTCAATCCCTTAAATTCGATGATATTCGGGGGAGTATGGGTAGTCAAGGGTTAACCTGCTTGGCGTATCATCTTTAGGCGCCTTATTTTATTGTGATAAGATATAACCCATAAACCCGCCATGCTTTGCACGATTGCTCCAGAAGGACGGCGAAAAGACGTTTTCTCACCCATATTCAGGGGGGTAACCGCGAAACC
>JBEKZY010000141.1:0-15907 GCA_049509395.1 Thermoguttaceae bacterium | reverse complement strand
TTCCTGACTAAAACGGTTGAACTGTTGATGCAATGCGTCTTTGCTATTATACTTATGTTCATGCCGCTTAATGTTGAACTCCTCCGACTTCCACTACGTAAATATGGGTAAGGACAAGCCGTAAACGTCGGGCCTATTACCGCTGCGCGGAAACGTCCGTAAACGGGCGTGACGCCATGATTTACGCCAATATTGAACGTCACTCGTTTACAGTTTGAGTAAAACCATTTGCAGTTTCACGGCTAAATAGCGATACGAGTGGGCAATGAATTGCCCACCCCATAATTTATATGTCCAACACAAATTATATTCTGATATTTGCAACGCTGTTGGCGGCGCTGGGAATGTGGCTGTTGCTGCCGCGGGGCAGTGCGCGGGGACGATCGATCGGCGCGGTGCTGGCCGTAATAGCCCTGGGACTAGGCGCATCGCAGATGCCGTACTTGGGCGATTGGATCATCCAGGGCGTGTTTTCAATCCTGGGGGGAGTAACCGTGGTTGCCGCCGCGGCTGCTGTCAGTTTTCGCAAACCGGTTTATTGTGCAATCTGGTTAGGGCTGACGTTGTTGGGCGTGGCCGGATTGTTTCTCTTGACCGGGGCTCAATTCCTGGCCGTGGCCACCATCGTGGTGTATGCGGGCGCGATTTTAGTAACTTTCTTGTTCGTGCTAATGCTGGCGAACCAGGAGGGAAAAACGATCTACGACCGCGTGAGTTGGGAGGCGCAGATATCGGCGGCCACGGGAGTTGTCATAGTCGGCGTCCTGTCGCTTACGATAGGCAGCGTGTTTGGCGCATCGACTGCAAAGGATGCACAAAAAATATCCGTCTTCGGCCCGGAACAGTTGGCCCAAGGCGTGCTTTCTCCATATCATGTCGCCAGTTTTGGGATGGAACTATTCGGCCGGCACTTGATTGCGATCGAAGTGGCAGGGACGCTGCTTTTGGCCGCGCTTGTCGGCGCGGCGGTGATTGTCGCCCAGAACCA
Source organism: Thermoguttaceae bacterium (assembly GCA_049509395.1). GTDB lineage: Bacteria > Planctomycetota > Planctomycetia > Pirellulales > Thermoguttaceae > JBEKIK01. The sequence continues at coordinate 14,919 of JBEKZY010000141.1, read as the reverse complement.
GAGGGTTCGGGGTTCAGGGTTCAGGGTTCATGATTCCAGCCCTGAGTCCTATAAGAGTTCCGAACCTAATAACTCAAATCCTGAATCATAAATTGTTTTCAACATTCCCGCTCCCCGACCATGCTAGGCATGGTGCCCGGTCGCGGCTAAACTGAATCCCAAAATCCGAATCCCAAAACAAAGACCTGAACCCCGAACCCTGACCACCAAAGCCATGCCTGCTGAAATCGCTTTGTTGAACAATTATCTGATCGTCGGCGCGGTGTTGTTCGGCATCGGCTTGATCGGTTTTTTAAGCCGGCGGAACATGATCGTCATGTTCCTCGCCGCCGAGATGATGCTGCAAGGCGTGTCGCTGAGCCTGGTTGCCTGGAGCCGGTTTCGCAACGATTTCGACGGTCAGATGCTGGTGATATTCATCATAGCCATAGCGGCTTGCGAGGCGGCCATCGCCCTGGCGCTGGTGATAACGCTATTTCAGCGCCGCGGGCAGTTGGACATTGCCGAGTGGCAAACCTTGCGCGAGGCCGGTCAGCCGCCATTTCAAGACAAGCCGCTTTCCCCGGAGTCCGGAGACCAACCCGAATCCTGGCCGCGGCTTGCCCCGGCAGGGATTGCTCCTGACGTACCGCCGGAGGAGATCGATTATCGGAGCGAGATGTGAATAGGGATAAGGGATGAGAGATGAGAGATAAGGGATGAGAGATTAAGGATGAATGACATCAAGACACTTTTGATTTTGATTCCGGCGCTGCCATTGGCGGCGGCGCTGCTGACGGCAATGCTGGGACCGCGGGTGCTGCGCGGTCGGAGCCATTGGCCTACTGTCGTGGGCCTGGCGATATCTTGCGCGGCCAGTATGTTGCTGGTATATCAGATTCTTCAGGCAACTCAGGAAACGGCGGCAAAGGGCGGTACCAAGACTGTCTTGGATCATGAAAACGAGGCAAAATCGCCTCTTGCGGCAAGCCGCACCGGTTCAAGAACCGGTGCTACCCACATTGCCGATGCTACTCCCATTGCCGATGCTACTCCCATTGCCGGTGCTACCCACATTGCCGGTGCTACCCCCATTGATTATGAAAAAGAAGTGCATATCGTTAAGCTTTGGTCTTGGGCGCAAACAGACAACGCATATCCCCGTCCGCCGGCCACCGGCGAGGCTTCAACACAAGCGCCGGGCTGTGGTAATTTCAACGTGGAAGTGGTCTTGCGGGCCGATCCGCTCACGGCGGTAATGCTGGCCGTCGTTACATTTATCTCTTTGCTGGTTGCCGTGTATTCAATAGGTTACATGCATGGAGATAAGGGGTACTGGCGATTTTACAGCTATATCCCGCTTTTTGTGTTCTCGATGACGATGCTGGTTTCGGCGAGTAATTTTGTGCTGTTTTACGTTTTTTGGGAAGCGGTGGGTTTGTGCAGTTATTTATTGATCGGCTTTTGGTATGAGAAACCAGCGGCCGCGGCGGCCGGGAAAAAGGCGTTTTTGGTCACCCGCATCGGCGATTTCGGTTTCGCTTTAGGCATTTTTTTGATATGGAGCGTATACGGCACGCTGGATTTTCACGACACGGTCGTTAACGGCAGACTTATAAACGCAGGCGTATTAGGGCAGACGCGTCTGGCGGCGCCGGGAATGTTTGTAGGGGGTTCAATCGGCACCGCGATTTGTCTGCTGTTGTTAATGGGCGCTTGCGGCAAGAGCGCGCAGTTTCCCTTGCACGTGTGGTTGCCCGACGCCATGGAAGGGCCTTCGCCGGTTAGCGCCTTGATCCACGCCGCCACGATGGTCACGGCCGGGGTGTACATGCTTGCCCGGTGCATGCCGCTGTACTCGGTGTCGCCAACCGCTTTGCACGTGGTAACGATTATCGGCGGATTCACGGCCTTGTTAGGGGCGTTTATCGCGATAACTCAGACCGATCTGAAGCGGATCCTAGCATATTCGACCATCAGCCACATAGGTTACATGTTTTTGGCCATGGGCACGGGCACGCTGATGGGGGTGACGGCGGGCATGTTTCACCTGGTTACGCACGCGTTTTTTAAAGCCCTGCTGTTTTTGGCGGCCGGCAGCGTTATGCACGCCATGGGCGGAGTTATCGACATCCGGCGTTTTGGCGGGTTGCGGCATCGGTTGCCTGTTACGCATTTGACATTTCTATTTGGGGCCCTGGCTTTGGTGGGCATGTTTCCCTTTGCCGGATTTTGGAGCAAGGACGCAATATTATTGGCAGTGGCCGAAAAATCGCGAGCGGGACTGAGCGATCCGATTTACGAGTTCTTTTTTTGGACCACGCTTCTGGGAATTTTGCTCATGGATCTTTACATCCTCCGGCCGTTCTTTATATCGTTTTACGGCAAGGAAAAAATTCCCGAGGAGGCCGGCTTGCACGCCCACGAATTGCCCAAGTCGATGACCGTGCCGCTAATGATATTGGCCCTGGGCTCGCTGGGTGTGGGAGCGTGGTTGGAATTGTCGCACGTGCTGAGCGATTTGCTCGCCCGCACGCCGTCCCTGGCGTTTTTGGGCGAGGCAGTCCACAATGCCGCCTGGGAAGAAATGCATATTTCCATCGCCATTTGGAGTACGGTATTGGTGTTTATCGGTCTTTTGTTCACGGCCTGGCTGTACATCGGCCCTCGGCAGAAGCTGGTGGAAAAGATAACCGCGGCTTTGGATATGGTCGGGCTGTACCGGCTTTCATACGGCAAATTCTTTTTCGATCCGCTATACTTTGCAGTCGTTGTTTGGCCTTTGGAGATTTTTGCCCGATTTTGCGCCTGGTTCGATCGGAATGTGATCGATTATTTAGTCGATATAATCGGATTTTTACCGAAGTTGCTCGGTTCGATGCTGCGGCCGTTGCAAGGCGGACTGATCCAGTTTTACGCCCTGGTAATGATTTTGGGAGTTTTGGCATTGATGATCGTGCTGTTGATGTAACGCTCGATTGCGGTTAAACAAATTACACATGAATCGCGCTCCCCGACCATGCTCCGCATGGTACCCGGTCGCGGCTAAACGTTATGGCATCTTTATTGTTAACGGCGGTGTTTTTTCCGTTGATCGTGGCACTGCTGTTGCCGAAAGGCCGCGAGTGGTCGCGGTTGATCGCCCTGATCGCGGTGCTGTTGACATGTGCCGTTGCCGCGGTTTTGATTTACCAGTATCCGGGCGGGAGCGAACTTTTTGCCAAGACCGATATATCATGGTTGGGCGGACAGAGCGCCGATATTCGTTTTAGCATTGCCTTGGACGGTCTAAGCCTGTGGCTTTTTGGACTGACCGCTCTGTTGACGGTAGTGGCCGTGCTGGTCAGTTGGGAAGCCATTGCCGAGCAGGCCTCGCTATATTATCGGTTGCTTTTAATACTTGAAACGGGCATGTTAGGCGTATTCACCGCCCGGGACATCATTCTTTTTTATGTGTTCTTCGAGTTCACGCTGATCCCGTTGTTTTTTATCATCGGTATTTGGGGGCACCAACAGCGTAGATATGCGGCGATCAAGTTTTTCATTTTCACCTTGGCGGGAAGCGTGCTGACTTTCCTGGGACTGCTGGCGATTGTTCTTTGGGATTTTTATCATCCCATCGGCGACCCGGCGACCTGGAAAATGACTTTTTCCATTCCCGCGTTAACCGGCGGATTGGCGATTCGGCCCATGGATCCGGCGGTGCAGATGTGGATATTTTTGGCGCTGTTTGCCGGGTTTGCCGTCAAAGTGCCGTTGGTTCCGTTGCACACGTGGTTGCCGCTGGCGCACGTCGAGGCGCCCACGGCCGGGAGCGTAATCCTGGCAGGAGTGCTGTTAAAAATCGGGGCCTACGGATTCGCCCGATTCAATCTGCCGATGCTGCCTTATGCCTCGGCTTGCTTCATGCCCTTTGTGCTTTGGTTGGCGTTGGCGGGCGTAATTTACGGCTCCCTGGTCGCGTTGGTTCAAAAGGATATCAAGCGGCTTATCGCTTATTCCAGCGTGGGCCACATGGGATTCTGCATGATCGGTTTGTTTAGCGCCGATCAATTGGGCATCGAGGGCGGAACGCTTCAAATGATCAATCACGGCCTGTCGACCGGCGGATTATTCGCCGTGGTGGGCATGATTTACGAACGATACCACACGCGGGAGATTACCGATTTCGGCGGTTTATCGCGGCGCCTGCCCGTGCTCAGTTTCTTTATGCTGGTGCTGGTGCTTTCCAGCATCGGGTTGCCTGGACTAAACGGATTTGTGGGGGAATTTTTGCTGCTTTTGGGGATGTTCCAGCGGGGTTGGATGGAATCCGTGCCGGTTTACGCCTGGCAATTCCGCGTGATTGCGGTACTGGCCGTGTCGGGCGTGGTTTTGGGGGCCTGGTACATGTTGTGGATGGTCCAACGAGTTTTTTACGGCCCGCTTAAGGAACCAAAAACCGATGGTCCGCACGAACCCGTCCGCGATCTTTGCTTCCGCGAAATATTTGCCCTTGCTTTGCTTGTGATATTTATCGTGTGGATAGGCCTGCAACCCCGATTTTTCCTGGATCGCATGAGTCCCACGCTTAAAAAATTGACTGCCAGCGTGATAAGGGCGGCGGAAGCAAGGGGGCAGGGGGCAGGGGTTCAGGGTTCAGGGTTCAGGGTTCAGGGAGCGGCATTATGCGCGGATAATACAGCAATCGGCATTCAACATTTAGTACGGAGTACGGAGTACGAAGCACGCAGGCACTCTTTATTTTTTCAGCCCTTTGAGATCGATCTGGCTGTTTGCTATTCCCCGCAGGTATTACCAACTTTCATCCTTCATTTTTCATCCTTCATCCTTCCTCCTAAACCGGGCAATAAATTGCCCGGCCCTGTTTACTAACTGCCATGACAAGCGCCACACTTTTTTTTCTGCTGCCGGAGATCGTGCTTATCGCCGCGGCGGTCGTGATTTACATTGCCGGGGCGTTTCTAAGCACGCAAAAGGCTTGGGGTTGTATCGCTTTGGCGGGAATCATCTTAGCCATGGTTTGCTTAGGCAATCAAAACGGCGCAACGGACGGCGGTGTTTTAATTAGCGACGGCTTTGCCCTTTACATCCGCTGGCTAACTTTGGCATTGGGATTGCCGCTGGTTTTGCTGAATTTTCGGCCGCTTATCGGCGGCGGCACGCAGGAAGCGATGGGATCGCTGTTGCTGGTGATCGCGGGCGGAATGCTGGTCGTTTCGGCCAATGATCTGATACTATTGTTCGTGGCCTTGGAATTGATATCGATTCCCACTTACATCTTGCTTTATCTCGGACCGGGCGACGTCGGGAGCCAGGAATCGGCCGCGAAATATTTCTTTTTAAGCGTGCTTGCCTCGGCCATATTGCTTTACGGATTCAGTTTTATTTACGGCGTCGGGGGCACGATGAAACTGGACGGCATTCGGATAGCGATGGCAAGCCTGCCGGACATGCCCAAGGGTTTTGACAACCTTGCCAAACTGGCCTTGCTGCTTACTTTTGCCGGATTGTGTTTCCGGCTGGCGGCCGTGCCGTTTCATTTTTATGCCCCGGACGTTTATCAGGGCACAAGCAATTCGAACGCCGCTTTGTTGTCGGTCATACCCAAGGCGGCCGGATTGGCCGTTCTGGTGCGATTGGTTTGGGCGGCCATGCCCGGCTTGGGGCCACTGGCCTGGCAAATTACCATGGCCGTGGCGATATTGACCATGACCTTGGGCAATAGCATGGCACTTTGGCAGGAAAATATCCGCCGCATGATGGCATATTCTTCGATTGCCCATGCCGGATATTTACTGATAGGTCTTACATCGGCCTTGGCCGCCGGGACCGGCCCGCCGGGTTCCTGGGACGGAATTGCGGCGCTGATGTTTTATTTATGCGTATACACGGTGGCGACAATTGGCACATTCGCGATGCTGGAGTATCTTGGACAACCGGCGCGGCGCGTGGAAGGCATCGACGAGTTGGCCGGGTTGGGCCGCACCCGGCCGATCTCAGCGGCGATGATGGCGGTATTCATGTTTAGCCTAACCGGCATTCCGCCGTTGGCGGGCTTTTGGGGCAAATTACAGATTTTCGGAAGTGCCTTAAACGTGGATGCCGGATCAGGCGGAAATGTGCGGATTTGGTTTGTGATTTTAGCGATCCTGGGCGTGCTGAACGCGGCGATATCGGCGGGTTATTACCTGCGGATCGTGGGAGTAATGTATTTTCATCCCCCTTCGGCCGAGCCTCGAACGGAAGGGGGATGGGGCGCATGGACGGCCGCCGCGGCCTGTGCCTTAGTGACGATAATTATTAGTTTTTATCCAGGACCGTTGCTAAAGGCATCGAACCAAGCCCGGCCGGTAATATCCCAGGCCCCTAAAATAGAAAAAACCTTTGATGTACATTATGAGCCTATCCCAAAATAGTTGCGTCATTCGGAAAGCGAAGCGAAGAATCTGGGTAGAGATAAATGGAAAATACTGGCAAAATATCAGATCCAACGAGATCCTTCGCTGCGCTCAGGATGACTTTTTGGGATAGGCAATTGAGATAGGCATTATTGATTTTGGGCCGAAAAATGTTTTTCATAGGAAGTAAAGCAAAATCTGCTACAGATCCAAAAACGCCCTCACCCCTAGCCCCTCTCCCAAAGGGAGAGGGGAGATTGTCAAAGTCATTTAGAAAAAAACCACCGCTTCAGCCTGCCCCAAATCTAGCAGCCCGAAGCGGTGATGGTTTTATCGAAAAAAGTTGTATCCACCAAAATCATATCTACAACTTCGAATTGTTAGGGTATTATTACAGGCGCCAGTGACATCTATATGTCACCCCGGCGAAAAATTATTTCTAATTTTGAATAAGAATTATTGCATTAAGCCGTAGTGTAAAGGGGGAAAAGGGGGAAGGGGTAAAATGGGAAGTGTATAATTATTTTCGATCCAGATAGATCGTTTCCCCATTTTCCCACTTTCACCTTTTTTCTCTTTTTACACTGTTTTTTGCGGACGGATAATGAATGGCTGCCAAACAGATCAATACAAAGGCGATTGCCAGGTTGCTCGATGCGGCCCCGCAGCCGGTTTATGTATTAGATGATGAGTTGACAATTGTTTTCCTCAACCAGGAGTGTGTTAATTGGCTAGGGCCAATTGCCGAGCAACTGCCTGGTGTAAAATGCCTGTATCATATCCCAGCCGGGTTTTCATCTCCTGAAATGGTCGCGGCCGGACTATGTCCGCCTCCAGGGGTTATTACAGGTCAAGACGTTTCGGCCGAAGTTTCTTATTATGGCGGAGACGGCCGAATGCGGCGGCGGCGCGCGTGGTTTCACGCTTTGGGATCGCCTCCCGGAGATATGATCGGCGTGGTCGCGGTTGTGGACGCGGAAGATCTACCCGAGGATATCTCCGCCTTGGATCTATCATCCGGCGAGGAACCGCAGGGCATGGAGTTGCACGAGGCGATCCGCCGTTTTCGGCAAGAGGCGGCCGGACGTTATAGAGCCGATCGACTGATAGGCGCGAGTCCGGCCATGTTGCTGGCCAGGCGTCAAGTCGAACTGTCGGCAGCCGGCCGCTTTAGCGTGCTTTTGGTCGGTCCGGCGGGCAGCGGACGGCAACATTTGGCGGCTGCCATACATTATGCAGGCTCTGCGGATCATGCCGCAACATCGCCGGCCGGCGGGCTGATTCCCTTGGACTGCCGCGTGGTGGCGGGGGATTTAATTTTGTCGACGGTGGCCGCACTCGCCCGGATGAGTTCTTCCAGCGAAAAAGCCCGGCAAACGACGATATTGTTTAATCATGCGGATGAAATTCCAGCCGAATTGCAGATGGAGTTGGCCGTATTTTTAACCAGGAAGCCAATTACCTTTCGCTTGATATCCACGGCGAGAATCGCCCTTAGCGAACTGTGCGCCCGGGGTCAATTTCGCGAAGATCTGGCGGCGGTTCTAAGCACAGTTACCATTTTTTTGCCGCCGCTAAACGAGCGGCGCGAGGATCTGCCGCTTTTAGCCCAGGTGTTTTTAGAAGAATGCAACGCCAGGGGAGGCAAACAAGTAGGCGGTTTCACGCCGGAGGCGTTGGATCGATTTTATTCCTATTCCTGGCCGGGCAATCTGGATGAACTGATGGAGACGGCCGCCGAAGCCTACAAGCATGCATCCGGCCATGAAATCGGCGTGGACGATTTGCCCGAGCGGCTGCGATTGGCCGCATCGGCGGCGGCCTATCCGCGGCGGCCGGAAGAGCGGATCGTACTGGATGAATATCTTGGGCGCGTGGAGCGAGAGTTGATCCGCCGCGCACTTAGCCGATCGAAAGGAAACAAAGCCAAAGCCGCCCGGCTGCTGGGTTTAACCCGGCCCCGGCTGTATCGGCGGATGGTGCAATTGGGCTTGGAAGAGAGGCCAAAAGAAGATGGGGACACAGGGGCTTAGCAAAATTGAGGAACTCCAACAAAACCTTGTATCTAAGTGAAAATGCCCTCACCCCCAGCCCCTCTCCCGACCAACCTTCGGTCGGTGCCCGGAGAGGGGAGGTTTTGTTAGAGCCCGTAAAAAGTTTCGGAGGATCCCGACCATATAAACACATTTAATCGGAGCAATTCCATGACACAGATTGCCAACGAACTCAGCCAGATCGTACAGTCCGCGGCCGAAAGGCTCAGGTCCATAAGCGCGGCGGAAGCGGGCTATAAGCCGTCCGAGGCCAAGTGGTCAAAGAAAGAAGTGATAGGTCACTTGATCGACTCGGCCGCCAACAATCATCAACGATTTGTGCGTGCGCAACAGGCCAACGAGCTTGTTTCGCCCACGTACGACCAGGAACAATGGGTGAGCCTGCAAGATTACAACAGCACTTCATGGCCCGACTTGAAAGAATTGCGGCGTTTATACAACCTGCACCTGGTGCACGTGATCAGGCGAATTCCGGCCGAGAAGTTGCAGGTAAAATGCACTATCGGCGGCAAGGAGCCGGTAACCCTGGGCAGCGTGATAGATCAGTATCTGGCCCATTTGAAACATCATTTGGATAAAATTGGAGTGTTATAGACGGGGGAGTCGATAGTGGAGGTTAGGCAGTGTACGGCATTTTTCTTTTTTTGGCCTTCTACGGCCCCATTGCAAACCGAAATTCAAAATGGTAATTTAATCAGGCGAGAAGGAAACGAGGGCCAGCAAGTCTCCGAATTAAAATATAAATCCAACATTAATCAAAGATGAAACCGAAGTTATACCTAGAATCAACGATACCAAGTTATTTATCTTCTTGGTTAAGCCGAGATATTATCGTGGCCGGACACCAGCAGATTACTCAGGAATGGTGGAATACTAGGAGCGGTGATTTTGAGTTGTATATCTCACAGTTCGTTTTAGACGAAATAGCATTGGGTGATCCCTTACAGGCAAAGAAGCGGATTAATGAGGTCAAGGGAATTCCCTTGCTTGGCATTACGGATGAAGTTTCAATACTTGCGGATGATTTAATTAAATCAGGCGTAATCCCTAAAAAAGCGGCGACAGATTCAGCCCACATTGCTTTGGCGGCCGTGCATGGGATGGATTTTTTACTGACCTGGAATTGTACGCATATTGCCAATGCCGCCATCATCAGAAAGATTGAAAAGATATGCCAAGAATCTCGATATACATGCCCGGTAATTTGTACGCCGGAAGAGTTATTATGAGGTAATATCATGTTTATTGACCCAGTTGTAACCGAAGTGCGCGAAAATCGCGAATTGCTCGCGGCCAAATTCAAGTATGATATAAAAGCCATCATTTGCGATGTGAAAAAAAGGGAAAAAAAATCCGGGCATAAAATTGTTTATTTAAATAGGAATAAAAAAAATCGTCCAACAAAAAGGCTTCGCTCGGTATAAGCATGTCTCGAAAAAAGACGGCGATTATAATTTGCATCTTTGTGGGCTGGTTCGTGGTGATCCGCTGGGTGCTGCCCATGTGCGGCGTTGGTACGTGAATGGGGAAATCTCAGACGGCTGCTCCGCGTCGGGGCGCCACAACTCAATCGTTTCAGAATGTCGATCGGCCGAGTCCCGATGCATCTAACGAACCTTCCGGCATGAATTCATCTTCAAGGGATCCCGGAACGACCGGTCAGGAGGATCATTCTTTAAATGGGCAAATTCCCGGGAAATCGCCGGAAACAAAGGCCGATGAGGCCGGTAAATGACGCTCGAGCCGGGCCTTTACAAACCGGTGTTTGCTGGTATTGTTATTTGTGCGCATTGCTGAATAATGAATCCTAGCGCAGACCCCCGGTATAATCACCGGGGGCTAAATAAGAAGTGTATAAACTTGCGCACTTGCGATTGAACCTCAATATAAAAAAATAAACCCACGAGGAGCCGACCGGCCATGCATTATCCTTGGTGGTATGTTCCGCATCTGACCGCGCCCATGCTGATTGCGGTAATCGCCACGGTGCACGTATTGGTTTCGCATTATGCCGTGGGCGGCGGATTGTTCCTGGCCGTGGAATTGGGATACGCCTACCGCAGCAAAGATCGCGCGTACCTGGAATATCTCAAGCGGCACGCGGGTTTTTTCATACTTTTGACGGTAGTTTTCGGAGCGATCACGGGCGTGGGCATCTGGTGGACCATCGGGCTGGCTTCGCCGCTGGCCACAGAACTGCTCATTCGCACGTTCGTATTCGGCTGGGCCACGGAATGGGTTTTTTTCGTGTTGGAGTTGGCGTCGGCCTTTATCGTTTATTATTGCTGGGGAAAACTGGCCGAAAAAAACCACGTGACCATGGCCTGGATATACGCCCTGGCGGCGTGGATCAGCCTAGTGCTGATATCCTTATACGTATATTTTCACGCTTCGCTGGTGATAAGGGATGCCCGGTTGCGCGACATGATCGGATCCAGATCGGCCCGGCCAGCGCTGGCGGGGGCGATTATGGTTACGGTCGGCGGGCTGGGCTGGTACTGCTATCTGCCCGATTCGGCCAAGGTGATATTGGCCGGGGTGGCCAGCTTGAATATTATGATAGTCTTGATATTCGCGCTTACGATTGTGACGTTTTTCCTCTTGTACTTCGGTCCGTATCGTAATCCTGGCTGGCTTTCGCCGGGATTTGCCGGTGCGCTTATGCTGTTCGGCCTGGCGGCTTTCAGCACGGGCGAATTCATCCGCGAGGCCGTGCGAAAACCTTACGTGATTTATAACGTCGTGTTTGGAAATCAAATTATGCCCGAGGAAGTTTCCAAGCTGCGCGATCAGGGATATCTGGAAGGCGGCATTTGGACAAAGGCCTACGTATCGAAAAACTATCCCCAAGCAAGCGGCAATGGCCCTATCGAAGAAAATCGGCTGCTGGAACTGCCCGCCGTGGACCGGATTCGTCTGGGCGAAGTGGTGTTCCAATATCACTGCAACGATTGCCACTCCGCCGGTTTGGGTTTTTCGGCGGTAGGCCAGCTCATGCAAGGCCGATCGCGGGCCGAGGTGCGGAGCACGATCGAACATTTGGATACTTATATTTTCATGCCCCCCTGGGCCGGCAGCGATGATGATGCCGAACTTTTGACCGATTATCTGATGAGCATTGCCCCGCGTCGGCCGGGAGGAATGCGATTAGGCTCTCGATAGCCGGAGGAGTGCTAATGGTTCCTCAGACGTTAGTTGACACTGCCCAGGCGGCGGGCCTGCCCGCTCCGCATTGGTTCATACAGTTTTTCAAAGTCTTGGGCTTTACCCTTCACGCTGTGCCGATGAATCTTTGGTACGCCGGGCTGCTGGCGGCGGTGTGTTTGCACCTTGGCCGCAACCAACACGGGCGGGTGTTTGCCGCCCGGCTGATCGGGCAAATGCCAATAATTATCGCTGTTGGCGTGAACCTGGGCATAGTGCCTTTGTTGTTTATCCAAGTGGCATACTTCAAGTTCTTTTATCCGGCCACGATCCTGATGGCATGGTTCTGGCTGGCAATCATCGTACTTCTGATCCCAGCCTACTACGGCGTTTACGTGTATGCTTGGGGACTTCGCAATGGCGGAACGGTCATAAAAGGCTGGCGGCGGGCGGCCGGCTGGGTCGCGGCGCTGTTGTTCATCACCATTGGATTTACGTTTGCCAACGCCTTGAGCCTGATGGACCACGTCGATCGCTGGGAGGAGATCTGGAATAAGACTAACGTGGCCGGCGCGGCGCTGGGCACAGGTTTGAATATCGCCGACCCGACGCTATGGCCGCGATGGCTTTTGATGTTCGGATTGGCGCTGTGTACCACGGCTGTGTGGGTGCTGGTCGATACGGTTTTTTTCCATCGCAACGCCGCTGAAGATTATAAGCGTTGGGCCTGGAAATTTGCCAAGATTCTTTATACCGTGGGCCTGATTTGGGCCGCGGCGGCAGGGACATGGTATGTGTTTGGCACGTGGAGCGAAGAACTTCGCAAAAGCATGTTCTCCTTTCCGACCGTTTTGCTTACGGTGGTTACGGCCCTTGCCCCGGGATTGCCGTGGATCATGATCGCAACCGAACGGCTTTGTCCGGCCAAACGACCGCTAGTGGCCGGCATTGCCTTGGCTCAAGTTGGAGTGCTGGGCATCAACGCCGTCAGCCGGCAGGTGGTACAGAACATCAACCTCTCGGCGGTGTTCGACGTATTCAGTCAAAAGATCGAGGTCCAGTGGGGGCCGATGGCCATGTTCCTAGTTGCGTTCGTTATCGCATTGGGAATTTTAGCGTGGATGCTCACACAGGTAATTAAAATCAAAGCACATCAGGAATAAAAAAGGTTCCTGGCACCTTTTTTCCAGATTACCGCCGCAACGGCGATCAAAAGCAAGATTAAGGTTCCCGGTTCGGGGACGGCCCGTATTGTTCCGTCGCCGAGAGGCCCTCCGGGAATGGGATTGATCGTAACCGTTGCGCCCTCGCCGATGGTGAGCGTATTTTGCACTATCGAATCTGCCGTTAGCGCGCCATCTACGATAGTGATTCCAGTGCCGCTCAATTTGCCGGTGACGGTGAACTGACTACCATCGCCCACGGTCAGGGCGCCGGAATTGGCCAAATCGGCTACGGTCGTAAAATTCCGCCCATTAAGGATGCCGAAATTTCCTTGGTTATTTGCGAGGGTATTGATTTTGGTAAATAATGATCCGAGGCCGTCTAAAGTCACACTTGCCTGGTTTGTGGTTATGTTGCCGCAGTTTGCAATGTCCAGCACGGAATTTGCCCTTACATTCCATGTGCCGCCGGTTAGGGTATTGCCGACTAATTGTGCGACTCCGCCCTGAAGAATCATCGTTCCTTTTTGAACTTCCAGCGTTCCGGTGTTGTTAATGGCGAAGGCGATGTTGATTGTGCCCGTTTGGGGCGCCGCGTAAAACGCTCCTGCATTGTTTATAGTGGGCGCGGTTCCATCGTCGTTGATGAAACCGGTTTCTCCTTGCAAAGTTACAGTTGCTCCAGTTTGGTTGTTAAAGATCGCACTGTTTCTGCCATATAACTGTGTACTGGAGTAAAAGCCAGGGGCAAAGTAGGGGGAAATCACGGTCGGGCCTGTGTTGGTCAATGTGCGGCCGTCGAGAATCAGATCGCCGCTGAGATAATTGGTTCCTCCCTGTAACGCGGTCGCGCCGCTGCCGTTCATCTCGCCGCCGGTCCAGTTAAAGGGTCCGGTAAAAGTCAACGTGGCCGTGCTGGTTAAAGTCCCCTGAATGAAATTGACTTTTCCAGGAATAATTGTTGGGGAATTGAATAAAACCGTGGCCCCGTCAAAATTGATGGTGCCCGAGTTAGTGAAAGTCGCACCGATAAGGTTGTGCGTTCCGCCGGTAAAACCCAAGGTAGAGCTAGAATTAACAATAAAAGTTCCAGTGCTTGTTCCGCCGCCCAAAAGACTCATTACTGTGCCCGTGTAAGAAACTTCCAAAGTGCCGGTGTTGTTCATGACGAAATCGACATCGATTGGGCTGACTATCGATATTGGTCTTGCGTCGAACATGCCGGAATTGTTTATTGTTGGCGCGGTTCCATCGTCATTGATGAAATAAGTTGGTCCTTCCAAGTTTATAGTCGCTCCCGTTTGGTTGTTTAAGATGGCGCCTTTTCTGCCGTACAAGTGCGTATTGAGAAAACTAATCTGAAAGTAGGGAGAAAACGTCGTCGTTCCCGTGTTAGTCAGAGTGCGGCCATCAAGAATCAGATCGCCATAGATAGAATTGGGGCCCTGTAAAACGGTTGTGCCATTGCCGCTCATAGTGCCGCCGGTCCAGTTAAAGGGTCCGGTAAAAGTCTCCGTGCTCGCACCAGTTAAAGTCCCTCGACTGAAATTGACCTGTCCGTTGATGGTCTTTGAGGAGTTGAATGAAACGGTGGCCCCGCCAAAATTGATGGTTCCCGAGTTGTTAAAGGTCGCTCCGGATAGGTTGTGCGTTCCACCGGTAAAACCCAAGGTTGTGCCGGAATTAACGGTAAATGTTCCAGTGCTTGTTCCCCCGCCTGAAAGAGTCATTACCGTGCCCGTGCCATATACTTGCACCGTGCCGATATTGTTCATGGCAAACTCGATGTCGATTGGGCAACCTGTTTGAGGTTGCACGTTGATCGTGCCATAATTGTTTATCGCGGGCGCGGATCCGTCGTCGTTGATGAAATAAGTCGGTCCCGACAGGGTTACAGTTGATCCAGTTTGATTGTTAAAGATCGCGTCATTCCTGCCATATAGATGCGTACTGCTAGATGAGGTAGAAGATGAAAAGGTAGTCGAGGCCATAGTAGTCAGTGTATGGCCGTCGAGAATCAGATCGCCGTAGATAAAATTCCAGCTTCCTTGTATCACGGTCGTGCCATTGCCGCTCATCGTGCCGCCGGTCCAGTTAAGAGATCCGGTTAAAGTCACCGTGCTAGTACCACTTAAAGTCCCCAGGCTGAAATTGACCTTTCCAGGGATGGTCTTTGAG
>JBEKZY010000140.1:0-11978 GCA_049509395.1 Thermoguttaceae bacterium | reverse complement strand
GGGAGTGGGAATTTAGGTTCCAATATTTTTTTGCACGCGGCGATATACCGTATAGGAATTATCAACCCCAAGACAAAACAGGAAAAAGACAATCCTACTGGTTGCATTCCATTGACTGTGCGTTTTTTATCGTCCCAAGCGCGGTATTTATCATGAAGACGTCTACGCCCTTAATCATGATTTTGTTGCTGTATTTTATCTTCATGGGTTATGCGATTATATCGGTTATGCAATTGCCCGATCAGGTAGCTTCTCATTTTAATTTAAGCGGGCAACCCGACGGCTGGATGAGCCGCAGCGAATACCTTTATGTAACGCTGATTTTCGGGTCTGGTTTTGTTTTGTTCATGATAATGATGAGTCTTCTTTCCCGATTTGGACCGGACTGGCTCTTAAACATCCCTCATCGAGATTACTGGTTTTCGCCTGAACGCCGAGCTGGGACCAAAGCATATTTGTCCGAATTTACTCTCTGGTTTGGCTGTTGGGCACTTCTGCTTTTCATCAGGTTGGATATTTCGATTGTCAATGCTAATAGGCACGTGCCCGTTCACCTGACCAATTGGGAATTCTATGGACAAGAATTCGTGTTTTTCATTTTAGGGACAATTCTTGGGATGTATATTCTATTGCGGCATTTCAGTCGAATTGAATCAGGAACCAGTGAAGGAAAATGAAAATACAATCATCATCCCATCGGCAGGCATGAATTTACCAGATAGATAACGCGATTCCGCAAGCATCGGTGAAAGAATGGGCGGAATTTCAATAGGATAGGATCTGTTCCGCCTTATTGATTCTGTTTATTGCTCCGCGGCTCAATCACAAGCAATAAAGCTATGATCCCCGAGCATCGGGCCATCCAGCCGAGCAGGAAGATCCATTGGTTGTAATCCAGCGTACCGCCAAGAAACTCGAAGGTACTTGTGCCAAAACGGTCGAAAAGCCATCCGCCCAGAATTGTGTTGGCGGCATAGCATAATCCGGTAACGGTGAAGTAGGCGGCAATGTAAGGGGTGTTCGATGCACTGGCTGAGCCAGTGGCACCCGATGCCTTGCCAGTGGCACCAGAAGATCGGTCGGGGGCAAGTTTGAGCATCAGGTTGGGCAGGCCGATGTTCAGTCCGGCGTAGGCGATCCACACTATCCACGCGCCCACGAACCACCACGGGGCCTGCGGCGTGGAAAAAAAGTAAAACAGCGGCCCTTGGGCGGTCAAAACCAGGCAAAACAGCATCACCGACTTATTACCGATGCGGTCGCACATGCGGCCTAGCGCGGGACTGATGCTCAATTGTCCCAATCGCATTGCGGTTGATACGGCAAGCATCGTCAACAGAGATACCTGCAATACCTTGGCAGGAAACGTGGTTTGCATCGTTTGCGTCAGACCATTGGAAAATGAAAACCAGCAGCCGAACAACAGCAAACGCAAAAACCGGCTGTCGGTGAAAGGTCTTGTCAGTAATTTCCAATCGATCGCGGGCCGCTTATGCGTAACCTTTTCGGCCTTTGGCATCATCCACAGCGGCACTATCGCCGCGATCATGAACCACGCCCCCAGGCCGGCTGGAATGGCATAGCCGATCCATTGCAGCGACTCGGCATGATTTTTTATCCACCAGTACGAGAACCATCCGCAAGCCAATGCCCCGATGGCTTCGCCGGCAACCAGCCAGCGCTGGCGGAAACCAAAAAATCGGCCGCGAATCCTAAGCGGCGCGATGTCGGCCAGCCAGGAATACAAGGCGACCGTGCCCAGGTATTGCATTAAGTGGTGCAAGGACCAAAGTATTACCAATGCGGCCAGCGACATCCCGGCCGACTGAAGCATGCCCGGCGCTGCCGCCAGCGGCAGACAAAAGAGCAACAAACCGCTGAGCAAAAATGTGCCCAGGCAGAAAGTCTTTCGGTCGGCGATCCGACCAATCAAGACCGGCGTAGTCAATCGCAGCAGTCCGACCAATTGCGGCATGGCCAAAATCAGGCCGATGCCCAGTCCGATTTTCTTCGCATCCAACTGCAGGGCCAGAAAAATAACCAGCGTGGTGCTTGTCAGGCCGTTGCCGATCGCCCAAAGCCCAATGTTCCAATAGGCCATATTCCAGGCCCAACGGCGTTGGGAGGGGGAGAGCCCTTGCGGCGGTTTTTTTGCGCCAGGATTAGTCATGTTGGATGCGATTATTGTAACCGTTCATGACCTGTAATGTAGTAGGCGCACGCCGTTTAATGTAGCAGGCACACGCCGTGTGCCGTTTGTGACTTTTTCTATGTGACTTTCCCATCGGCCAGAAGATAAACGGCATGTGCCTGCTACGATTATGGGACGGCACATGCCGTGTGCCTGCTACATTATGCCGGATTTCTGTGGAGGATTGGATTTTCCCACCCCTCGACAAACGCCTTTTCTCTAATTAAACTATATGATTCTTCAATATCCATATTGTTCACCGATAAATAAGGGTAAATCCATGGATTCCAAGCGCATTTTCCTGAGCGAAAAAGAAATTCCCACGGCCTGGTACAATCTTCAGGCCGACCTGCCCAAACCAGTCCCGCCGCCATTGCATCCGGGCACCAAGCAACCCCTCTCGCCGGCCGACCTCGAGCCGATTTTCGCCAAGGAATTGATCGCACAGGAAGTGAGCGCCGAGCGGTGGATCGAAATACCCGAGCCGATCCGCCGGGTGTTGACCATTTGGCGGCCCTCTCCGCTGGTTCGGGCAACTGGATTGGAAAAGGCCCTGAAAACCCCGGCACGCATATATTTCAAGGACGAAAGCCACAGCCCGCCCGGCAGTCACAAACCCAACACCGCCGTGGCCCAGGCCTATTATAACAAGATTGAAGGCATCAACCGGCTGACAACCGAAACCGGCGCCGGTCAGTGGGGCTGTGCGTTGTCGTTCGCCTGCGCCTTGTTCGACATGGAATGCAAAATTTTCATGGTCAAGGTGAGTTACAATCAAAAACCGTATCGCCGCTCGATGATGCAGCTTTGGGGCGGCAAGGTTACCGCCAGCCCTTCGTCAGAGACCAACGCCGGAAGGCAGCTCCTGGCCGCCGATCCCGATAGCCCGGGCAGCCTGGGCATGGCCATCAGCGAGGCCGTCGAAGCGGCCGTCACTGCTCAGGATACAAAATACACACTCGGCAGCGTGCTTAATCACGTTATGCTCCACCAGACGATCATCGGCCTGGAGGCGGAAAAACAAATGAAACTGGCCGGCGATTTCCCCGACGTGATCATCGGCTGCGTGGGCGGGGGAAGCAATTTCGCCGGACTGGCCTTCCCCTTCATCCGCCACAAGATCAAAGGCAAGGACATCCGCTTCGTGGCCTGCGAGCCGCATTCCTGCCCGTCGATGAGCCGCGGCCAGTACCGTTACGACTTCGGCGACACCACCAAACTCACTCCGCTAATCAAGATGTTCACCCTGGGCCATAGTTTCGTGCCCCCGGGCATCCACGCCGGCGGATTGCGCTACCACGGCATGGCCCCCATGGTCAGCCTGTGCGCCGATTTGGGCATTGTCGAGGCGGCGGCCTTCCATCAAAATGAATGTTTCGAGGCCGCGCAGTTGTTCGCCAAAACCGAAGGCACCATTCCCGCCCCCGAAACCTCGCACGCCATCCGCGGCGCAATAAACGAAGCCATCCGCTGCCGCGAAACCGGCCAGGCCAAGTGCATCCTCTTCAACTTCAGCGGCCACGGCCTGTGCGACATGTCGGCCTACGACAGATACTTCTCCGGCCAGTTGGAAGACTACGCCTACCCCCAAGAACACATCGAATCCGCCCTCGCCGAACTGCCCGTGCTGGAATAAGAATAAATTAAAAGATTGAAGGGAGCATGCGTTGGGTGCCACTGCTGGCGTTGGGTGCCACTGCTGGCTTGTCCAGCAGTGCCGGTTGCGGTAATACTTGGTCATGGAAAAGTGCGGGTGCCACTGCTGGCTTGACCAGCAGTGCCGTTTGCGGTAATACTTGGTCATGGATAAGTGCGGGTGCCACTGCTGGCTTGTCCAGCAGTGCCGGTTGCGGTAGTATATTGGGCATGGAAAAGCGGACAGGGCATCGAAAACTAGTTCGGCATTATAACGATCCGGAGCAGATCCACGAGTTGACTTTCTCTTGCTTCCATCGTTGGCCGTTGCTGACCAATGATGTTTGGCGAGAAATGCTTTCCCAGAGCGTTAATCGGGCGATGGAAAGGCACTGTTATCGGCTCACGGCATTTGTATTCATGCCGGAACATGTGCACTTGATGATCTATCCCATCAAAGGAGCAAACACCGTCGATGCTTTGCTAAAGGCAATAAAGCGGCCGTTTTCATATCGAGTGAAGCAAATACTGATAAAATCCAGAAGCCGGTTATTGGATAGGCTAACAATTCGGCAGCGACCAGGAGTAACGACCTTTCGTTTTTGGCAGGAGGGGCCGGGCTATGACCGGAATTTGACGAAGTCATCCACGGTTATTGCGGCCATCGATTATTTGCATCATAATCCAGTACGTAGAGGATTTGTCAAAAAAGCGATAGATTGGAGATGGTCGAGTGCCAGATACTATGTCGACGATCCACCCCGGCAATATCCCGGACTCCCAATTATTCACAGCCTTTCGGCCGAATGGCTGGACGAGCTTACATAGCACTCCACACAGCACTGCTGGACAAGCCAGCAGTGGCACCCGTGCGTATTTCAAATTGATAGTCATTGATTCGATAAAGAATAAAGAATTATTTCATGAATAAAAACAATATATATCACACCTTTCAACGCTTATGTTTAAGCGCATTAGCAGGATTTACTATTCCGATAATCATAGGTGTTTTATCTCCAATTGTATTTGTATTAAAAAACAGACTGGAAATATTGGGAATTGCGGTCTTTTTTGTAATGATAAGTGCAATCCCTAGCACAATAGCAGGAATAATTGGTGGTACAGTAAGGCGTTGCGATAGGGCATGCGCCTATGGCACAATGATATTTCTAACTATTACTTATTTCTATTTCAACTATTGGTTTTTATGGATAATATCTATTGAATTAGATCTTGGAAATCGAAATTATTGGATGCCAGCTTGGATACCATCTTTGAACATTATTTGTTTCACCGCTCTAGTCGGTGCATTGGCAGGAGAAGCAGGCGCGGTGGTTGGGCGAACGGTTCCCAAGGTTGGCGAAGAGATGAGACCTATGCGGCTTTCATTACGCGAATCAACAGTGGTGGGCTTGTTAATAGCAATAATATTGTTCTACATCTTTTTGATGGTATAGATCAAAATTCAAAATGATATATGATTTTCGGCAAGCACGTATTAGCAGCGGGGCAAACGGCTACGGCTACATTCACCATTGAAAACCTGCGAAGATTGGAAGGCGGGGTGGTCTCTGGAATATGGAGCCTAAGCTTTGATCCGACGGTAATAAGCGTATCCTGCGGCGGCGATGAAAGTTTGACCAATCAATCGCATCTTATAAGAGGCATGTCGTCTTCCCAAACCATAACTCTGACCGTTACGGGCGTTTCCGGCGGATCGACCGGCATTTACGCCAGTTGGGACGTCTTGACCGATCCCACCGCAAGTCCCGCCTATCAATTCGGAATAAGCGGCAGCCAAAGTATAGGTTTATCGGTCGTCGGCGCTAAAATCACTGCCGACCCTAAGATTTTGGAAGTGCATAAGGTTGGATCCTATGATCTTGCGCAAGCTTCTCTTGAAGTTGTTGGCATAACGCCCACGGCTGCGGGCCAGGTTGAGGGCCAATTGCAGGCCAGCGGCGGCATTAGTTTATGGGCCGACGCCGCCGGGACTGTCCCTTTCAGCACCGAGTCTTTTGATCTTTACGGGCAGCCATTGCCAGCCGTCTACGTCGAAGGCATATCGCCCGGAGACGCTCAATTATCTTGGACTGTCTCAGTCACCGGCGGCGCATCGAGCACCGCTACGGTGAATTTCGATGTTATTAAACTTGATATATTGAAAGATGACACAACAACAATTACTGATGCGACTACCGATGTTGTCGTCGGTAAAAAAATCTCTCTAACGGCAGAAATTCATGGTTCGGATGAAATGTGGGTGTATTTTCAATGGGACATACCAGGCAGCACGGTCAAGAAATATGTGCAAGAGACGAAGCAAACATTTAAGGAGGATCTTACGAATGTAGATTATTTAAGCAAGGATATTGATTACTATTGGATTAACGGCGGCACAAGTCTGGACGTAAGGTTCTCGGTGCTTATCGCTGGCATTGGAATTTCCGCCGATGCATATTTTAATGTTTTACGACCAACTGCAACATTGACTGCGACTCCAACGACAGATGACCCTGCAATAGATGCAAGTGATGCTGGACGAGGATTTGGATTATCATTACATTTTGGGAGTTGGAGAAGTAATACGTCATATGGGATTACATGGAATGCATCAGTATCCACGACATTAAATGGTGCAGGTCAGATCGCATTTACACAATTGTTTAATGCAGATGATCATATTACAGATTCACAGGGATCAAAAGAGAAAAGAACTACAAATGGGAATTATGTTCTTGATGATCCAACTCCATATGGCGGAACAACCGTAAGTGTAGGATCTAACGCAACTGGAAATATTACTGGGAATGATTCTCCAACTAGTCCCCTTGATAATTCATTGAAAACTTTCAGTCGTAATGATGCATATGATCTTTATTTAATGTATAAACCGACGGGTGGAATTTGGGTAACTCTAAGTGTATTACATTGGGCTTGGGCTGGTTCTGCGACAAAAAATTCGCAAACTGGATCTTGGTCTCTGGACTCGGGTTCCGCTTGTTATTCCATTGATACAAGTATTGATAGTACATTGTTACCTGAATGGAATGATTACGGTCATAACTTAAAACCAATGCCAGACAATTGATAGAATGGAGGTGTTCTGATGTTGTATTTTTCGAATATAACAAAATATTTATGTTTATTATACTTTTTGACATGGTCTATAATAATTATGATCGAAAACGAACCCGAAACTAAAGAAAATAAGAGAGAATGGGGGAAGGTAGTAGAAGGGCAGGCAATATCGATAGAAACAAATAAGACAAGTTATGCCCCAGAAGAACGAATAGTACTGACCATTCTATATAAAAATGTTGGGCAAAAGTCAGTTGATACTTTGTTTACGGGAAACATATTCGCAACTTATGACATAAAAGTATTTTTACCGGATGGAAAAGAAACGCAAATAACTAATTTTAAAAAGCAAGTTTGTGGAGATTCCATTACTCCACGATTTCCGGGTTACGTGTCAACATCCTTAACAAAACCTGGAGAGGAAAAATCGAGAGGTGATATACCGTTAAGCAGATACTTTGATTTCAGTTGCGAAGGCACATACACTATAATAGTACAACAAAAGCTTTTGCAAGATGGAAACGATAAAGAAACATTGAAAGCGATTTCAAACAAACTGAAGATAACTATCGATAATCATCTTGAACAAAAATAACAAAGAAGGAATAAAGGAATAAAGGGGTCGGAAAGAATAAAGGGGTCGGGAGTCTTTATTATTGTACCATGTTCTGAATCGGGTCGTGGATCGGATGCGAATTATATGGCAAAGCAAAAACAAAAACTCCAGACCCCTTTAACTTAAATATATTCTTATAACACGCTGGCTCTCGCAGGCATTTCACGCGAACTATAGACTATCCCCAAATCTTTTCCATAACAATTCCCCCACGGACGGACAAATCATGTCCATCAACTGCCCTTTTTTATGAATTTCCAATTTGGACAAAATCCCCTAAAAATGACCGAAAATCACCAAAATTGACCAACTATTCATTTTCCATCTTGTCACTTTTTTCTAGTGTTTTTACCCCCATCGCCCTTTGCATCTCTTTAACTGTCAACCATTTACTTATAACTTAAAACTTATAACTTATAACTGCCTACTTTTATAACTTTTCCCCAATAATTCATTTTGAAAAATTCCCTGTCCAAAAATTCCAACTACCTATCCCACAATCCACTTGCGCGCACCCTCTCCCCAAAAAACTCGCTGATACTTTTCAGGCACAGAACTGCCTAGAAAACAAGCACCCTAACCCCTTATTTCCCAACCCCTTTGCACCTGCCCATTTGACCTGAAAAATGTTTTCCCCGTACACGGCAAAAAATCCCAAAACCCTTGGTAAAAAATTCCCCTTTGTTAATCAAGCCCGATTCCCGGGTGTGAGTTGGTAACTTCGAGAATGAAGCGAGATGTCAGAGGTTAGCGATGAACCCGAACCCCGAATCATTCCCCTGTCCGCCGTCCACTGCCCACTTCAGAAAGTAAATCCGCCGACGGCGGGTATGTATAAGAGGCGGGGAAAACCGCCTATGCTCACATTTACCATTAAAAACCTGTGCGCGGACGGATAATTGCTACCCACGAATCTCCCCATCCCCTCCCTTTATTTCTATTGTGTTATCTTTACCAGCGCGTCCAGCGCGGCTTGCCGATCATTCCAGTTTCCGCAATGCAGCAGTCCGATAAGCGCCCCGTTGGCTTTTTCCGCGTCTTTGCCTATCTGCCCCAATGCAATGGCTGCGGCAACTCTTGTAGTAGGTTCGGTGTCGCCCAGTAAACTAATCAGGGCCGGTACGGCGTCCTTGGCCTCGGGACCAATTGCCCCTATCAGATTCGCAGCCAAACTTCTAACCCCGGGATGCGGGTCTTGAAGCAAATTAACCAAGTATGGCAGGGCGTCTATCCGGTTTGGAAATACCGTGAATAGGGCATTTGCGGCCGATATGCGGACCAGCGGTTCGCAGTCGCCGAGCAATCCGGTTAGTTCCGGGATGGCTTCTTTAGCCGCCGGGCCGATACGCCCTAGAACATCGGCGGCCTGCCGCCTGACATCCCATTGCGGACATGCAAGCAAGTTTTTTATATCCGGGACAAACTTTACCGTCGCTGAACCCATCTTACCGAGCGATTCAGTAGCCGTACTGCGGACATTCCAGGTTTTATCCTGGAGCAACATAACCAGATTATGTATCGTGTAGTCTGCATTAGGGCCTCTGGGGCCTATCTGACCCAAGGCCTTGGCCGCGGAGACTTGCACAATCGGCACGCAATCCCCAAGCAAATTATTAAGGGCCGGGACGCCTTCTTCCTCAAGAAGTTTGATGCGGGCTAATGCGTTAGTATTCGCCTCGGGTCGGGAACTGTTGTCTATTTCATTGCTTCCGACTACCCCTAACGACTCTGCGGCCCATCTCCGAACATTCCAACATGGATCCTCGCACAGTTTTATCAACTCCTTGAAGACTATCGTTGCATCCGATTTATCCGGATCTGCTATTTGCAACGCCATTGGCGCGCGATCTGCCGCAAAAACAAGGCCGACAGGTCCGATGTTAAGGATTATTATACTAAATGCAATCGTTAAAAAACGCATCGCTCGTCACTCCTATATGGGATCGATCATTAATATCTGTCAATGCATACAAACAATCGTCCAATCGGCAACGAACCGAAAAAGGAAAAATGGGAGATGATAGTTATGTTCTATTTTTTTAAAAAAAGGGACGTTCTGAATAAAACGAATCTGAATAAAGGAAAGAATGGGAATAAAAGGAATACAGGGGACAGAAGGTCTCCTTTTAAGAATTTGATGAATCAGAATGTCTTTTTTTTCACATGACTTGGGTTGGTTCCTTCAACCTAAATCGGCAAACATCATCGGCGCCGGCAAACATCATGGGCATAAAAACCAAGGAGCCCGCCAAAATGGGTCGGGCTCCTTTTTTTGGGATAGGCTGAAAAAAACACAAAAGCCGGAACGCAAACCTCAATAGGCCGATCTGTTTCAAGATGGATCGTCAAGCGAACCAAGCGTGCTGGCTCTCACACACAAATTACAGCCTACCCTTATCCTCCGAAAATATTCTATGCACCCAAGGCCGCCGGGCAAGGCCCTTTTCAGCTTGGCAAAAACGGCCAAAAAAGCCCGTTTTGACGACAGGCCGATTTGGTAGACAGTTTGGATGTTGTGAAAGCACCGCCACGTTGGGGAAAGGCTTTTAATCACAATCTACTATGCATACAATCATCGGCTGGAAGGCAATTGCGATATCTTTGTCATGTTTGTCATATTAGTTATAATTGCGGCAATCTATTACAGCATCTTTTTCCTCGTTTTGGTGAATTATGAGTCTCACATACCAACAGGCCCAGGATCAGCTCCATGCCTGGACGAAAACCGAATCGCTGTTGAAGCACGCCCGGGCCGTGGAAATCGTGATGCGCGCCGCAGCGGCGAAATATGGAGGCGGCGATGCCGACGCGGAAACCTGGGCCATCATCGGCTTGCTGCACGACGCCGACTACGAGCAGTGGCCCGGCGAACATCCCAAGCGGATCGTCCAGTGGCTGCGGGAACAGTATGAAGAAGATATGGCCTACGCCGTTTCTTTCCATCAGCCTGCCTGGGGATTGCCGCCCAAGACCATTTTGGACAAATGCCTGCTGGCCTGTGACGAACTGGCCGGTTTCGTCATTGCTTGTTGCCTGGTCCGGCCGGAGGGGATCGCCACGCTGGAACCCAAGAGCGTAAAAAAGAAACTCAAGGACAAGGCCTTCGCCGCCAAGGTCGATCGCTCGATTATCCAACAAGGCGCGGAGCTATTGGGCGTGGAAATGGGCGACCACATCCGGTTTGTCATCGAGGCATTGAAACCTTTTGCGAAAGAGTTGGGGATCAGCGGCTCCAAAAATCAACCTTAACAGTAAGAAAATGTAGCAGGCACACTCCGTGTGCCGTTTTGTCTTTTTGATGAGATAGTCACATTCTATGTGCCGTCTTGAAATTTCGACATGACTCGCCCACAAGGCAGACGGCACACGGAGTGTGCCTGCTACATTACACCGAAAGCCCGCGAACGATCACAAAACATATAATCCACGATCAGTAATTTTATATTCCATGCAGTTCCGATTATCCACGCTGTTTCTGGTGTTTTTCATGGTGGCGGCCTCATTGGCACTGTTCTGCCAATCTGAATATTATGGATTTTGGCTTATCGCTCTATGGCTTGATGTTGTGATATTTTTCGCCGCAATATGCATTAATCGCTCGGTGAGACTGAAATCGGGAGTGATACAAGTAGCGGCAATATTCTTTATCGGATTAATATGTACAGGTTTATTATTGCCACTTTATGAACATGCAAGTCCGGCATTATGTCGTGTTGTATGTATGAACAACTTAAAGCAAATAGGTTTAGCATTGCATAACTATCAAGATGTAAATAAATATTATCCCTCGGTAAATACCTGCGACAAGGATGGAAAACCTTTATTTAGTTGGCGAGTGGAAATTTTGCCCATGATGGAACATAGCAATCTTTATGACTCATTGAAAAAAGATGAGCCTTGGAATAGTCCTTTCAATGCAAATTTGTTAAGCCAAAGTCGCTTACCTGAATATATATGTCTGAGTTCATACGATCATCGAAATGAAAAAGATTTTTCGACAAATTATATTGCAATAATCGGTCCGGGGACTGCATGGCGGGAAGACGGGCTGGTAAAGCTTTCAGATTTACCCGATGGCGGATCGCACACGGTTATGTTGGTGGAAGTCGCGAACTCGGGCGTGCATTGGGCAGAACCGCGCGACCTTACCGTGGATGAAGCATTAGAGGGATTACAAACCGGCAAAGGATTACGAATATCAGCCGCCCACCCTTTCAGTATCAATGTATTATTTGCTGATGGCACTGTTCACTCATTGCCCGCAAAGATGCCAATATCACTGTGGCGAAAACTCCTTGCTGGAGAAATTACGGATTTTGATAATATCGAGGATAAAATAGACAAATTCGCGCCGGATATGGTCAATGTGTCAATTTATACCGAATCTGAAGCATGGCCATTCATTCTCAGTCTTGTCGTTTGGCTCTTTTCGGTCGTCCTACTCTTCCGCCGGGC
>JBEKZY010000014.1:0-54741 GCA_049509395.1 Thermoguttaceae bacterium | reverse complement strand
GGTGTCGGCCGCGACATCCACGGCGGAACCGAATATTTTTGCGGCGGTAGTAGTGCCGTCGTTGTAATTGTCCACTTTGAGGTTGCCGGTGGTTGCCCCGCTGGAATCGACCAGTTCGATGCCGTTGCCGGCGTCGTTGACCTGGGCCGCGATTTTTACTTTTGTCGGGGCCGTGCTCGCGGCGTCGTTTATGCTGCTGATTACGTCTTGGAGCGTTTCGGCGTTCGATAAATCGACATCGGTGCTGTTTCCCGCCCGGTCTGTAATGGTAATCTTACCCAACGCACCCAATCCGCTGCCGCCGTTGAGGTCGGACAGCAAAACGGTTTTTGCGCCGGATAAAATTCGGCTTCCGGTTATTACGCCGCCCACGGCCGTGCCGGTCAATCCCAGATCGGCCAGCGCATTCGAGCCATTTTCCGCGATTGCCGAGAACGCAGTCTTCGTCCCGCCCGACGAATCGGTAAGGACCAGTCCGTTTCCGTCGGAACTGATGGAAGCCTTAAGATACTGGGATGAGGCGTTGATCTTGTTGATGACGTCGCCAATGGTCTTTGATCCTGACAGATTGATCTCGCCGGTATCGCCGTTGCTGAGCGTATAGTTTAAATCAGCGGCGGAGTTGTTCGTTTCAACGCCGATGCCGTCGTTTAAGGCGCTGAGATTTAGGTTGTTAGACAGGTAGACGATGTCCGATCCGGTGGCGGAATCGGAGGCGACATTGATGCCGGACAGTCCCAAGGAGGCGGCGGTTTTGCCGGAATTGACCTCTTGGACTTTCAGATTGGAGGTGGTTTCGCCGGTGTTGTCGGCCAGCACAATGCGGTCGCCGGCGACCGAGGCAGTGACGTCGGCCGTGCCGTTGTCGTTGATGGCATCGAGCACGTCGTCGATGGTCTTGGCGCTGGAAAGATCGATTATGGCCGACGTTCCGCTGCGATCGGTAATCTTGATGCTTCCCGGGCTAAAACCCGCTCCCCCGTTTATATTGTCAAGACTCATGCCCGTATCGACGCTGTTGCCGAACCGGAAACTAAGCGTGCCACTGCCAATTGCGTCAGTGTTGGATTCATAACCGGAGCTTATGACTTGCTGTGCCTGGGCTTTGCTTAAAGCGGTGTATTGATATGTGCCCGCGGCTGGAGTTCCGGTGGTTGCAACGGAAAGAACATTGGTGTTGCTGCTTGTGGCTGTGGTTGTGTCGAAAAGGGCAGTTTCACCAAGGGCGTCGGTAACTCCTTTTAACGAGGTCAGATTTGCCACCAGGGCGGTTATGGCGGTCTGCTCGTTTTTTAAAGTTGTATTTTCAGCAGTGAGTGCATTACTTACCGTTGAGTCTGCCGTTATCAGGTTGTCGATCAAGGTGCCGTAATTAATGCCGGAGACTAAACCAACTCCGGATGTAATCTGTGTCATAACGCACCATTTGCTTATAAACCGGGTGTTGAACCGCTAATACTGCACCATCTCTTTATTAATCGGCTGGTAAAACAGACGGAAATTAATGATTTTGGCGATAAAACGGGCTAGGGGGGCGAAGGTCGGCGGTGTGGGAACGGATTACCCTAGAAACACAAGAACCGGTCCGCCCCATGTGAGGACGGACCGGATATTCATAGGTTGGGGCGGCAGTTTTAGTGCCGCCCCAACTAAGTTGTTAATTATTGGGGAATGCTTTATGCATTCTGCAACAGGGCGAGGACTTGCTGCGGGCCGCGGTTGGCAATCTGCAGCACGGAAGTGCCGGACTGAACCAGGATTTGGGCCCGGGTCAGGTTGGCGGTTTCCGCCGCGAAATCGGCGTCTTGGATGGTGCTCTGAGCGTTGGTCAGGGCGTTCACGGTGTCGCCCAAGGTGGCGATGTTCGTCTCAAGGGTCGTCTGCTGGAAGGCGCCCAGGCGACCGCGTAGAGACGTAATCTGGTTGACAGCCTGGTCAACGATGTTTGCGGCCGTGGCGGGGTCTGTGGACAAGTCTGCGTCTTGGCCAGTGCCAAGTTCGTACAACAGGCCCGCGGAGCCGCCCAAATGACCGGTATCTACGGACTGGATGCCCAGGTTGGCCTGGTTATTGGTATTGATATTGGCGCCCAATTGGTACATAGCGCCGCCGCCATTGATAGTGAAGCCAATGCTGGTGGCATCCGCCAAACCGGCCGCTACTTCCATGTCCAAGCCAAGCGCAGGGGTAGATATCGACAGTTGGTTGCCGTTGCTTGTAGCTTTTACGCCGTTGATTGTGGCATCAGTGTCGGTGCCCTTGACGCTCATGGCGGCAGTGTTATTACCATCGACTTTCTCTATCATGTTGGCTTTGAAAGTCGTGCCGCCGCTTATCACGTCGATGGTGACCGGGGCGGCGGTGCCGTAATCGGTGGAAGTAAACGTGAGGAGCGTGTTTCCACCGCTTGTGGAGTAATCGGCGGTCACGCCGGTGGAATCGGAGAAGTTGTTAATATTATTCTTTATCTGGTCGATGTCAGTGCCCGCTTTAAGCTGGATGACTGCCGTCCCCTTGTCACCGGTCAGATTGAAGTCCACGTCTTCGGCGAAACCGGTGTTGGTGCCGTTTGCGGATTGGGTGGGGGCGGCGAGAGCGGTCAGATTATTGGTCCCGCCGGAAAGCGTGATGCCCGTGTTCCGCAAAAACGCATCGTTTGCATTGGAATACGCCGTGCCCGCTGGACCGGTAAGCGTGGCGGTATAAGTGGTTTGTGCCGTGATGGCGTCACGTATATTCGCCCATGTTTCGCCGTTCGTGGCGTTGACCGTCATCACGGTGTTGCCGGCGTTCCAGGTAATGTAGGGCCCACTACCGCCGTTTCCCGAGTAGTCGGCCACGGTGGCCATCTTGACCGTGATGTTTCCGGCCGTTCCGGCGGCATCCGCGGTAACGGTGAGAATGTTATTGGTAGACGTGGCGCCGGAGCCCTTGGCTGCAACGCCGGACACGTTGGTCATTGAATCGTTGGCGGTGGTCCAGAATCCCGATTTCCCGGCTGTGTGGGTGCCGACAAAGGCAAGGTGCTGCCCGGTTTGGATGACGCCGTTGGTATATACCTGTGTGTTTCCAAGAGCGGTTTCAATAGTCGCCGCGTCAGTGACGCCGCCATTCGTGTTGGCATCATTGACCTGGAGAGTGAGCGTTTTGGTGGCGGTGTCGTAGTTTGAAAGCACCGAGGTGCCTGTCTGAATCTTGATGGCCATGCCGTTGTAAGCGACGCCCACGGTGGGGGCCGTAATGGTTTCCGTGTTTTCAGTTGTGCCTAACTGGTACGCGGCCTTGACGCCGTTAGTGGCGAAGCTCGTCTGGAGTACGGCCTGTTTGGCGGCCTTGTTAACAGTGGCCGTGACAGGCATGTTTGCGGCCGTGCCAAGCGTCGCCTGATTGATATTAAGACTCGTAACGTCGGCGAAGTTGCTGTTTTGGGTGTACTGATAGCCCATGCTGCCGTCGAGCAGATTCAGACCTTGATAATTGGTGGTCTGGGCAATACGGTTGATGGCCTGCAAGGACGAGTCGACTTGCGACTGGTTGGCCGCGATTTGGTCGGAGCTCATGGCGCCCTTGTTAGCGGCTTGGGTAATCAGGCCGCGGATGTTATTCAGCAGCGTGGTTACCTGCGACAATGCGCTGTCGGCGGTGTCGATGATCTGCTCAGCGGTTTTTGAGTTGCTGATAGCCGTGTTAGTGGAGTTGATTTCGCTGCCTAATTGGGCGGCGGAGATCATGCCGGCCGGGTCGTCTTTGCCGGAGTTAATGCGTAAACCGGTGCTCAAACGAGTCAAGGCCGTTTGCAATTGAGAGTTCGATCTTGCAAGGTTTTGCTGTGCCGTGAGAGAACTCACGTTTGTGTTGATTCGGGTCATGCCAGATACCTTTCATTAAAGGTTCACGTCAAAGCTGTCACCGGGGGGGCAGGAGCTATGCTTCCGGAGATGGCTTTTACCACCGGCCGCATTTGTGGGTTCTGGCGGCAGGCAGTACGCGTATGGTGGGGTTAAATCAGGTAGGAACGCTACGTTTGGCGCGCGATCTACGTCCGACCGCCTTGACCCCGCATCCAGAATTGGATGCACGATGGGTCGTGAATCCGCGCCAACGTCCACATCAGGTATCGGCTCGGTAATTTACTTGTTCTAAGTAAACTGGACTGTCACCGATAATCTTATGTGTCTACTCTTCTATAGCTTTCTCGGCATGAGAAACAACTTAAGCAAGTAAAAAAATACCCCAGACCAGGACAAAGTCTTATTCGATAATAAAACTATCAGTAAATTCCCTATAAACCCAACTAGAGCAGTATATTGGGATTGAATATACCACAGGAATGGGAATGCTATTACCTAGCCATTTCACGGGTAAAATTATATTGTTCCTCCTGACCAGTCTGGCACTTATCCCGTCCTAAGTCGCAGAATCAAAATAACCAGACTGATTTGAACGGGAAGTCAGGCATTCTTTAAACAGGAGGACAGGCATTCTTGCCAGTTTTTTTCGGCCAGACAAGAATGTCCGGCCTCATGTCATATGCGTCTGTCCAAAATGTTACCTTGATATTTTGTGGTGCAACCGTCCCGGTTGCCCAGGCAGGCGAGACGCCTGCATCGCAAAGTTATTCTTGGACAGCCGCTAAGGCATGGATCGGCGTTTTATGCCGGTCGAATCGGCAGAACCCGCTGCTTGCAAACCATTAGATAGTGTCCGTCAATAATCATCTTTGATGTGCAAGGAAAGTTCATAAGTGTTTATGAAGCCAGCCAGTTCCGCCACGTCTTCGATAGCAGAAGGCGGAAATTGAGCAAACTGGCACGGGTGTTGCTAAGTGAAATGCACCCCCAACTCTCCGCAATGTTTGCAGAATGGGAAAGGGTTTAATTTTTCAAGAGGTCTTGTAGTTGGGGCAGCAGTTTAACTGCTGCCCCACCATAAAAGTTCGAGGTTTAAGATGCCTTACGGTTTTTACATTTCAGCGGAAGGGGCAAATGCCCAGTCTTCCCGGCTGGATGTCATTGCCAACAATTTGGCCAATGTCGATACCGTTGGTTTCAAACGGGAATTGGCCTGTTTTCAGGCCCGGTATGCCGAAGGCATCGATAAGGGCCTGGCGATCCCCGGTTCGGGCAATCTGGAAGACGTCGGCGGAGGCGTTTTATTCCGCCAAACAAAGACCGATTTTTCCGCCGGCGCCGTAAAGCAAACCAAGAATCCCGCCAACGTGGCCATTATGGGCGAAGGTTTTTTTACAGTCAAGAAAGGCGATGAAACTTTCCTAACGCGGGCGGGGAATTTCGAGATTAACTCCCGCGGCGAGTTGGTCACCCCGCAAGGCTACGCGGTATTGGACGAAAGCGGCACGCCGGTCGCTATAAACCCGGAAGTCAAACATTGGGATATCAGCGACACGGGCACAATGCGGCAGCCCGGCAATACGCAGAATCTGGCGATTGTCAAACCAGCGGCCAACGAAAACCTGGTCAAGTACGGCGATAACCTATTCCGCTCGACGACCCGGCCGGAGCCCGTTCTGCCGGCTGAGCGGCGGGTCGCCTCCGGTTGCCTGGAGATGTCGGCAGTGAGTCCAACGCTGGAAATGACCTCCATGATCGAGGCCTCTCGGTATTTCGAGGCCAATGTCAACATGATGAAAACTCAAGATCAAATGCTCAGCTCTTTAATCAGTCAAGTGTTGAAAGCATAGACTATGAAAAACACGTTTAACCCGGTGGGCGCCGTGCATAGCATGGTCGCGACCGGTATAAAAGCCGGAATCTCCGGGCACAAGTGCCCGGGCGAAACCGACAACTAAATCACTAATCCCCAATCCCTAATCACAAATCTCTCATCCTTAACCCCTATCCCCTACTCTTATGACTATTCAAGCTCTATATACCGCGGCAACGGGCATGACGGCAATGGAAACCAAGTTGGACGTGGTGGCCAACAATCTTGCCAACATGGAGACCACGGCGTTCAAGAGAGACCGGGCGAATTTCGAGGATCTGATTTACCGCCATGAAGTATACCCCGGCGCCCAGGATTCGGCCGGCCAATATACCCCCACCGGCACTCAAATCGGTCTGGGCGTGCGCACGCAAAGCACTCAAACCGAGTACACACAAGGGCCGATGCAACAAACCGGGCAAGAATTGGACGTGGCCATCGAGGGCATGGGGTTTTTGCAGGTGACCAATCCCGACGGCCAGATTGTTTACACCAGGGCGGGAAATCTTGCTAAAAATGCCAACGGCAATTTGGTAGTGGGCTCGGCCAGCGACGGGCGTTTGCTGGAGCCCCCCATCGTTATACCCCCGGATGCCACGGGCATCACCATTACGCCCGAAGGCATTGTTACCGTCCAACAACAGGGCAGCAACCAAATGACTCAGGTGGGCCAGATCCAATTGGCTTCTTTCATCAATCCGCAGGGATTGCTCAAACTGGGTCAAAATCTATATCGAGAAACCGACGCCTCGGGCGCACCGACAATATCCAATCCGGGCCAGAACGGCCTTGGTACGTTGCAGCAAAGCATGCTGGAATCGGCCAACGTCGAACCGGTCCAGGAATTGATCGATATGATTACCACGCAGCGCGCGTTTGAACTGAACTCCCAGGCCATTAAAACAGGCGATGAATTATTGCAGACCGTGGCGAATTTGCCGCGGGCTCAGTAATTCCGTATAAGTTTGGAATGACGAAATATATGCAACGAATAATTGTCGTACTGATGATCATGCCGGCGTTGGCATGGAGCGCATCGCAGGCCGCCGAGTTGCGGTTTCGCCAACAGTGCAGTCCGCATGGGTCGGTGGTAACCCTGGGCGATATTGCGGAAATTTATAGCGCCGACGCCGAGCAGGCTGGAAAGCTGGCAGCAATAGAACTTTTTCCAGCCCCGCCGGCGGCGCAGCAGCGAGTGCTTCGAGTAAGAGAAGTGCAAGATCTTCTTTCCATGCAGGGCATTAATTTAACCGAGCACCGGTTTTCCGGCTCCAGCCAGATAGTATTGACCTCGGCCGGAGAACCGGCGCGAGCCGATCAGTCGTTGACGCCCTCGGGGGTAAAGCGGGCTCATCGCCGCGTTCAGGAGGCCATATTGCAATACCTGCAAACGAAATCCGGGTCCGGCGAGACGCGATACCTGCAATTCGAAACGCCTACCGCCTTGGCCCGCGCGGCCTCGAACCCGGTGCAGCCGATTTCCGTAAGCGGCGGAAGCCCTCCCTGGACCGGGTCGCAACGCTTTGAAGTGAGGATCGATTCGAGCGAGGGATTGGCGCCGTTTTCAATCGACGCGCAAGTTACCGTACCTTCGGCAGTCGTAGCGGCCGTGCATTCTCTTTCCCGCGGCGCGGTGATCCGGGAAAGCGATCTGGCGATTGTCCGCGACGCCCCTCGCGACAGCGGCGAAAGCGGCGTTTTCCATAGTATCGAAGAAGTGGCAGGCAAGCAAACCACGCGGGCGGTCCCGGATGGAAAAATTATAGTTCCCGACGACCTGCAAGCGCCGCTGTTGGTTCATAAAGGCGACGTGGTGACAGTTTACGCCCAGAGCGCGGGCATTCGCGTGCGGACTACGGCCCGGGCAAGAGACGACGGCGGTTTGGGCGATCTGGTGACAATGGAAACCATACAAGACCGGAAACCGTACCAGGCGCGCGTCTGCGGCATGCGCGAAACCGAAGTTTTAGCACAAGTCGTGCCCGCTACGGAAAGAAAATAAATAAACGCGGAACACGGGGCAATGAAAGACGAATTATGAATAATTCAATGAAAATCCTGGCAGTCTCACACTGTCCACGCCCCACTGTCCACTGCCCACTATCTTTTATCTGCAATTTGCAATTTGCAATTTGCAATTTGCAATTTGCAATAATAATTTTTCTATTCACCTTCTGTTTTCCCGATTATCTAAAGGCGCAAGATTCGAGTCTGTTCGGCCAGCCCGATCAGCGCGGGGGCATGACCATGCCGAAATACTCTTGGACTTACCAACAGCCAATCGAGCCGCATCCGATGCGCTTGCACGACATCATTACGGTGCAGGTTGACGAGAAATCGGTGGTTAACAGCGAAGGCCAGATGGACCGCAAGAAAAAAGCCTACGGCGATTTGAAACTGCCGAACTGGATATTGTTAAAAGGTCTTTCAGTGGTGCCCGATCCGCAAACCGCCGGTTCGCCGCACGTCCGCGGAGAGGTGGATAACAAAATGCAGTCGCAAGCGGTCTTCGAAGCCAAAGATTCGATGAAATTGCAAATCGCCTGCAACGTGGTCGACATCAGGCCCAACGGCAATCTGATTATCGAAGGCCGCCGCACGATCAAAAATAACGAAGACACTTGGGAGTATTCCCTTGGCGGTGAAATTCGAGCTGAAGACGTATTGCCCAACAATACCGTGCTCAGTCAAAACGTTTCCAATATGCGATTGGTGAAACGCGAGGAAGGCCACGTCCGCGACGGATATCGCCGCGGTTGGTTCTTGCAGTGGCTCGATAAATATCAACCGTTCTAGGCCGCTTTTCGCCAAAAAACAACACGGAGACACGGAGTTCACGGAGAAAACAAATTATAAATTGATTTTATATATGCTCATTGATAAATTCAGCCATAAATCTAATCCAACAATACTTGCCAAATAAACAATATATTATTATTTATTTCTCCGTGTCCTCCGTGCCTCCGTGTTGAACAATCAGTCGTAATCGTATGAAAAATAAAATTTATCGCCGATTCGTAATTATATTGACAATCCTAACATGTTGCCTGGCGGCGGCGCCGTTAGATGCACGGACGATCTTGAAAAGCATCTGCCGCCTGAAAGGGCAGGAAGAGAACACTTTGCAGGGATTGGGAATCGTGGTCGGCCTGAAGGGGACCGGCGACGGCAGCAGTTTTTTGCCCATGCTCAGAAGCCTGGAAAAGATAATGAAAGTGATGGGCGAACCGCTGGGACGGAAAAGCCTGGACGAAATCAAAGACACTAAGAACGTGGCCCTGGTGACCGTGACCGCCACCATACCGGCTTCCGGCGCGCGCCAGGGCGACAAGATCGATTGCGTGGTCAGTTCGATCGGCTCGGCCAAGAGCCTGTCCGGCGGGCGGCTGTTCCTTACGCCGCTGATCGGACCGGACCGCACCAATCCCCGCATCTACGCCTTTGCCGAAGGGTCCATCACCCTGGACGATCCGTCGATCACCAACAGCGGCCGAGTTTTCGAGGGCTGCCAATTGGAAGAGGAGTTTTTCAACGCCTTCATCAAAGACCGAAAAATTACCCTGGTTCTGGACAAGAACCACGCCGATTTTCAAGTCGCCCAGGACGTGGCGGAATTAATCAACAGCCGGTTGAGCATTCAAACGGGCGGGGGCCCGCTGGCCAGGGCCATCAACCAGGTAAACGTCGAAGTATTCATTCCCCCGCAATACCGCGAGGATCCCGTGCTCTTCGTCTCGCAAGTGCTCAGCTTACCCATCATGGAGCCGCAGACCGCGGCGCGAGTAGTAATCAACGAGCGGGCGGGCAGCATCGTCATAAGCGGCGACGTGGAGATCGGCGCCGCCGTGGTGTCGCATAAAAATATCGTGGTCGAAACCGGCAACGCCGGCAATGCCCGGCCGTTCGTGCCCGTCAATTCGGCGGATCCCGGCGCGCCAAAACTCAAGGCGCTGGTGGAAACGCTCAATGCCCTGCATGTAGCCACGCCGGATATTATCGACATTATCAAGGGTCTGGATCGCAACGGCCGACTTCATGCCCAATTAATTATTGAGTGATGTGTTCAATATAAACCGCACACTAGGAGATTGTGATTTTTTGTAGGGTGCGTGAAACGCATCACAACCAGTAGAAGGCGGCGCATTTCACGCACCCTGCGCGGCGGAGAATTAAGCATGGTAAATGCAATCAATACCGACCTTGCCAGCGCACCTGCCATGTATGCCGCGCAAAACGCCCGGGCGAAGAACCCTGATGTTGCAGGCGAGGCCCAAAATCCGGAGTTACGCAAGGCATTCGACTCTTTTGTGGGCGAGACCGTTTTCGGTCAATTACTGCACTCGATGCGAAAGACCGTGGGCAAACCGGCCTATTTTAATGGCGGCCGGGCAGAAGAAATTTTTCAGCAGCAACTCGACCAGGTGCTGGCTAAAAAAATCAGCGAGTCAAGCGCCGATAAATTCACCGGACCAATGTTCGAACTATTCACCCTTCAGCGAAAATAAGAAAAAACAGGCATATCCATGCAAACAATGTGGGAAAACGAAGTTGCACGACTTTTGAACGACCTTTTGGCCGTGCAAGACGATTTATTCGTGAATTTGGCCAAGAAAAAAAAGTTGTTAATCGCCTCTGACTTGGCTGGACTAACCTCCATCGCATCGGAGGAAGAGCAATTGATAGTCCGACTTCAAGAGTGCGTCGAGCGGCGAGAACAATTGCTTTTAAAAGCGGCTCAAGAAGGATTGCCTGCCCATAGCATACAGGCCTTGGCGCAGGCCCTGCCTTCGGACCGCCGCGGCGAGTTACCCGATCGGCTAGCTCATGCTAGCTCCCGGGCCAGACTACTTCAACACCAAAGCTTCACGAATTGGCTTGTGGTTCAACGTAGTTTGATACATCTTTCGCAGATGTTAGAGATTATAGCGACCGGCGGCCGACTTCAGCCGACATATGGAGAAGGAGAACCGGTTAATGCTAGTGGCGGCATTGTAGACCGGGCGGCTTAAATAGAATGGGGCATTTGGGAAATTTAGTTGGAGATTTTGAAAAATTCAACCATCCTTGGCTATACCCAAGGCCAAAAAATAGGGTTCAGGTTCATTTGATCGTCAGCACTCGACCTGGACCCAGAACCCTAAAGCCTAACCATGTCGCTATTCGGCTCCATTCAAATGGCAGGCAACGCGCTGCAGGCGACTGACATCGCTTTGCAGGTTGTCGGCCAGAATATATCCAATGCCAACACGCCGGGTTATCTCCGCGAAAGCGTGGTGTTAAAACCCGCCGCAACGCAAAAGTTGGGCGGTATTCTTCTAGGCATGGGCGTCCAAGTCCAGGGGGTGGTGCAGGAGGTTGACAAGTTTCTGCAGGAACGCCTGCGCAGCGCAGTCAGCGACTCGTCCAATACCGACACCGTGCAACAAACTTATTCCCAATTGGAAGGAGTGATAAACGCGCTTAGCAACAGCAGCGACCTGAGCACTTCGATGAACAACTTTTTCAACAGCATCTCCGAGATACTCAATCAGCCGGATGATGTTTCCGTGCGTAACCAGGCTGTGTTGCAAGGACAGACGCTGACCCAGAATATCACGCAGATGTCTCAACAGGTGGCAGGTCTTCGATCCGACGTGAATGACCAGGTAAGCAACATGGCGGGCGCTATTAATGATCTGACCAAACAAATCAGCGATTTAAATGTAAAAGTCGCCGAGATGCAAGGCGGCAGTACTTCGAACAGCGACGCCGTCGGGCTGACCGACCAGCGAGAGGCGGCATTGGAATCGCTGGCCAAGTTGATTAACATCCGTTCCGTCGAGCAACCAAACGGCAGCGTTACAGTCTACAGCGGCGACACTTATTTAGTAAGCGAGGGCAATTACCGTCCTGTGGATGTGGTATTGGTGGGAAATCAGGGCTTGTCCGCCGCTGAAATTCACATAGCGGACAATGACGAGAAGATCGAACCCACTTCCGGCGCACTCAAGGGACTAACCGATGCCCGGGACACAGTTTTGGGTGGATTCCAAAATCAACTCAACGACTTTGCCCAGACATTGGCGTTCGAGTTCAACAAGGTTTACTCATCCGGACAGGGGTTGAATGGTTATAGCACTTTGACCAGCGAAAACGGAGTTGACGATGCTTCCAAGGCGCTAAACAACACCGGTTTGCCGTTCACCCCCCAAAACGGATCGTTCCAGGTGCTTGTTCGCAATAAAAAAACTGGGCTCACGGACACCACGAATATACAGATCGATCTGAACGGCTTGGGCCATGAAACTACGCTGGAAGACTTGAACAACGCCCTGAACAATGTAGACGGCGTTCAAAGCCAGATACTGACCGGCGGCAAGTTGGAGATCGACAGCACATCGACTGACAATGAAATCGCCTTTGCCAACGACACCAGCGGTGTTTTAGCGGCGTTGGGATTGAATGTCTTTTTCACCGGCACGTCGGCCAGCGATATAGGCGTCAGCGCGGCGGTTGCAAACGATCCTGCCAAATTCGCGGCCAGCCAAGGCGGCATTGGCGCGGACACCGACAACGCCCAAATCATGGCGGATTTTGTCGACCAGCCCATAGCTTCGCATAATGGCGAAAGCATAGGGGTCGTATATGACAACATGGTTGCCGGTGTCGCGCAAGGTTCGGCGGTGGCCCAGACCAACGACGACGCAGCCCAGGCGTTTGAAAGTTCTTTGAGCAGTCAGCAAACGGCCATTAGTGGAGTGAACTTGGATGAGGAGGCAGTGAATATGATTACCTACCAGCGATCCTTTCAGGCCACGGCCAAGTATATTGCCACGGTTTCGGATCTGCTGGATATATTGGTACAAATATAGAATAATAGAACCCCGAGGTTTTCCCGAATCTTGGCCTCGATGGCCTGAACTTCGGGATTAAAAGAAAAACAGCCGGGATAAGACTTACAAAAATATTTCGGCCCAGAATCATGGCAAATTCAATCATCGGCATTCCGACCACTCGACTCAGCGACTTGTTCGTGCGCGATCAATTATTGAATCAGCTCCAATCAAACGAGTCGGATCTTTTCAAAATTCAAACGCAGTTGAGCACGGGCTACCGTTTTCAGTCAATCAGCGACGATCCGGTGGCAGCGCTAAGTGTAATAGGTTTACAATCGCTTTTGCAACGCAAAGCCCAGGTGCAAAGCAACATCGACACCAATCAATCTTATTTGAGCACCACCGACTCGGCGCTTTCCAGCGTATCCGATTTGTTGACGCAGGTTCGCGCCACTGCCGTGGGAGTAGTAGGCTCAACGGCCACCGATGCGCAGCGCAGCGCAGCCGCGCAGCAGGTGGAACAAGCTATTCAACAATTGTTGAACACGGGCAACCAGCAGTTCCGCGGCCGGTATCTGTTTTCCGGCTCGGAAAACAGCACGGCGCCTTTTCAATCCGTAGGCGACGTGGTTGAATACGCGGGCAATGAAGAGAGCTTGTCAAGCTATCAAGATCTTAATCTGCTCTTCAACACTAATTTAAACGGCAACGAAGTCTTCGGAGCCATTTCCTCGCAGGTGCAAGGCCAAGTGAAGATAACGCCGGATCTGACCTACGATACGCCTTTGACCGATCTTTTCCAAGGCCAGGGCATTAGCAAGGGAAGTATTTTGGTATCGGACGGGACCAGCACGAGCACCATAGACTTAAGCGGCGCCAAGACGGTTGGCGATTTGGCGGCGATGATTCACGCCCATCCGCCGGCCGGCGA
Organism: Thermoguttaceae bacterium; assembly: GCA_049509395.1. Classification (GTDB taxonomy): domain Bacteria; phylum Planctomycetota; class Planctomycetia; order Pirellulales; family Thermoguttaceae; genus JBEKIK01. The sequence goes on along the minus strand of JBEKZY010000014.1, from coordinate 41,271 downwards.
CGAGCTTAACGTTGACATTACCGCCGATAAAATCATCATTCAACTCGTCAAACCGGGCGGCGGCAATCTTTCCATCCGCGAAGTCGGCGGCGGCACCGTGGCCCAAGAATTGGGCATACGCAACGACAACGGCGTGGGTTACAATCCGATTTCAAGCCGTTCACTTGATCCCACCCTGGATGGAACCACCTCGTTGCAAAACATTCTCGGCGCTTATGCCGGGACGGTGTTGCATTCCACCGGCGACGATAACGATATCCGCCTGCGGGCTGACGCCATGGGCGCCACTACCAGCACGGGCGTAGCCCTGAACGATGTCAGCATCTCCCTGGTCGACGACCCCAGCATCACCGCCGGAAAAGAGAAGGTCGATTACGATCCCAACGCCCATACGATCACGGTGCATATCGCCGCGGGTTACACGCGGGCTTACAATGTGATCAATGCCATAAACAATGCTCACGATACGACCGATCTTCCTTTCACCGCTGACATGGACCCCATGGACGACGTTCAAGGCGGACAAGGCTTGGTGGAAGCAGGCGTTTCCGCCGTGACCTGCGACGGCTCCGGCGAACCGCTCGATCAGCAATCGGGGTTGCAGATTACTAATGGCGGACAAACGTTTAACATCAGCCTGTCCGACTGCAAGACCGTGGAAGACCTGCTCAACGCCGTGAACGCCAATCCCGGTTTACTGGCGCAAATCAACGATACCAAAGACGGCATCAACATCCGATCGCGGGATAGCGGTGCCGATTTCATGATTGGCGAGAACGGCGGGACCACCGCCGCGCAGTTGGGATTGCGGACCTTTACTGAAAACACGCCGCTGGATGACCTGAACTACGGTCAAGGTGTAGGAAAGACGCCGGATCCCAGCACCAACGGCGCCACCATGATGACCGTTGTCAAATTTGCCGTTGACCGAGCCGACGGCACTCAATTGAATATCGATATTTCCAACCCGCAGACCGTCGGCGACGTATTAAACGCGATTAACAACAATCCCGCCAATGCCGACGGCAAACTGGTCGCCCGCCTGGCGACGTCCGGGAACGGCATTGAACTGGTCGATACCAGCACTGGCTCGGGCGCTTTGACAGTAATCCCCGATCAATCCAACACCGCAGCCATCGACTTGGGTTTGGTCGCCGCCGGAAAGGCGAATAACAGTTCCGGAACTTTTACCTATTCCACCAGATTGGTTTCGACGGACCCGGTTACCTCCCTGCCCGTGCCCAACAGCGCTATAATCGTCACCTCCGATGATACCAGCGGCAGTCTTAGCGGAGCACAGATCGTTTTAGACGCCACAGCCCAAGGCGTGACTTACAACGCCGCCAACAAGACGCTGACAGTGGGCATTGATCCCAATGGAAATACCGACGCCGACGACGTGGTCAATATGATAAACAGCAGTGATTATGGTTCCGAGTTCCACGCCGCGCTCGATCCGGCCGGAGGCAACGACGGCACGGGTAAAGTAGTGGACGGTATATCCGGGATCATGTACGGCGCCAAGTTGACCTCGATAGATCCAGTCACATCCCAGCCTGTGGCCGATAGCGGTATCATTGTTTCAGCCGCTAATGCAAGCGATAATCTTAACGGCGTGCAAGTGGTATTAAGCTCCACGGCCACCGGGGTGACATACGATGACACCACTAAAACGCTCACCGTGGGCATAATTCCCGGCGTTACCACCGCCAACAACGTTGTCACCGCGATAAACACGAGCGGCTATTCTTCCATGTTTCAGGCCTCGCTCGATCCGATTGGCGGCAACGACGGCACGGGTTATGTGGTCGACGGGACTAGCGCGACAATAACGTCGGCAAGCACGCTCGACGGTTCGGACGTCGACCAACAGGAAACAGAAGGTATTTTTTCGGCTTTGATTCGACTCAAGCAGGCTTTGCAGAACAATGACACGGCAGGAATCGAACGGGCGATGGGACTGCTCGATACGAGCACGCAACAGTTGGATTATGCTCACGCGGAACTCGGCGCTCGCCAGCAAGGCCTGGACACAATGAAGGACCGCCTGAGCTCGGAAAACATCGAACTGCAAAATGTACTTTCAAACGAGTACGACGCCGATATAACGCAGGTCGTTTCCGATCTTGCCGGCCAGCAAACTACCTTCCAAGCCGCGCTTAAGGCCACCGCGAGCATTCTTCAAATGACGCTGTTAAATTATCTATAAAGAGCGGCGAAGGGCAAAAGAATGGCGCGTGATCGGTTGGTTATTAACCGTAACACTGTGTAGCAGCGAAACCAACATAATAGTGGTATAAGTAAACGACCATTATTATTTATTTAAAATCCCTTTGTTTACAATCTAAATATGTTTTTCGAATTGTCATAACAGATTATTTTCTAAGTACTTGCGGAAAAAGTTGAGTTGTGATTTAACTAGTATATAAGCATTAACTCCTTTTAATGGGTAAAAAAGCCCCCCCCGGGAATGAGCAGTGAAAAACCCGGCATTTGTATGTGAAAAATGCATAAATTCACGAGTATTCCGGAATACTTGTCAAACTATTGACAAAAGGGCCGTAATAACGTCAAGTTGAAATAAGGGTTGCTCTTGACATCGTTGTTTGATGGATTATGGTGGCAATCCTCGGGTGCAATTGTGTCATTGATGCCCGTTTGTGAATTCGACTAAGCTATTTTCTTTGTTTTACTTTACATGGGGAGATAATTCATGCCAGCAGTAGTTAATCCGGAGAAATGTACCGGTTGCGAGACTTGTGTCGAGTCATGTCCATTGGACGCAATTGCGATGAAAGAGGGTTTAGCCGTGGTCGATGCGGATACCTGCGGCGATTGCGGCGCCTGCGTCGACGTATGCCCTGTGGAAGCGATCAACATGGAATAAATCCGGCTCGATACGCGATAATCTAAGCGATGAAAGGGCGGGTTGCGCATGGGCGCGGTCCGCCCTTTATCTGTTTTGAATGATAATGGCAAAATCAAAAGGACGAAAAAAAACACGCCGCGAATTTTTGCAAGTTCATCTAGGGGATGATACCCAGGCATCCATCCAGCGGGATGCGGCATCGGACCAACCTGCTAACGGCTTGCAGCCGGGTGGCGGCCCCTTAATGATGCACGTTGCCTGCCGGGCGATGGCAACCCAATTTGAGATTCGTTTTCCCTGCGCCGTAGGCGGCACGACCGGCGGCCGCGAGCATGACGCCCAACTAGCCTTGGAAACTTTGGAATCGTTGGATGAACTGGAAGAACGGATGTCGTTTTTCAGGCCCACAAGCGAAATCAGCCGCATCAATCTGCTTGCCGCCGAAGGTCCCTTTGAGGTTGAGCCGGAGCTGTTTCAACTATTATGTTTGGCAAGGGATATTTGGCGGGAAACCGAAGGGGCGCTGGACATCACTGCCACGCCGTTATGGCAAGCATGGGGATTCGCCACCCGCAAGCGGGTAGCCGGTGCCGGCCGAGTGGCAAGTGAAGAACAAATCGCCGATGCATTATCGCGAGTGGGTTTTCAATTCGTCCAACTCGATGAGCAGCACAACACGATTCGATTCAGCCGGCCGGGCATGCAATTGAACTTGGGCAGCATTGGCAAAGGCTACGCGCTAGACCGGTGTGCGGCAAAACTTATTCACGGCGGCATGCGGCATTTTCTGCTGCATGGGGGACAGAGCAGTATCTTGGCCCACGGCTCGGATACGGGCCAAGCCGCCGAATGTCGCGAAAAAAATGGGGCCGGCTCCATGCCGCATGAGATTTTTCATAATAAGCAGGACTCATGCGAGGGGCCCGTCCAGGTCTGTTCCGATTTTTGGACCATCGGCATTCCTCATCCCTGGAAGGCCGGCAAGCGAATAGCGGAGATCAAACTTCGCAACCGGGCGATTGGGACCTCCAGCTCGCAGTTTCAATCCTTCCGGCACAAGGGAAAACTGTATGGGCACATCATCGATCCGCGGACCGGGCGTCCGGCCGAAGGGCTCCTTTCGGCAACGGTGGTCGCTGGGTCGTCAGTCTTGGCCGACGCGCTTTCCACCGCATTTTTTGTGCTGGGACTGGAGAAATCTTTGGCCTATGCTCAGGCCCATCCGGAAATCGCCACGGTATTGTTAACGCATTCCAGCCGGGGTGGAGATGTCGAAATTCATCGCTGCGGACTGGATGACGGCGATTTTCAGGTATTCTGAATATTTCGCCTGGCCAAGCGATTGAATAACAATGGGGATCATTTGGGAGGACGGCCAAAAAGGTGGCTTTAGATATGGAGTTACGGAGGGTATAATGACGTGAAATTATACAATATCCAAAAAAGCGTATTTATTAATAATTAAGGCGAATAATTTTGTAAGTGGCTTTGGGATATGGAGTTGAATAGAAAATGGGCAGGGTTGGTTTTTGTGCCAAAATGGAATTTAGACTTACGTCGATTGAAAGGGAAGAGCGGTCGCTGCAATTGATTTTTGATTACAGAGTTACGGCATTGATCTAAAGCGGCGCATGGATGGAAGTGGATTTTACACAAGGGCAATTGCCATCGCGCTACAATGCAATTGCAGCGATGTAAAAGACATTATAGTTTAGTGAGCGGTAGGTAGTCCTTGGTAAACAAAGGACACTGCTGGACAAGGCAGCTGCACCCGCTCACACTGCTGGACAAGGCAGCAGCGGCACCCGCGCGTTAGGCCGCCCAAAGCACTGGCAGAGCCAGTGGCACACAATTTCAACACTTTTGTCAGTGCCACCCGCCCGGAATTGGGATTGATTCTCTCGGGGATCGACATTGTATTGGGGCGATAGGTTCTAGTCTTACTAACCGGTAAAGTATAAAAGTGATTTTTCGGTTCCATTTCCTTTAAGGAAGATATAGAATTAAACTGAGGGTGTCCTGAAATTGATTATCCCGTTGATGCGGCAGTTGTACTGCCGCACCTATGTTCGACTGACCTAGGGGCGACAGTACAACTGTCGCCCCAACAAGGGTTTACGTCATGGCATTTCAGGACATGCTCAATTAAACTGTATCTGATATTTACGGAATAGTACGGCCTTTCCGGCGCTAGCGCGATGTATTACAGAATAAGAGACGTATTGGTGGTCGTGATTACGGCTTGGGCCGCGGCGGCCGGGGCGCAAGACCTTAAAACCATGCAGAATTTGAACCAGGTGGTTCGCACCGGGTTGGTTCAGTTCCGCGTCATTGCGGGGCGCGTGTCGCTCGACTGTTCGCGCGTAAACAATTATCAAACCGCCAACAACTTCGACAAGCAGCAAGACTCGCTTTCCATCCAATCGGACGACCGCGACGCGGTATTGTCCTACAATTGGTCGAACGGCAAGCAGCAACTATCGATCGAGGTTTCCAACGTCTCGAAAGTTCGCATTCGGTATAGCGGCAAAGGGGATGATCCGCAGGTTCCGGTGGAATTTTATCAGCCATTGCAGGCAAAAACCGCGCTCAAAGTCGGTCCGGAAGGCAAGCAGCGGATTTATAGCGCTCCAGACCTTTGGCATTTGTTTTTAGCTTATCCCGCCGAGACCAAGCAGTATCTGGCGCCGCTATTAGAACTGCTGCATCCCAACTGGAAATTGTCCGAGTCGGCCGCGTCTTTGGAAATTGAATTGCTTCGCAGGGCGGGCCATAATGAAACAGTGGATCAAAAGCATTGGGCTGAGCTGGTCGAGCAATTGGGCGACGAGAGCTTTGCCAAGCGTCAGGCGGCCGATCGGGCGATCCGCGCGGCCGACCCGGCCGTGCTGAACTATTTGCAGCAACTCGATTTCAGCCGGCTCGACGCCGAACAACAATTCCGCGTTCGCCGAATTATAGAAACCCTAAGCGAAAGGCTCGGCGACGACTCGCCGGAGCAGGTGGCCTCTTGGCTGGCAGGCGATCCCTCGGTCTGGCTTATTTTGCTGGGCAGATCCGAGGCAGCCACGCGCCGCCAGGCCGCCCGTCAACTATCCGCCATGCTTGGCGGTCCGATCCCGGTCGATCCCGAGGCTGATCCGTCCACGCAAAAAACTCAAATGGAACAACTCCGATCGCGCATCGAAGGCCTCGCTACGGAAGATAAATAACAGCACAATGCCCGAAATCACAATCCTGCTTTTAGGCGAAACCGATCGCCCGGAATTTTGCGATTTCCGATCGACTTTGGAGTCCTTGGGCCGGGTAAGCCGCATCAATGACGTGGAGCGGGCGATTGTAGTTTTGGAAACGGGCGAGATCACTGCCGATGTAATCGTAATCGCCCAGGCGTTTCCCCGGCAATTTTCGCATCAGGATATAGACCGTTTGCGGCGGCTTGCGCCGCTTAGCCGGATTCTAGGACTGCTGGGAAGTTGGTGCGAGGGTGAAACACGCAGCGGCCAACCGTTTCCCGCCGCCATCCGCATTTATTGGCATCAGTGGCGCGCGCGGGCCGAGCGAGAGTTGCGCCGCTTAATTCAGAGCCAATGCCCGAGCTGGGGTCTGCCGGTAACGGCCACCGAAGAGGAACGCTTGCTGGTAAGCGCGGCACAAGCGCCGCCGCGCGGCCATGGACTTGTCGCCATCCACGCCGGCGGGTTTGCAATGGGAGATTGGTTATCTGAGGCCTGCCGGACGTGCGGGTATTCAACTGCCTGGTTGCGTCCGCCCCATTACACGCACGCCGAAGGCGCAGTGGCGGCGATTTTCGACGGTTCCGATCTGCGCGGCGAAGAACTTGAGCAACTCCGCAGCCTGACCAATGCCCTCGGGCGCACGCCGGTTATCGTTTTGCTGGATTTTCCACGCATCGAAGACGAGCGCCGCGCCATTTCGGCCGGAGCGGCGGCCGTGCTTTCAAAGCCGCTTAATCTCGACGATCTTTATTGGCAATTGGAGCGGGTCAGCAAATATGGCAGCACCGGTTCTTGAACCGGTGCTGCTCTGCCGCAAGAGATTGTTGAGAACTCTTTCCATTATTTAGTAACGGCGACAATAATTCGTCTATTTTTTGTCAAACCCTTGCCATAGCCTCTTGGGACTCCGTCCCACCGGTTCAAGAACCGGTGTTACCCCATTTACGTCACTGCCCCTTATTCCTGCGACCAATGATCGGGCAATGTGGTGCCCTTGGGGACGACCACGATGCCGTCGCGGATCACGCCGTATTGGGTTTCAACGGTGTCTTCCAGTCCTTTATCATTGATGATGCGCGCGTTGCGGCCGATGCGGCAGTTTTTATCGATGATTGCGCCCTCGATATGCGTTCCCGGGCCGACGCCCAAGGGCGGCAGACCGTTCGATTTGTGCAGGGCTATGTCGCGGGGCAGTTCGTAGAAATCGTTGCCCATCACCACGGAATTGCGGATTATCACGTCGCGGCCGATCAAGCACCTCAATCCGATGATGCTGTTCTCGATCACTGCTCCTTGTTCGATCCGCGAGCCTTCGGCGATCAGGCTGTCTTTGATAGTGGCCCCCTCGACGCGCATGGGAGGGAGAAATCTTGCCCGGGAATAAATCGGCGTGCTCTGCGATAATAAATCGAACGAGGCATCGGCGGCCGCCAGGGCGAGGTTAGCCTCGTAAAACGATTTGATAGTTCCGATGTCTTCCCAATAACCGTCGAAAAGATAAACCCGCACCTTGCGCGAGCGAATCGAGGCGGGAAACACTTCTTTGCCGAAGTCGCGGTAGTTGGTCTTGTCGAGCACGTCCATGAGAGCTTGCCGATTGAATAGGTAGATTCCCATGTTTGCCAGCAGATCGCGGCCGCGGCTCTGGAAACCTTGGGCGTCGATCCATTTGGGGTCGGTGCGGACCAGATCGCAATCGTGTTTGGTTTTCGGTTTTTCCAGGAAGCCCACCACCCGGCCCGTTTCGTCCGCGCGCATGATTCCCAGTTCCGAAGCGGCTTCTTCGCGGACCGGCACGGCCGCGATGGTTACATCGGCGCCGGACTGTTCGTGGGCGGCAATCATGTGCCGAAAGTCGATGCGATAAAGCTGATCGCCGGAAAGAATCAAGACTTTATTTATGCCCGGCTCTTCGGCGTAGCGGAGATTCTGCCGCACGGCATCGGCGGTTCCCTGGTACCAGTTGGCGTTATCGAGGGTTTGTTGGGCCGCCAAAATTTCCACAAACCCGCCGTGGAAAACGTCGAAATTGTACGTGCTGCGGATATGGCGGTGCAAACTGACGGAATTGAACTGGGTGATCACGTAACAACGATTCAAACCGCTGTTGATGCAATTCGACAAGGGAATGTCTATTAAGCGATACTTGCCCGCCACTGGAACCGCCGGCTTGGAACGGTATTTCGTGAGCGGATAAAGCCGCGTACCTTGTCCGCCTCCTAAGACCAATGTCACAACGTCGCTCATGCAATAACCTCGATAGCCAAGCAGCCAAGATGAGTTTAAACAATAATGTCAGTCTATCGAAGCTGGGAAAGCTTGGGAATGTCCCCGTCATACGGTTATCATGTATACATAATAAGTAGTACATCATCATTCTATCCATGATGCCACCTATTTAGTGGCAACTCGCCCTTGTCTTGCCGATCTGATTCTGCTACCGTTCTCGGCTCAATAAAAAAATGTGGAAATTCCGCGCGCTGAGGACGGCATCTTGGTTGGATCAGTTTTGAGTCTATTTATCGGAATGAGTGTATGCACCGTGGGGTCAGATACTGGACCAGCGAGCGGGCCGCCTGCAGCGCCGGCGGTTCATGCTGGGGATGTCGAGCGGTTGCCGCCGGTGGGAAACGCACAACCTCCGGCCGATTGGGTGTCGAAACCACAATTTCATGATTTTTTATTGGATCAGGACCTGCAAACCCCGGCCCTAAAAAAACCTCAACAGGAAGAACCTAGTATTATCGAGGAGGATGGAGAAGAAAAGCCAATAAAACTATGGGAAGGCTCTTTCACGCTCGGACTGGACGGAGCGGAAGGCAACAACCAGTCCATGAATCTGCACGCGGGATTCAACGCTAAACGAAGAACGGAACTTCATCTGCTGTATCTGGACCTGGACTATAACCGTCGCACGACTAATACAAAGAACACGGCTAATTGGCTGTTTTCCGAAGCCAGGTATGAACGGCTGATCCTGGAAACGCCTTGGAGTTTGTTTGTAGAAACTATAGGCGAATACGACGAATTTCAAGATTTTAATTTCCGCATCACCGCCCATGCCGGCGTGGGTTATTGGTGGTTTAGAACCAGACAGGCCTCGTTTAAGACGCGTTTTGGAAGCGGTTTTTCGCATGAAATCGGCGGCCCAAAGGACCATTATTATACCCCGGAAATGATCGTGGGCATTGATTACGAACGCCGGGTTAGCTACCGCCAGAAACTCGTGGCCACTGTGGACTACATGCCCAATGAAACGGATTTTACCGAATTCCGACTCAACAGCCTGGCGGGGTGAGTTCGCCCGGCACGGCGCGGCCCAACGACTTGGACTACGCCGCGCTGCTATTATGGAAGTTCTGAAAGCATCTGAAATCGGACGTTACATGGGGGTCAAAACATCGCCTAATGACATTAGGGACGCCCATCAAGGCGTTTGGCCGCGGCACTTGTGCCGCGCGTGATGGGCTATTTTATTCCGGCCCTAGTGCCGGGGCTATTGAGTCTCAGAAATAGAATGTCGTGGAAAAAAATCAGAGCCGGGGCGTGTTGCCCCGGCACTTCCGGGCCGACACGGCCCGGCTCCGACGAAAAAATGCGGCATTACTTATCTGACAATCAATATACATTCAAAAACCATCGTGACAATGAGTGCTGAATCCGTTACAACTTGTACTGCTGAATCGTCCGCCGGGAAACCCGGACAAACGCCCTTTGCCCATGCGATTCCGATGGATTCTCAACTATCACCCGCATCCACCGCTGACCGGACGCCCGATCTTCCTGCCGAGGCCGATCGCGAGAGACTGCTTTCGCCCAGTTTCCTGGGGCTTTTGATCACCCAATTTCTCGGTGCCACCAACGACAACATCTTTCGCTGGCTTGTAGCCTGGATCGGCAGCGACTATGCGGTGCATGACCCGATCTTCCGTTGGTTGGTGTCTTGGATCAATCCCAACCTTCCGGCCGAGACCTACAAGGATATCGCGGTTTCGGGGGGATTGGCGATGCTTGTATTGCCCTTTATCTTGTTGGCTGCGCCCGCCGGATATTTTGCCGACCGTTTCAGTAAACGCAATGTGATAGTCGCGTGCAAGGTCGCCGAAGTGATCCTCATGCTTCTGGGCGTAGCGGTGATCCTCCACGGCAACGTGTGGCTTATGTTTTTCACGCTGTTTTTGATGGGCGGCCATAGCGCTATATTCGGTCCGTCAAAGTACGGTTCGATCCCGGAAATCGTCCGCTCGGACCGCCTCTCCGCCGCCAACGGCCTGGTCGGCATGACTACAATCATGGCCATCGTGCTGGGCAACGTAACTGCCGGATACTTATACGACAAGACGGTGCCATCCGGCCAAACCCATTGGTGGTTATGGGCCGCGACCATTGTCGGCGTGGCCGTGACCGGACTGATGACCAGCCTGCCGATCCGGCGGCTTGCGATTGCCAGTCCGTCGCGAAAATTTCCGCTGAACTTCGCCGGCGAAACATGCCGCGATTTCCGCACTTTAACGGCCATTCGAGCGCTCTTCCTGGCCGCTTGTGCCAGCACGCTGTTCTGGTCGCTGGGCGGATTATGCCAGCTCAACGTCAACAACTACGGCGCCATCCATCTGAATCTGGCGGAAAACAATAAAATATTTATCAGCGTGCTATTGGGCGTTCTCGCCGTGGGCGTGGGGGCGGGCAATGTTTTGGCCGGCTTTATTTCACGGCGCAGAATAATTTTGTCGCTGGTGCCGCTGGGGGCTGCCGGCTTGGCAATTAGCCATATCCTTCTATTCTTTGTGCCCGCTTGCAATGGATCCCCGCTTTCCTTGGGCTATTTCGCCACCGCCGTAATCCTGTTTATCCTGGGATTTTCGGGCGGATTGTACGACGTGCCGTTACAGGCATATCTGCAATATCACAGCCCTGAAAAAACTCGCGGCTCCATTTTCGCCGCTATAAATTTTATGACTTTTTCGGGCACTCTGGCGGCTGCGGCCGTATATATTTTGATGGTCAGCGTATTGGGATTATCCAGCCGGGCCATTTTCCTGCTTATGGGAGTTTTATTGCTGCCCTTGGTCCTAATCTTAATCCGCTACACGGCTTACGATACCACGCGAATGATTGCAGTGGCATTATGGCGGTTGATGTACCGGACGCGAATCGAGGGGTTGGAAAACATTCCGGCCACCGGCGCCCTGATCACGCCCAACCACGTCAGTTACGCCGACGGCCTGCTGGTGGGCCTGGCCTGTCCGCGCCACCCGCGGATGCTGGTTTTTGCCGATTATTTCGAGACCCCGTGGCTCCGCTGGTTCGGGCGTTTGGGGCGAGTGATTCTCATTCATCCCGGGCGGAAATCGATAGTCCAATCGTTGCGCACCGCCCGCGAGGCATTGCTTGGCGGCGAATTGGTTTGCGTTTTTCCCGAAGGCGGCATTACCCGCACCGGCGAAATGCAGCCCTTCCAGCCCGGCCTGATGAGGATTATCGAAGGCACCGACCTGCCGGTCATTCCGGTGTATGTCGAGGGCATGTGGGGCAGCATTTTCAGTTTTGAAGGCGGCAAAGCCTTCTGGAAACTGCCTAAAAAATGGCGATATCCGGTGACAATCCGCTTCGGCAGACCCATTTATCATCCCGCCGATATCGATCAAATCCGCCAGGCAGTGGTGGAACTCTCCAAAATGCAGAATGCTGAATGATGAATTCCGAAGGAAAACCGCTTGCGGTTTCGCGATTATAACTGAAAACCGACAACTGAAAACCGACAACTTTAAAATGATCTTGCCGCGAAAATTTCTGCGGATGTGCCGCCGGCACATGAGAAAGGCCAAGGCGGCCGACTCGACCGGCGCGGAACTCAGCGGGGCGGGGCTGCTTACCCGCACGCTGGCGCTCCGCCGCCTGTTGGGCAGGCACGTGCTTGCGCCCGGCGAGCAATTCGTGGGCGTTTTGCTGCCGCCTTCGGTGGGGGCCATGGTTACAAACGCCGCCCTGGCCATCGATCGCCGCATTGCCGTGAATCTGAATTACACTGTCACTTCCGAGGTGATGAACTCCTGCGTTAAACAGTGCGGAATTCGCCACGTGCTTACCAGTCGGCGGATGTTGGAGAAGTTCGATTTTAAAATTGACGCCCAGTTCGTACCGCTGGAGGATTTTGCGGAAAAGATCACAACCTTCGACAAGATTATTTCTGCGGCCGAGGCGTGGTTGACGCCGGTTTTTTTGCTGGAACGCCAATTGGGCCTGACCCGAGTGAAGCCCGACGATTTGCTGACGGTGGTTTTCACCTCCGGTTCGACCGGCCGGCCCAAGGGCGTAATGCTGACGCAAGAGAACGTGGGCTCGAACGTGGAGGCGATCGACGCCATCATCCGGCTGCGCGACAGCGACGTGCTTTTGGGCATTTTGCCGTTTTTTCATTCGTTCGGCTATACCGTTACGCTATGGACAGTTTTGACATTGGCGCCCAAGGGGATCTATCATTTCACGCCCTTGGAGGCGCGGGAGGTGGGAAAACTCTGCCAGCGGCACGGGGCGACGATCATGATCGCCACGCCTACCTTTGTCCGCGCTTATCAACGCCGCTGCGAAGCGGAGAATTTCAAGACTTTGGAAGTGGTGTTTGCCGGGGCGGAAAAACTGCCCATCGAACTGGCCGACGCATTCGAGGCGAAATTCAAGGTCCGGCCCATGGAAGGCTACGGAGCGACCGAACTTTCACCGGTGGTGGCCGGCAATATTCCGCCGGGCCGCGGCCGGACCAGCAAACTCGAAGGCGTGAAGGAAGGCACGGTAGGCAGGCCCTTACCGGGCATCGCGGCCAAGGTGATTGACCTGGACACGGGCGAAGATCTTGGGCCCGGTCGCACGGGCATGCTGCTGGTAAAAGGCCCGAACGTGATGAAAGGCTACCTGGCCCGGCCCGATCTGACGGCCGAGGTGATCCGCGACGGCTGGTACATAACGGGCGACGTGGCAGAGATCGACGAAGAGGGATTTATTAAAGTAACCGGTCGGGTGAGCCGGTTCTCGAAGATCGGCGGCGAGATGGTGCCGCATATTCGCGTGGAAGAGGCCATCAACCAGTTGTTGAAGATCGACGAAGAAGACCTGCGGGCCGTGGTCACGTCGGTGCCGGACGCCAAGCGGGGTGAAAGGTTGGTGGTTTTGCACACCGACTTGGGGCAAAAGCCCGAGGAGATTTGCCGCAAACTGCCGGAGACGGGCCTGCCGCCGCTGTGGATTCCCTCGCCCGAAGATTTCCGCCGCGTGGAAGCGATTCCCGTTTTGGGGACCGGCAAGTTGGATTTGAAACGGGTGAAGGATTTGGCGGTGGAGGTGTTTGGGCTGGGATAAGGGTTCGGGGTTCAGGGTTCAGGGGGCAGGACATTCTTGTCTGGCTCGAGGGTTCAGGACTTGATGTAAAAGAAAGGGGAGTTTTTTGTCGGGGGAAATGGGATTTTTGGCGGATTCGAGAGAAAATGAATTCTTGGCCAAAATGGGGCGGTGCAAGGGGTTGGAAAATAAGGGGTTGGGGCGACGATTTGGGGCACTCTTAAGTAGTAGAAAAAAATGTTTTGAGTTTTGCGGGGGACGGTGCGCGCAAATGAGTTACGGGATAAGGAGTTGGAGTTTTTGGACAGGGAATTTTTTAAAGTGAATTATTGGTGAAAAAGCTTATTGAGAATCATTCTCAGCGATGAATTTGGAAGTGATTGGGGGATAAAGAGATGCGGATAGCGATTGGGGTATTTACACCTAGAAAAAGTTGCGAGCGGGAAAATTCATATTCGAGCAGTTTTGGTATTTTTGGGCATTTTTGGTGGTTTTTGGCTGGAATGGATTTTCATGAAAAAGGGCGATTGTTGGCCAGGCTATGCCCAGAGATGGCACAGGAAAAGCTGGAGGCTGGAGGACGGAAGGATATACCGCAGAGGGCGCAGAGGACGCGGAGAGAATGAGGGATTAAGGATGAGAGATGAAGGATGAAGGATGAAAGATGAAGGATGGTTTGGGGATTCAGGACTTTTGTTTTTTTGCCCAAGTGGATATTGCCAGGATAAATGCAATGGAGAGGAGGACGAGAGCGGAGGGTTCGGGAGCGGGGGAGATTGGGTTGCCTAGCGGTCCGCTGGGGATAGCGGCAATGGTCACCGTTGCCCCAGTATCGATGGTGAGAGTATCCACTTGAATACTTGTGGCGGTAAGGTTGTTGGCAACCTCCAGGTCATGAGGACCAGTAATACCGCCAGATAAATTGAGTGTACCAGTGCCGCTAATTATGGCATCGTTGTTAAGAACCACTTGGGCGGAAATCGTGTGGCTGCCATCCACATCAATGGTAGAAACGCTGCCATTGTTGTCCAAGGTGAGGGCGAATCCGCCGGTGCTTTGAATAGTGGTGCTGGTGTTTGCGGAAAAAGTTATATTCCCCACCGTTTGCCCTTGCGAGATCATATCGACTACGTTGTTGGCGGCTGCCTGAGAGCCAAAAGTCACCTTCGTTCCCGGTCCATTTGGGACTGATTTATTGGGGTTCCAGTTTGCAGCAACATTCCAGTCGGTCGAGGCGGATGTATTGCCACTCAGCCAGTCAAAGGGGGTTAAAATCATCTTAAGGTTTGTAACGGTAAACTCGGCAGGGGCGCTCCCGTAATCTTGGAGCGCGAATGTCATCACATGCGTGCCCGGTGTCAGATCACTGATGTCGAAGTAACCAACCTGCTCTACTGTTCCCAGAAGTTCACCTGTCGCCACGAACCGCAATTCGTTGTCAATCCAAACGGCTAACTGGTCTCCCTGTCCCGGTTGAATGAATTGATAGTTGAACTGGAGGGCCACGTCGGAGTTGCTCGCCGTAAACGTAGAATCCCAATACTGAGGGCTGTCCTTCTTGAAGTCGTGCCCGTTCGGAATACCAGTGACACCATAAGTGGTGCCGAGCGTCGTCAGATCGCTCAATAGCCTTGCGAACGTCAGTGGGAGTGGTGGCGGATTCGTCCCCGGCACAAGGTTCAGTTCTTTGCTGTAATCCGGACCCCCGAGAACATCTTTCCATTGTTGGGACCACTGGGGGCTTGAGAGCGACTGACCAACATTTTCGGTGAGGGGCGACCAATCGATGCCGACGTTGTAGGCGTGAGGAGTTGGCTGGAGGGCTGACTTAGCGTACCACCCAATGGGATAACCGTGAGCACTCGTAGAATCGGTTGGGAATGGATCCAGATTGACGTTGACGACATTCACGCTAGCCGTACCTGAATAAGAATGTCCGTATTTACTAATATAATTGTCGACGAAAACTGTTTTGGAACCCGCTGCTGTGGCCAGTTTACCTAATTCAACGCCAAGACTGTTCGCCGCTATGCCGAAAGGCGTTGCCTCCGGTGAGTCCAGGAGGGTTAGCTGATCAACGTGAATGGCAGGCGATTCTTCGAGCTGCGTCGCCGCTATAGTGGCCACTTTCGCGCCGTCGCTATGCCCGATGAGTTGCAAATTGACCGTATTTGCTCCAGCGGCGGCCTCAATTTGTTGAGCGAGAATAGAGCTTACCCCTGTCGGACTCGGATCGGTGGCGTTGGCCTCCGATTGCCACGGTCCGATCACTGCGGACTTATCTATCCAACTGTACGCCAAAACGGTCTGCCCCGGCGCGCTAATCGCTTTGGCCAGATTTGTAAAAACATCGAAAACTCCGGCGTCTGGATCATTCCAGATGCGCGCGTTGGAGTTACCGTTGCTGCTGACCCAGCCACCTTCTAAGGGCGCCCAGCCGTGAACCAGAACGTGGACATTACCCGAAATACTCCCTTCCCCGATAGGCACCCAACTCGTGCCGTTCCACTCAGCAAGTCGATCAGTCGCTCCTGGAACACATACAAGGGGCGAGGGAGTATACGAACATTTGGCGGGATTCGGCTGAATGTTCAGGTCTACTTCGTGGGCCACAGATGTATTGAACGTATAAGCCGTACCGGGCAACGGATTGAGCACAGACAGGGCAGAAGCACCGACACCGCCGATCGTTCCGGAGTATTGAAGCATTTTGTAGGTTCCGGTCTGGGCGAAAGGCGTCATGCTACCTTGATTATATAGATTGAAGCCGCCGCCGTAGATGGTTAGATTACCGCCGACGTTAATCAGGCCATTGGCAGGCGTGCTGTTGAACTGGTAGTCGTAGATGCTGCCGCTGGCCATATTCAGCGAGCCCACAGTGAGCGTGCCAATGCCGGGCGCGACGTGCGAGCCGTTGGCTGCGACCACGCCGCCTGCTACCGTTCCGCTGCCAGCAAGCGTCTGACCGCTGGCCAGGGAGATCCACCCGCCGCTCAATCCGGTAACGTCGAGGGTCGCCCCGCTGTTGACGCTGATAGTGGGAGAGGAGATTATGTTGTTGACAAAAGGCCCGGCTAGTTGCAGCGTGCCGGTATTCACGGTAGTATTGCCGCTATAAGTTGCTGTGTTGCTAATTGTAAGCGTGCCTGAGCCGAGTTTATTCAGCCCGCCCAAGCCGGAAAGAACGCCGGAAAGCGTGACCGCGTAGCCTGCTGTGTCGATGTTCGCATTGCCGCCGTCGCCGGTCAGCGTCATTGGCAGCGTGGCAGTAGAATTGCCGCTTGCCTGGAGCGTTCCCCCGCCAAAGTTAAACGCGGCAGTACCGGAGCCTTGGCTAAGCGATTTCAGAATAAGCGTCCCTCCATTTAGATTATATGTGCCGTTGGAGCCGGAATTGTAGCCAAGAAGGAGAGACGATGAGATTGTATTTGTTCCGCCGGTCTGTGTGAACGTGCCTGTGCCGGAGTAGCCGATATACTCATAACCCGTGGACAGTTTCCCTGTGCCGCTCAGATTATAGGTGCCGGTGCCGCTTTGGCCTATGCGAAGGTCGGTAGCAGTAGTTACCGTGCCGCCGGTTTGGATTACGTTGCCCGTGGCACCGGAGTTGCGACCCACGATCAAGTAAGTACTGGTATTCAGTTGCGCGGTATCGGAGATGTTCAACGTGGCAGTACTGCCTGAGGATTCGCCGACATAATTGGTATCTGTCGTGCCTACGCTAGTCGAATTCACCACGGCATTTCCGCTCAGGTTCATAAACTGTTTGCCGGTATAGCCGGACACTCCGCCATCATCACCCATCAAGATGTTCGCACAATTGATCACGCCACTGGTCATGGTCACGGTAGAGTCAAAAGTATCGCCTCTGCCAACGGATAACCACGTTCGGATGTTCAGAGTGCCGCCTTGAATTGTCAGGCGGGCCGGACTAGTGCTTACTGGCCAGGTGCTTGCAGCCGAGCCCACGCTGAGCTCGCCGCCTATAACGTTATACTGCGTGGTGTTGTCAGTGCCTGCGATAATCACGCTGCCGTTTTGAACGACAAAGCAGGGCTGATATAGTCCCTGGGCGAGTGTGCTTGTCACTCCTGAGTTAGCGGTGAACTTGAGCGTGCCCACACCAGTTTTATAAAAAACAGGCGGCGTCTCGCCATTCGTGATCGGTCCGCTGAGAGTGATTGTGCCGGCATCAGGCGTGGTTAGAGTCACATCTAGATTGGTGCTTAATAATAACCCTCCAGTGAAGGCGAGATTTTTCGCGGAATCGATCGTGACACTATCGGCCACGGTGATACCACGATTGGTGCTGGCGTCTGCTGCACCGCTATATTGGAACGTGGCGTTGTCGAGCACCAAGTAGGATGGATCAGTGCTCGTGGGGGCGCCAATTGAACTTGCCGAGCCGGCGTTGGCGATGATTTTCGCGATCAACGTGGCGTTAGTCACCGTTGTTGCGCCGGTATAAGCGTTAGTGCCATCAAGCTGGAGCGTACCGCCGGTTACAGTGGTGGCCCCTACGTAGATGTTATCGGCGGAAAACCACAATGTACCCCGGCCACTCTTGGTGACGGTCGTGGTAGCACCGACGCCGCCGACAATTCCGCTCACTTTCAATGTATCTTCCGCCCTGGTCACGGCGAATAGCGTTTCTTTGTTCATGGTCAAGTTCACCGCAATTTCGTGGCTTCCCATGAGATCGTTGACTTCGGCCGACACGTTTGCACCGGCATTCAAGATAAATTTATTAGCGGTGGAAGTGGAAATGGTGTAGGAGGATGCATTGTTGAAAACGATCAGGCCCACCGTGGGGCTCATGTCGAGTACAACCGAGGGCGGGGTTCCGAGGCCTGCAAACATGGCCTTCTGCCCTATTCCATTGGGGATGCTCGTGACCCAGTTATTGAGGTTATTGTAATTTCCGCCACTAGCGCCTTTCCATTCATTCTTCGATTCCGTCAGTTTCAGGTAAATAAGTTTACCTAGAGATCCAGGAGTAGGATCAGCCTCAATATTTATATCCGCGTCGTATGGGCCGAGATATGGGTTGGGCAGGTCGAAAATGGTTTTAAGGCTCGCTTGGTCTATGATGCCTGGTATGTTAAGGCACCTGATGAGTGGATAATCACCCACCGCCAGTGTTTCGCCGGTTGCAAGTTCTGTGTTAATGAAGAACAGGTTTTTACCGCTACTGGCGGATACAGTCAAAGTACCTGCGGACACGTCGATGAGAGAACCATTCCCAAAGCCAGGCCCATGGACCCAGAAATTCAAATTGGCACTGTCTATGGTCAGACCAGTCAGTGTCATGGTGCCGATGTCGGGATAAGAGCCTGTGCCCGAGTTATTCTTGCCTGGGGATAGGCTTCCGCCCGTATTCACCGTAACGCCCCGTAGCACGCAATTACCGCCTAGCGTTGCACCAGTCGCAACGGTTGTGACGGCCCCGCCCTGCGTGAAATTGTAATTCAACAACAGCGTGCCTTTGTTAACCGAGATGGGACCGGTGTAGGTATTCAGGTTCGTGAGATTCAAGGTGCCATCTCCGAGTTTTGTCAAGCCGCCACCCAGGGAAGGGGTAACAGTATCTTCCTGTAATGCGGCAGTAAAGGTGATGTCATGGTTATTGGTATCAATCTTTGCTCCGCCGGATTGCACATACATAGTCAACGTCGCCGTGCTGCCCCTAACCTGCGTAAAAGCGGTTGTGTTAGTGGAGCCATGGGCAGAGGCGGTGGCTTGGAAGGTGCCACCGTTAAAATAAAAAGTGCCGGTGCCGTTGGCAATCGTCACTGTTCCTGACGTAATGTAGGAGGCCTGCACCAATCCGCCGTTGAGATGCCATTGGCCTGTACTTGTTCCTTCACCGAGTACCATGCCGTTGGTATCGTAATACATGCCGGCGTTTTGAATCACGGTGCCTGTTGCGGCGCCGACGGACCCGACAACGCAAAAGCCGGCGCCGCTTTCATTCACGGTGCCGCCGTTCATGGTAAAGGTACCGGTGCCGCCATCGCGGCCCACGCAGAAATAATTATTGAGAGTGATGCTCGCACTGTCGCTTATTGTGGCAGTACCCGTGGATCCTATGCCCTGACCGATCCAAAATTCTCCATAAGTAATGGTACTGGAAGATGTACCTAAAGTAATTGAGGAATTACCGGACATGGTCAATGTCCCCGCGCCGCCCGCGCCGCCGGCGCCGCCATAGCCGCCGCCCACGACAATGGGGTTGTTCATATCTTGCTTCACAATACTGGCGTGTTCGGACATTGTCATAGTGCCTGTAGCGCCGTCGCGGCCTACGTAAAAATAACCGTAGCTACTCCGGGAGGTGGTCATCGTTATTGTGCCACTTCCCGACATCGTCAATGTGCCGTTGCCGCCTGACCCCGCGCCTGTCGAGCTGGTGTACGTGTTTGTGAGGCCGCCGATAAAGACCTCACCGGCCACTATGTCGAGCCAGCCGGTGCCGCTTATGTTCAGTGTTCCTGTTCCAGACGTGAGGCCGTCGCCGACCAAGAAATAGCTATCCGTCGAACTTCCCAATGAAAGTTTGCCGCCAGAAAGATTGTAGACGCCCACGGCACCGGGGATAGTATCACTCCGCCCTATGGTCAAGCCTCCGGAAATAGTGAATGACCCGGCGGATTGGGCTACCGTGCCGTTGCCTCCACTGTCGCCGACGTAAAAATTGGCTAAAGTGCCGCTGGGGCTGGCGCTAATTGTCGCCGTGCCGGTGTTCCAAATAACGGCGGTATCGCCCGTTGCAGGCGGATTAGGGGTCGAACTCCAATTTGTACCAACGTTGTAATCGCCGGTAGTACCCGTCCACGTAACAACAGCGGCTTGCACATTCGCTGAGAGTGCGACAAGCACCAAGCACAAAAAAGTCAATTTGATTCGGATCATGGTGAATTGCTCCTGTTAGGAAAAAATAGGAAAGCATCTGAACGACGCATAGCCTATTCTCTGTTCCAGAAATACCAGACAGAGTTTTTCTTTTGATCCTTTCCAAGCTAGTCAATGTTGGAGGCACGCGGGGACTTTGAACAAAAGCAGCATGCATGAGTACCCGGTCATTATTACGAATAAGCTGGGGGAGGTCAATATACTCCCCTGGTCGAAAATTCCATGGAAAATTTGGGTTTTAGAGTTTTTGGTTGGATTTGAGCGCATTTTGAGTGATGTTTTTTATTGCAAATTGGGAATTGCAAAATGCAAATTGCAAATTGAACAAGAGGAGGAAGCGTTGGCCGGTTGGGGCGGCGTGGGCAGGAGCCCCGTTGAACGGGGTTGACAGAGAATGATATGTTGAGGCGTCTTCCTTACCCGTCGTAAACGACGGGGCTAATACCGCCTGCGGCGGGCAACGCCCATAAATGGGCGTAAAGATTTGCGGCAAGAAAGAGAGCAAGGCGAAAAAGAAGGGCAGGCGAGAGATGGGCGAGGCACAATGCTCAGGCTCGTCGTGGGCATGTGGGAGGTGCAGGCAGACCATGAGTATGGCCACGCAAACGTGGCCATGGCACCGGACTTGATA
Source organism: Thermoguttaceae bacterium (assembly GCA_049509395.1). Taxonomy (GTDB): domain Bacteria; phylum Planctomycetota; class Planctomycetia; order Pirellulales; family Thermoguttaceae; genus JBEKIK01. Next base: position 20,285 of record JBEKZY010000014.1, on the reverse strand, counting down.
CTGAATCCTAGCCCATCGCGTTTTTGTGTGTTTTTTATTACAAATTGGGAATTGCAAAATGCAAAATGCAAATTGAACAAGAGGAGGAAGAGTTGGCCCGGTGGGGCGGCGTGGGCAGGAGCCCCGTGAAACGGGGCTGACATGGAACGATATGTTGGGGCATCTTCCTTACCCGTCGTGAACGACGGGCCTAATACCGCGATGCGGCAAAGGACCGTAAACGGTCCTATCCGTCGTCTATCCAATCCACTCATCATGGCGTTGACCGGGGCTATCATATTCAAGCCCTTTGGGCTTATTATATATAGCAGGCGTCAAATGCTGGATATTGAGTCTCAGATTAACAATGTCTTTAGATGGCGGTCAATCCGCCTTTGGCGGACCGGAAAACTCGCAAATTCCCACCGGCGGCTGTTAGCCGCCGGCTATTAAATGCGACATGCTTTATCTGATACAATATCAATAAGAAAGGAGCGGCAAGATGAGATCGATTTTTGGGATTTTTCAGACGGTTTTGGCGGGGATTTTGGGGTGGGGCTTTGTTATGGGCGCGCGGGCGGGGGCGGAGGAACGGCCGGGGATTTTGGGGATTTCGCACGTGGGGGTGCGGGTGAGCGACGTGGAAAAAACGGTGGCATTTTATCGCGACTTCCTGGGTTTCGCCGAGGAGTACCGGGTGAACAATCCGAAGGACGGGTCTTTGAGCATGGTGGTTTTTAAGGTGAACGATGACCAGTGCATCCAGGTGTCTCCCGGGTTAAAGCAGGGCGAGAATAGCTTGAATCATGTCGCGTTTCAAGTGGCTGACGCGGAGGCCTGGCGCGCGTATTTGGCGAAGCAGGGGATAAAGACGCCGGCGAAGGTTGGGCATGGGCAGCACAAAAACGCAAACTTTACGGTCAAGGATCCGGAGGGGTTCACGATCGAGTTTACGGAGGACACGCCAGAGGGCTGGACGGTGCGGGACAAGGGAAAGTTCATGCCGGAGACGCGGATTTCGGGGCACATTTCGCACGCGGGAGTGGTGGTTTCCGACATGCCGGCGGCCCAGCATTTTTACGGGGATATTTTGGGGCTGAAGCAGACCCGGCGGCCGTCGTCGAGTGATGATGCAATTCCCCGCTTCAACATGATGCTGCCCGGGCGCGGCGAATACCTTGAGTTGATGGGCGCAACGTCAGGGCCGCACTTTTGCATGGACGTGCCGGACGCGGATAAAGCCAAGGCCAAACTGGAGGGCAGTCCGTATCGGCCGAAATACGAGAAGCCTATTGCGCAGCGCGTGGGCAAGAACGGCAAGCGGATTGTCGAGGTTTATGATCCGGACGGGGTTCGAGTGGAGTTGATGGAGAATAATGCAAAATGAAGAATGTAAAATGAAGAATGCAAAATTAACAATAGGGAGCGCTGGGGCTGTATTAGAATATGTTGCGAAACGGCAAGCGGTTTTATTGCAAATTGAAAATTGTAAAATGCAAATTGCAAATTGAACAAAAGCGGGCAGCGCAAGCGGTTTAGGCGGGGATCAGCGTTGGATGGAATCGTCGTCTTTGCGGGCGACGCCTTTTATATCTTTTAGATCGCTGACGGGGCGGAGGGTTTGCGAGGAGGGTTTTTCGGAGATCTTTTCGGAGAGTTTGGCGAACTGTTCGCGGACGTCGGGCTGGACGTTGAACAATTGAGTAGCCATGCGTTGCATGCTGCGGGAGTTTTGTTCGGTGGTGCGGGACAGGCTTCCCACAAAGGCGATGGTTTGGATGAAATTATTATCGGCGGTGAAGCCAAGCAGGGGATGGAGGGCCTTGGCGACGATTTCGACGGCGCTGGGTTCGACGGAGATGAAGGCATCGAGGCGGCTGGTGACGTAATAGCGGCCGTCGGTTTCGCGGATGTAGCCCGATTTCAGGCAGAAGACGCCGCTGCCCTTGATTTGGCGGCCGAAGGTCGAGCCCTCGTATACGCCTTCGGCGTAGATCAGGTGCATGTCGTGGTTGCTGTATAGATATTCTAAATTGGCCGTGACGCCGGATTCTTCATTTAAGCGAAAGGTTTCGGGCCCGGTCTGCTTAAGCTGCAATTGGCTGATTTTCAGGGTGTTCCAGATGTTAATGACCACGTCGGGATGGCGGACGAGGAACAGATACAAATCGGGATTGCAATCGATGACGCGGACTGGCAGGCGGCGGAAGATGGTGATGTTTGCCAGCACTGCATGCACTTTTGCCCGGCCTGTGGCGTCGAGTTTGTCGAGCGGCAATGCCTGGATCGCGCTGAGGCGGGCCGATTCGCCGCTGTTACCTTGAAAAGGATCGGGGCGGACGGTTTTGGATGTATCGGACTGGGCTTTTGCCGTGCTAATGGCGCAGAGGCATATCGCTAACACTACTATAAAACACCGGCAGGATGGCAGTGGCACACGCGAACACTGGCGAGGCGCCAGTGGCACCCATTTCACTTCAGCCGAGATGGGCGTGGATGCGAACCGTTTAATCATGCAAGGTCCCCCTATCCTAAGTTGATACTTCTCAATATTCGGTTGGTAGCGGTGGATTAGGATAGTTAAATTTTGCCGGGGGCAGAGTTGTAATTTTGAGAAAGAGAGGGGGATGGGGTAAATATGATGCGGTGATCTTTTGGGGCCTTGACGTTAGGTTTCTGTTGAGGCGTTCCCAGGTAGGAGCGTAGGAACGAGGGAAAGAGGGGAAGACGTGGCAAAGAGGATGCGTAAAGCCTATCCGCAAAACAGAATTTCAAACTAAAAGATCGTTTCAAATGCCCCTCACCCTAGCCCTCTCCCGGAGGGAGAGGGGACTTTTGGGATAGACCCTAAGTATCTCCCGGCGGGAGAGGGGACTTTTGGGATAGGCTCTTAATCTTGCATTGATCTTGTTTAGGCTGGGCGAAATCCGGACAATGCCGCGCGATATGGAGGGAATGTGATGACAAAAATAAAACTCCTGGCGATTGCCGTTGGGGCGGTGATCGGGGCTGGGGCATCGATTTACGGACTGAGTATAATTGGCCCGCGGATCACGGCGGCATACTGGCGGCAGCAACTTGCCGTTGCGCCGGACGACGGAGTGGAAAACGTGATTCGTCGGATTGCCGAATTGGACAGGGCCGGCACTGCGATTTTGGCGGCGGCCTTGGGATCGGAGCGAGAGTGCGTGGCCCAGGCCGCCAAACGAGAGCTGTTTGCGGAACTGGAACAATGGCGAGGACTTTCGGTCGGTGAAAATGTCTCTCGTTTGACGGGGTTGGCGGAGGCACTGGCCGAGCAGGTCGATCATTATAATCCCGCGGGGCAACGAGACGCCGCGGACGTGGCGTTGCGAATTATGGATCGGCCGTTAAAGGGCAAGGGAGTTAAGACGGAGGAATTACTGGCCGCGAGTGAGAAAGTTTTGCGGGTCGGGTTGAGTGCGAAGGGCGAATTTGTGCGGATAAAAGGGGCAGGGCTTCCGTTTCCGGCAGTGTTGGCGAAAGAAGAATTAATCAATGCGGCTGAATTACCCGGGTCCGGATCGCCGGAATCGAGCGGGCAAGAGATGGGCGGTCTAACATCATTATCCGGCGACGGATCGGCGGGCAAACTCATCTCACCGGGTGCGGAGTCAGGCGAGGAAGAATCGCCAACGGCCGATGCCGCGGCGAATCAGCCGTGGATGTTGGGGCGGCAAGACGGGTCGCGGCAGCGAGCGTCGCGGATTCCGGATAGTGCAGCGGCGGAAATGGATGGTCAAAAGGGGACAGTCCCATTTTCTTTGGCACGAAAATCGGGACAGTCCCCGGTCCGCACTGCGGCGCATGTCGCCGACGGAGCGAGCGATCGCCGATTGCGGGCTTCGCTTGCCGGGGAGGAGGCGGTTGAGTTGATAAGGGAATTGAACTCGGAGAACGACGCCAGGGCGGAGGCTGCCGAGGCGGAGTTGATCGGCCGGGGCTTCACCGAAGCGCAGTTGGATTTGGCCCGCAAGTTGTACGATCCTGATCCGTCGGTGCGGAAGAAGTTGGTGCGGGAGTTGCCGGGTTTGCAGGGCGTGGACACGGTGCCTTGGCTTTTGGAGCTTTGTCGCGACGCGGATGCCGAGGTGCGGCTGGCGGCGATTGCGCTGTTAGCGACGTCGACCGATCCGGCGGTTTTGGACGAGGTGGAGCGGATTGCGGGGCGGGATGACGATTCGGGCATTCGGCGAATAGCCGACCGCATCGGACAGCAGCGCGGCGCGGCGCGGTGAACGGGATGTGGGACGATTTTTAAAATCGTCCTACGCGAGGCATTACATTTTCAGGCTATTGCCGAGGCTGACGGTATGGGTTTTGCCGTCGATTTCGATATCGATGTCGTTCAGGCCGATGCGATTTACCTTTCCCTTGACCTTGCCGATGGTGAATTCTTCGCCTTCATGGACTTTTAGGGTTTCGTCGGTGGTGCGTTCGTATAGCAGGGCTTCGGCAACGCCATCGGCCTCGATAATGCCGGTGAGAAAGCTGAATTGCCAGGGATCGATTTTTGCGGGAGGGGGAGGCCCGTCTCCGCGCCGCTCAGTGGGTCTGGGAGGAGTGTAGGCCACAAACGGGTCTCGCTTGGCGATAACTTTATTATAGAGATCGGCAGAGGCGAGTTTGAGGCGGTTGCTTTTTTCCTTGGAGAGCTGGTCGGATTGTTTAGAGTTGGGCAGTGAGAGGGCATCGACGACGATCTTCAGATCGAGTTGCGGATTTTTCAGCGGTTTAATATTGATGGAACAGATTTTTTGCAAATGACCCTCGGAATAGAAATCGAAGAGGAAGCGGGTCAATTGTTCGAGGGTGCCCTGGCAGTCGAGGGTAAAGTGAAATTTCCAGTAGATAGTGCGGTGGATTTTGTCGGTGTCGGTGTACGAGTTTTCTTGCGGTTGTTCCCCGGAACTAAGAGAGGTCACGGTTGTGAATCTATCTTTGGCCAGATTGCGGAGCCAATTTTGATATTCCCTTTTGGCGGCCTCCGTGTTGGACGGCAAGGAGCGGCGGAGCAAGGCCGGCAGGCGGTCGGTATCCTTTTTCAGCAGGATGGCCTTTTTTTGATTATCATCTTTCTCTTTTTCCAATGCATCGCGTTTGTTGCGCAGTATGTCCATGGAGTCTCCGCCTGAAGGCCACACCATATACAAGGCAAAGACCACCGCGAGGACGGCGATTGCGATGGCCAGTATTTTTTCACGTTTATTCAGGGTCATGAATCAACTACTGCGGATGTTAAAAATGTCCTAATATTTTTCCCGTGCATTTACTGGGCGGCGGACAGGAATGTCCGCCCTACTCAAACGCACTATTTACTGCGTTTCGGGGTTGTGGGAGTTTTAGCGGCGCCTGGTGCAGGCGGAGTAACAATCGAAATGACGTTAAAACTCCACTTATAGGGGTTGACCTTTGTGTCTTCGGTATTGCCTTTATCGTTAACCTTATGATTTGGATCGCTGAGGTTCAATTCCATTGTTCCGACCATGGGGGAGTCTTTGGCGAGGCCTTGCATGGTCATCTGTCCGCCCTTGATTGAGCCTTGAACCAGGTCGAGTTGAGTGAGCATGGCATCGCTGGGCTGGGGCAATTTCCGGCATAAGAGTTCAAGTTCATCGAGCCAGCAAACATCCGTTGCGCTCCACTTATCGACTTCATCGACTATCTTCTGAAGTTTGGCGGCATCGTCGTTTTGGCGTTTTAAGAGGAGCACCTGGTTGTTAAGGTCATTGATATAATACTCGAGGTTGGATCGTTCAATGCGTTGAAAGACGATATAACCCAGGAGCAAGAGCAGGGCGGCGACGGCTGGGATAATGAAACGTTTCCACTTTTTGGGTTTTTCCAGGCGGCGGCGGGGATGGAGGAAATCGACGGCGTGCGGGGTATGCTCTAATTCGGCCAGCAAGAGACCGATCAAGGGAGCGAAGCGGCCGGGATGTTCGGGCGGAGCGGAGCGGAGTTCCCGGCTCAGATTCAAGCCCTGGAAGGGGTCGAAGAGTTCGGTGGGCACGGCCAGGTCTTTTTCGATGCGTTGGGCCATTTCGGCCTGCTGAGCGGCTTGCCCGCAGAGCACGATGGAATCGACTTTTCGGCCGCCGAGTTGGTTTTGCACGGCGGCCATGGTGCGGCGGACCTCGCCGATGAGGACTTGCGGCTGTGGCGGATCGCCACCCAGGCGTGTAGTGCGGAGGAAGATTACGCGGCCGTCGGACATCACGGTGAGGTCGGCTTCGTCGGATAGGAGGTCGATGAGCAGTCGCAATTCGCCCTGGCGTTTGGATTCCGCCCGCTCCAAAAGCGCGGCCGCCGCGCATGCCCGGAGCACCAAGCGACGCGGTTTCAGGCCGGCGGCCTCGCAGGTCTGTTGAATCTGCTCGACCAGATCGGGGCCGATGGCGGCGGCCAGGACGGTGCGGGGTTCGTCGGGGCGGTCGCCCAGGGGCATGAAATCCAAGAGCCATTTCTCGTCGAACTCGTTGAACTCGCGCATGGCCTGGAAGCGGACGAGGTCGGGCAATTCTTCGTCGGGGGCGGGAGGCAAGAGGAGCTGGCGCAATTCGATGTTCGTGCGGCCGATGGCAACCAGGGTATCCAAACGGCCCAGGCCGCGAGCGCCCAGGGCGGCGGCAAGGCGGGCCCCGATATCGACGTCCGATTTATCCGCGCCGGGTTCGCGGGGGCGCAATTCGACGGCAAAGGCTTGTTCGATGAGCACCTGGTCGCCCCGCGAGGAGGCCACCGCCAGACGCGCTTCAGAACCGTTCCATTCCAGGGCAAGCAGTTGGGGCATTTTGACAGGGGTCGGGGTCCAGGGTTGCGAGTTTTTTTATTGCAAATTGTAAATTGCAAATTGCAAATTTTAAATTGAACAAGAACGATGCCTTCTTTTACACGGAACTTTAATATTCACCTTTGTTCAATTTGCAATTGTCAATTTGCAATAATTTTGGTTTTGGCCAAAAGGGCGCGCGGGATTTATTGGGAAATAGGGGATGTCGACGTGGAGCCTAGTTCGTCCAGGGTAAATCCGCGGCCAAGATGGCTTATATCTCTCCAGAATAACACCGTCGCGGGCTGAGTGCTAGCATCAAGTATGACTTCGATGCGGGCGGCCACCCCGCCGTCGTCGAAGTAGCCGATAGCCTGGACGCGGTATACGTCACCCCCACATGTTACGTATTGTTCAAGGGCCTTCATTTGCTTGAGCGTTACCAGACCGTCGGAAAGCAGCCAGGTGGCGAAACTATGACTGGTATCTAAGTTTTTGGGATCCATGGTGCGGCGGGCGATGATCTCATCGACGATGTCGGAGGTCATGCCGGGTATGGTCATCAACACGGCCTGGGGGGCCTGATTTATGTTTATCCGTCCGACAATGTCCTGAGAGGCGTTGACGGTGCAGCAGTCCATCAGGGTGGGCAAATAGCTGGCCATGTCGCCGGACGAATTGGTGAAGGGCGATGGGATGGTTGTTGTTTTAGTTTGATTTGGAGGCGACCCTTGGCTTGTTATTTTCACCTGTGCGCCGATCAGATCGAGAAGAGAGCTAATCTGGGTAGTAGCCGCTTTTGTAAGATCGAGCTTTGTGCCGCCGGACGACCCGGCCTTTTGATTCTTGCCAGCGGGTTGAGTGGTAGCTTTTTCGTTATCCTGCGTGGTGGCAGTAGTATCGGGGCCGTACATGCGATAGGCGAGGATGAACTGGACCTGGTCATCGGAGAGTTGCGCTGAAGTGAGATCGGTGCTAAGTTGTTGCAGGTCGCTGCCGTTGAGATTGATTTTGGGCTGGCCGTTTGATTGGACGTTTTTTTCCTTACTGTACAAGGTGAGATAAGGGGACCAACCTTGATTCATGGAGCCGTCGGAGTTGTCGACGCCGGGCATGTTCACATTTGTGGGTTCATCGACGTCGATGCGGCCGTTGCGGTTGATGTCGGAGCCGAAGAGCAAGGCGGGAGTAACGCCCTTGACGAGGAGCAATTCGTCAAGGGTCGTAAGCGGGCCGTTCTTGGGAAGATAAGGCGGAGTGAGGGTGGAATAGTAATCCGACTCGGCCCCATATTCGCGGGGCTGATCGTCGGTATCGATCCAGTCGAGAATACAATCGGCGATATCCTGGGTCATGCCGGGGAGGTTCATCAAGATCGTGGCGGCGCCGGTTGCGCCGGAGCTGGAAGTGGTACTGGAACCGGTTCCTGTGCTGCTTCCGGTTCCGGCAGCGCCTGTGGTTCCTGCAACGCCTGTGGTTCCTGCAGCGCCTTTGTTTCCAGTAGCGCCTGCGGTTCCGCCCGTGGATGTCCCGCCTGACGATGTATTTTTGGATGATTTATCGAAAGTCAATATATTATTGATATTCAGCTTGGCGGATTCGTTTTCCAGGCCGTAGCGGATGCCGGCGCCGGGGATGCCGTTTACCTGCAGGGGCGACACGATTGTAACCTTTATGCGGGCGGCGGGATTGGTGTCGTTGACCACGGTGGAGCCGCAAAAAAGCGAGGCATTGTCGTACCATCCGCCGGCCTGGTTCTGGGTGGCGATATCTTTAAGCAGGAAAATTCGCGTCATTTGCACGCCGGAATCGGCGGCGGCCAAGGCCTGCGCCTGGCGGCCGCCAATGATGGCCGCTTTTCTTTCGGTGAGCATCAATTCCGAAAAGGTGAAGCAGACCAGCGTCAGCAGTGCGACCACGATAACTACGAGAACGAGCACGAAACCCCGGCGGGAGGGAGGTTTTAGATTGCAAATTGCAAATTGCAAATTGCGAATTGAGGAATCGGCAGCCGTTGTTGGGGCGACAGTTAAACTGTCGCCCCAACGGTCATGAAGACGGTCATAAAGGATGGTTATGTTTTTCATTATTAAGGGATTTATTGAGTGGACGAAGTGGTAGAAGTCGAGGACGAGGAAGAAGTCGAGGACGAGGACGAAGTCGAGGACGATGATTGCGAGGCGGCCATTGTGGCGGCGGGGATGCTCACCAGGAGACGGTATGTGTTGGGCTGAGCGTTTGCGTTGAGGGGATTCAGAGGGGCAATGACGATGCTGACTTGCACGGCCACGGGCAGGCCGCCATAGGAGACGGTATCCCAGGTATCGAGCCATTGGGTGCCATCGGTGTAGAGGAAATCGATTTCCAAGACTTCGGGTGCAAGGGGGGTTAAATTGTCGGTGGTAGAGGAGGATAGTCCGGCTTGCTGAGCGGCGTAGAGCCCGGAGGCCCGGCTTATTTCGCGGCGAACCAGCCCGGTTGCAGGGGCGGTTCCGTTTAGCGCTGCCGGGGAGGATGCGCCATTATTGATGACGAAATAAGACACGTTCTTCACGTCGCTCACCAGGTCGGCGTTGGTAATGCCGTTGTCGGCCTGGTCGGAAATGGCGATGTACTGGTCGACGCGAGGGAGGCGGCTGATATCGACTTGGAGTTGATTGGCATTGCCGTAGAGTCCGGGAACGGATTGCACAGGGGCGTCGGCGATATCGGAAGTGCGGTCCTCGGAGTCGGCGGTGTCTGATCCATCGGTGGTGGAATTGGACTGGCCGCCCGTAGAATTCTGGCCGCCCGTCCCGGTTTGGCCGCCCGTAGAAGTCTTGTTGCCCGTAGCAGCCTTGGCGCCCGCACCAGTGCTGCTGCCCGTACTAGTAGTGCCGCCGCCCATGCCGGTGGTCTTGCCGCCCGTCGCACCAGTGCCGCCGCCCATGCCGGTGGTCTTGCCGCCCGTCGCACCAGTGCCGCCGCCCATGCCGGTGGTTCTGCCGCCCGTAGCACCAGTGCCGCCGCCCATGCCGGTGGTTCTGCCACCCGTCGCACCTGTGCCGCCGCCCTTACCGGCCTGGCCGGTTAGGCTCATGCCAATGGCGGCGGTGAGCAGGGAGGGAGACGAAGCGGGGGAGACATTGGAGGGGCCGGATGAGCTGCTTGAACTGGACGAGCTGCTTGAACTGGACGAGCTGCTTGAACTGGATGAGCTGCCGGAAGAGCTGCCGCTTGAATTGGCGGCGGAGTATGGAACCGCGCTGCGCAAGTCTTGGGCGATATTCCGCAGAATTTGCCGGGCAAGTTGGGCTTCGGAGACCTTGGTGCGGCCGGAATCGAGCAAGCGGAGATGCAAGTTAATAGCCATGCCCACGGCTATCAGGACCAGTACGGACAGGCCCAAGGACAATATTATTTCCAGGAGGGTGAAAGCGTGGTTTTTGCGTGCAGATTTATTTATTGCAAATTGACAATTGCAAATTTTAAATTTCAAAAATTTGGTTGCGGCAGTCGTCCGCGCTAGGGCATTTATGTTATTGCACATTGTTATTTCCCCGTTCCGGTCGTTCCGGTAGTTCCGGTAGTTCCGGTAGTGGAAGATTGGGTGGAAGTGGAATCGGTTGAGGTTGATTGTCCAGCGCTTGGGTCGACGATCCACCTGGTTATGGAGTAGGACGCGGGATGTTGATTGGCTGGAAGATTTTGGGTAACGGTCACGCAGATGGCATCCAGGCCGTCCTGATCGATCTGCTGAACATCGACGGAATAGATCCATGTAGTAGAGTTGGTGGAATCTTGATCGATGGGATCGAAGGGGGTGGCCGAAACCGCCTGGGGCGTGGTAATGCCCGAGGTGTATTCGGCCATTTTGCTATCGCAAAGCATTTGGGCTTTGGTGAGGTCTTGTGCGGACTTGGCGTTTTGAAAACCCAGGCGGCCCAGCTCGCCGAGGACGGCCATGGCTCCGGTAAGGATGGCCAGGGCCAGGATTACTTCGAGGATGGAAAAGGCGTTTTTCTTGGCAGAGGGATGAGGGATGAGGGATGAGGGATGAATAAATCCAGGAAATGGGCAACACCGGTTCTTGAACCTGTGGGACGAAATCCCAAGAGGGTTTGACAAGGTATTGCGATATCCCTTCAGCCTCTTGCGGCAAAGCCGCCCAGGTTCGAGAACCTGGGCTACCCGCTTATTTGATTGCAAATTGCAAATTACAAATTGCAAATTGCAAATTGAACGGAAGGCAACCGCCTTATTTCGTATCAGTTTAAAAATAATCATTGTAATTGCCCCCCGGCGGTTATGTCGCCTATTTTGACCATACCGGTAATGCCGCGGAGCCACAATTCAATGGTCCGGCCCTCTTTGTTGGCAAGCAGTAATTTTGAGTCGGAAGTAGTGCCGTCGGGATAGAAGAAAATCGGTTCGGACCAGCCTGAGCCGACGGCAGGGACGCTGTTGGCGAGGGACGGATCGAGGGAAGATGCGTCGGCTGTGGCGGGCGTAGTAGCACTCGCGGCGGCGGCGGTGGGATCCAGTCCGGTCTGGCTGGAGACAAAGACAATATCTTTAGGCAGGATTTGTTGGAAGAAAGGCGCCATGGGATTGAGGCCGCCGGTGTTTTGCGGTGATCCGGCATTAGTCGCGATATCTGAGTTAGCCGTTTGTGCGGCGTTGTTCGACGCGGGATCGGCGGTTGAGCCGGTCAGGAGAGCGACAGGGTCGGTAGAAAGCATGTCGATGCGATACCTGTTGCCAGAGATTTCGTAACGGAAAACCCGAATGCTGCTGGTTCGCATGGCTTCGACTCGGGCTTTGGACCACGCAGTGCGTACGATATCGGCGGCTTTGCGGAGTCGTTGGCCGGAGAAAGTTTTTTCCAACTGCGGCCAGGCCATTGCGCTAATGATGACCAGCAGGCAAAGGGTGAGCAGGACTTCGACGAGGGTGAAAGCGGAATGATGATGGAAGAGGGATGAGGGATGAGGGATGAAGGATGAATTCCGCGCGGAACCGTTTGCGGTTTGGCACTGGGCACTAAAGTGCCCAGCCCTAGATGAATTCAATTTGCAATTTGCAATTTGCAATTGACAATTTGCAATCGAATTTGCGAGACCGACCAACCTTCGGTTGGTGCCCGTCGCGGCTTTACATACGGACTGAATCCTGAACCCTGAACCCTGCTTGGGAATCGCCCTCACCCTATCCCTCTCCCAAAGGGAGAGGGGATAAATCGCGCTGATCGGGATTTTTGCCATTGGGTACACACAATACATTTACTGACCGAGGGCCCAGTTGCCGATGGCGGTTTGTTCGGAGCCGCCCGGCCCCAAGGACCACACGTCATAATCGGGGTTATATCTGCCGGGAGAAATATATTGGTAAGGGCGTTGCCAAGGGTCCAAAGGGATGTCCGAATCCAGATATGGACCTTGCCATGCCGCCGGGTTGGGTATATCGGCAGGCGGACTGCGCAGGGCCTGAAGACCTTGATTGGTGGCTGGATACATGCCAATATCCATATTATACATAGACAGGGGGGTTTTAAACAAGCCGATCTGGGCCTTGGCGGCGTTAATTTTGGCGGACCTTTGGGCGTTACTATAAGAACTGACCGCCAAGGAGGCGATGATCACCAGGATGACCAGCACCATTAAAACTTCGATCAAAGTAAAACCGCGACCGCGGCGAGAAGGAAAGGGTTTCATGAAATTGATCTCCGGAAAAAATCGGGTGATTTTGAAACTTCGCATCTATATCTTAAATGAGCGTGCTACCGTCGGGCGACGGCATACGGAGTGTGCATGCGCTAAATAGCCAACGGCACACGGAGTGTGCCTGCTACATAGATAAACATTTATAAGTTTCATTATAAAACAAATTTTACAGATAAACAAATCGAATACGGCTGCGTCCATAGGGGGGAAAGCGCCTAAGGGGCTCCAACAAAACCTCCGATTATATACAACAAAGCCCTCACCCCCGGCCCCTCTCCCGACCAACCTTCGGTCGGTGCCCGGCGAGGGGAGTTTTGTTAGAGCCCCTAATATTAAAAACCCCGGAAATCGCGGATAGTTTTGGATTTTAATGGTAAAAAATATCAGGAAACAGTTTGACTCATCCTAATCATGGGCAGGAGCAGGGCGATAACCACGACCAGGACGGCCGAGGCCAGGATCAGCAAGAGAATGGGCTCGATGAGGCGGACGGCCAGGTCGAGTTTGCGCCAGGTGGTTTTTTCGAGGGAGTCGGCCACGTTGAGGAGCACGTTTTCCAGGTTATTGGCTTGTTCGGCGACGGCGATCATTTCGACGACGGCGGGAGGAAATCGGCCGCTAGTGCGGAGGGGATCGGCCAGTGACTGGCCGGCGGAGATATTTTCGGTGGCTTCGGCAATGGCATCGCCGAGGACGCGATTTCCGGTGGCGTTGCGGGAGATTTCCAGGGAGCGCAGGATGGGCACGCCGTTGCGCAACATGGTGCCGAGGATGCGGCAAAAGCGGGCCACGGCCAGGCTCTGGAAAATGGGGCCGGCCAGGGGGAGCTTTAATTTCAGGCGATCGCGCCACATCTGGCCCTTAGGCATACCGAGCCAGCGCCGGGCGAACAAGCCGCCGGCGATGAGGAGCAAAACAATCCACCAGCCGTGAACGCGCAGGGTATCGCTGAGCCAGAGGAGCCAATCGGTGACGGCGGGCAGTTCGCCGTTTTTGCGCAAGGTATCGAAGAGGTTGCCGAATTGGGGCACGAAAAAAACGATGAGCACGGTAACCACGCTAAAGCCCACCACGCAGAGAAAGGCGGGATAAGCGACCGCGCCCAGGGTGCGTTTTTTCATATCTTCCTGGGCTTCGGTGAATTGGGCCACGCGGGTGAGGGCTTCTTCGAGGAAGCCTCCTTCGCCGCCGGCCCGGATCATGCTGATGGCCATGTCGTTAAAGATCCTGGGGAAGCGGTTCATGGCGTCGGCCAAGGTTGCGCCTTCTTCGACCTGGTGGTGAACTTCGTCCAAAATGTGATTCAAGCCGGCGTGGGAAGTCTGTTTTTGGATTACTTCCAGAGACCGCAGCAGAGGGACTCCGGAGTGGAGCAGGTCGGCCAACTGAGCGAAGGTGGTGGAGATCAACTGGCCGGAGACGCGGCGGACTTTTTTTGGCTGGATCGACTTTACGGACTCGCCGATTTCGACGGGAAACAAGGAGCGGGCGACCAAGGCCGCGGTGGCTTCGCGCCTCCCGGGGGCTTGTATCATGCCGGAAATTTTTTGGCCGGCGTTGTCACGAGCTATGTATTGGAAGTCGGTCATGATTAGTGGTCAGTGGTCAGTGGTCAGTGGTCAGTGCCAAGCATTATTTATTATATATTCACTTAACCACTAATCGCAAATCACCAGGTTTAACGTTTAATGTCTCCTTTTGTGACGCCGGCCACTTCGTCCACGGTGGTTTTGCCGGCCAGGACTTTGCGCCAGCCGTCCTGGCGCAAACTGAGCATGCCTTCCGCAACGGCGGCTTGGGCGATGCTCCAACTGTTGGCTCCCTGGTGGGAGAGTTCGCGGATTTTTTGGGTGGTGACCAGCAGTTCGTACAAGCCCACCCGGCCGGTATATCCCACGTGCCGGCAGGTGCGGCATCCGATGTGACGGTAAAGCGGCGTGTCCGGCGTCAATTGATCGAAGGGGAAATCTGTGGGCAGATCCTCGCGCTTGGGCTGATAAGGTTCCTTGCAATGTTTGCAAAGGGTGCGGACGAGTCGCTGGGCCATGACCGCTTCGACGGTGCTGGACACCAGAAACGGCTCCACACCCATGTCGACGAGGCGGGTGTAAGCCGTTGCCGCGTCGTTGGTGTGCAAAGTGCTGAAGACCAGGTGCCCGGTGAGCGAGGCCTGAATGGCGTTTTCGGCGGTTTCCAAGTCGCGGACTTCGCCCACCAGAACGATATCGGGGTCGTGGCGCAAAATGCTGCGCAAGGAATTGCCGAAGGTCAAGCCGATCTTGGTGTGGACTTGAATTTGGTTGATGCCGTCGAGTTGATATTCGACGGGGTCTTCGGTGGTGATGATTTTCGTTTCGTCGTCGCGGATTTCCAAAAGGGCGCTGTAAAGCGTGGTGGTTTTTCCGGAACCGGTCGGCCCGGTGACCAGAATGATGCCGTGGGGCAGGCGAATAAGTTCGCGGAAAGTTTTTAACAGATCGTCTTCCATGCCCAGCTTGCTGAGGGAGAAATCCATGGCGCCTTTGTCTAAAAGGCGCATAACGATTCCTTCGCCGTGGATCATGGGGATGACCGAGACGCGGACGTCGACCTCGCGTCCGGCGACCTTAAGCTGAATGCGGCCGTCCTGGGGGAGGCGGCGTTCGGCGATGTTGAGGCGGGACATGATTTTCAAGCGGGAGATGATGGCATTTTGGAAGCGGTTGATTTCCTGGGGGACGGGCTGGGGGTGGAGGACGCCGTCGATGCGGTATCGGACGCGGATGCCCGTGGACATGGACTCGATGTGCACGTCGCTGGCCCTGGATTCGAGGGCTTCGATGAGGATTTCGTTGACCAGTCGGACGACGGAGGGTTCCTGTGCCTCTTGCGAGAGTTCGGAGCCGTCGGTTTCGATTTGATCGAGTAGTTCGATGCGGTCGTCGGTTTGAGCAATCAGGCCCTCGATGGTTTCACTTCCCACGCCGAGGTGGGTTTTAATGAGCTTGTCGATTTCGGCCCGGCCGGCCAGCATGGGGACCACGGTCATGCCGGTGGCGACGCTGAGTTCGTCGAGTGGATACAAATTGAAAGGGTCGCTGGTGGCGACGACGAGGGTGCCGTTATTCTGTCGAATGGGGAAGAGGTTTTCGCGGTGAATGAAGCGGAGGGGAAATTGTTTCAGGAGCGAGAGATCGATTTCGGTTTCGGTGAGGTCGACGAATTCGATGCCGACTTCTTCGCCCAAGGCGCGGAGGGCTTTTTCTTCGCTTAAGAAACCCAATTGCACGGCGGCCTGATCGAGGCGGGTGCCGTCGATTTGTGCCTCGCGCGACCGCTGCAACTGGCGGTGGTCGAGGAGACCTTTTCGTAAGAGGATTTCGCCGGCTTCCATTACACGCCATTCCGCAATTGAAAAAACCTTGCTTTCCCGGAGACCGCCATGTTGGGGTAGCAGTTAAACTGCTGCCCCAACATAGAAGTTTAAAAAACGCTTTCTCAAATTTCCGGCCGGGAAGCGTAAGGCTTCTCGGCCGGTGTTATCATCTTACATTATATCAAGATTAAAGGGACTAATAGCCGCCTAAGCGGGGTATATTTTACGATTTTAGGCGTGGAAATTAACCACCTGCGCCGCCACCGGCTCCGCCGCCGCCGCCACCGCCGCCGCCTCTACCGCCACGGCCGCCACGACCGCCGCCTGCGCCGCCACGGCCGCCGCGCATGAGAGTCGATAGATCGATATCAACCTTCGGGCCTTTCATCGTATCGAATTTGGCGACTTGATCCGGGGTGAGGACTGCGAGCAGTTTATCGAGAGTTTCCTTGTTCAATTCCTGCATTTTTGTCCCGCGTTCCGCACCGGTTAGGTTGGCCAAGGCATCCGGCATTTTGGCCGCGGCTTCGTCGCTAATAGTCTTCATTTTTGCTTTTTGGTCGTCGGTGATGTTAAGGGCCTTGACGACGTCATCGTTGGACAATGCGGTGGGTCCTTCGACCTGGAGCTGGATTTGCTTCAGTCTTTCAAGCTGTTTTGGGAGGAGGATATCGCCGAGTTTTTTCAGCGTATCTTCCTGCATGGCCTGAATTTTGGGTGCACGTTCCTCTTGGCTGAGATTCATTAGATCCTGCCTGGCGGTTCTTTGCGCCGCAGCGAGGTCGGTCAATTTGGTTTTTTGATCGTCAACGACTTCCAATTCCTTTTGGATTTGGGCATTTTGTGCGAGGAGCAGAAGACCACCGCCACCGGCCATCATGCCACCCGGCCCACCGCCGCCACGGCCGCCACGGCCTCCACGGCCTCCACCAGGTTGGGCTTGGGCTTCCGAGGCCAGCAGTGCTGCCGCCACGAAGCCGCATAAAATTAAAAGACCATACTTTCGAGCCATTACTGAACTCCTTTGCATTGGGACACGGGGAAAATGAGAGGTTTAAACGAAACCTTACAACAAACTAGGGGTTTATTAAGTAAACCCCATGAGTAACTGAAAGTTTCGCAAACCGATCCAAATGTAACACAAACTGGGCAATCCGTAATTGGATACGAAATGAATTTGGTGAATGTTCCCGTTGAGTGTATAATAAATGCTGCAAACGGTGGGGGTGAAGGAAAACTAAACAGACAAATTGGTTTCCAAGAATCGGCATCATCGATAGAATTTCACAATGGTAGGATGCGAAGCGGCACAGGTTTTAATATGCGAAAAATCATAGGTTTTATAGTTTTGATTGCTTTAGTCATATTTGTGCCTATGGCGGCGGCGCAAGACATGGGACCAGGAGGCGGTCCAGGCGGTGGATACGGCGGCCAATATGGTGGGGGACGCATGCGAGGCATGGGTGGAGGCATGGGTGGAGGAATGTACGGAGGCATGGGTGGAGGAATGTACGGTGGCATGGGTGGCGGCATGGGCGGAGGAATGGGCGGTGGCAGGGGTATGAGAGGCATGGGTGGAATGGGTGGCGGCATGGGTGGAGGCATGGGCGGAGGTATGGCTGGCATGGGGCCAATGGGTGGAATGGGAGGCATGACGCCTGAGGCCATGCAACAGGCCCGAATGCAACGCATTCAAGCCATGCTGCAAAATATTGATACCAATCACAACGGCATAATCGAGCCGGAAGAGGCTCAGGGGCCCAACGCCTTTATGTTGGACCGCATTTTGCGCGGTGCCGGAATAGAGCCGAAATACCCCATGCCGATAAGCAAGATTCAAGAGGCAATGACAAATCAATTCAGGATTCAAAATGGGCAGTCCGCACTTCCATCGACGCCTGAAAAAACTTCGGAAGAAGCCAAAGCCGGGGACGCGGCTAGTGCGCCTTTGGTGCCGGGCTTCGGCGAAGTGGCGTCGGTAAAGCTGACGCCCGTACCCGGGTTCGGCGTGCCAATTTCCACGGCCGCGGCGGGCGTAAAAAAGAGCGGGGCAAGCGGCGATTCAACCTCGACATCCACGGCGCCCACCCCGCCCCTCGACGATCGAATTCGTCAATACGCCAAAAGTTTGATGAAAAATTACGACAAAAACGGCAATGGGCAGTTGGAAAAAGAAGAGTGGATGGAAATGAAGCCCGAGTATAGGGCGGCCGATAAAAATCACGACGGCATTATCACGTTAGACGAACTAACTGAATTCCTGGCTGCGGACAGCGGGAGCGGACCCAGGCAAAGCGCGGGCGCGGCGGTTGCCTCGAGCGCCGGGGCGAATATTGCCGCAGCGGGTAATGCGGGCAAATCGAAGTTCCATTCGCCGACGCCGACCGAGCGGCTGCCGAAGGATATTCCCAGTTGGTTCATCACGGCCGATACCAGCGGGGATGGGATGGTAACCATGTCGGAGTTCATTAAAGTCAAAGGCGACACGGAAGCCGCTGCGAAAGAATTTGCCCAATACGACTTGAACAACGACGGAGTAATCACGCCGCAAGAGGCCATGAAAGCGCCGAAGAAGAAGTAGGCGGCATGTAGCGGGCGCGAGCAGCGGGCAGGGGGTCACCCAGAGGGTGCACGGCAGCGCGAAACCGCAAGCGGTTTTATTCCCACATCGAATGCGCCAGGCTCACGGCAGGGGGAATGAATATTATCAGGGGCATCCAAGCGGCCAGGGCGGGATTGATCATCGAGATCGATCCGAGTTGTTGCAGGCTCATTGCAGTCACGAGGAATACGGTGGTTATGCCCATGCACATTCCAATAGCGAGAAAGACATTGTGACTTTCGCGCCGCACCACCAGGGGCAGACCCAGGAACAAGAGCGTGATATCGAGCAAAGGCTGGACGATGCGGGTATGGACTTTAACGCGGACGTCGGCGCCGAAACCCACGCTGCTATTGTCCAGACCGGCGATCAACTGGGCGGTCGAGGAATAGGTTTTGAAGCCCATTCCGCCGGTGAGTTGCTCGAAATCGAGATTACTGGCGATAAAGCACTGGTCGGGTTTGAGCCAGTCGGGGCGATCATGGTGCGTGATCAAGACCGGCCGGCCGGCCGAAAAGAGGGAGGGCCGCGTATCGAGATGTTTTGGCTCGCCGACTTTATCGAATAGATACCCGCCGGGCCGATCGCCTTGCGGCGGTGAATAATATGCATTTTCGGCTTGCACGTGTCGGCCGTATTGCTTCAATGAGGAGGGCATGAGGAAGTCGGGCGACTCGATCCGCTTATCAATGGCGTAAGTGCACTTGCCGTTGATCAATACATCGGTTTGATTATCGTATCGCGCATCGAGCGATTGGGCCTGGTCGCCGATGAGATCTTGGGGGCGGCGGGCCAATTCGTCGCGAAAACGGGGCATGAGTAATTCGCGATTGGCCATGGCCAAGAGGCTAATAACAATTGCGGCGACGATTATAGGCATAACTATGCGAATCCGCGATATGCCGGCCATCATCAATGCGGTCATCTCGTTGTGGCGTTGCAGCCAGGACACGGTAAACATGGCGGAGATGAGCACGAGGATGCCGTTGATAAGGTCGAAGATGGCGAAAGTTTTGTAGCTGTAATATTGTCCGGCGAATTTCAGAATGCCGCCCATTTTTTCGCCGCAGCGGAGGAAATCCTCGATGTGCGTGGTGCAGTCGATGACGACATACAGGCCCATGAGACTTAAAAAGCAAATAAAAAAAGTCTTTAAAAATTGTCGGAGCAGATAGCAGTCGATGATGTGCATGATAATCTTCGCCCTAACGCGGGTTTTGTCGCAAACAAAAGCATTGCAAATTGTAAATTGTCAATTTCAAATTGAACGAAAAAATTAAATATTATATTCTACTCGAAACTCAAGGATTTTAACTTATCCAATTTACAATTTGCATTTTGGAATTATTCAATTTGCAATAAAAATTCAAGACTCTATTTTTTCAATACGCTCTTGATTGCCCGGGCCAAGGCTTCGATGCCGCGGCGGAGTCCGGAGCGGCACTGGATGCCAAAACTCAAGCGGATGGTGTTTTTTCGCACGGTCACGCCTTCGCCGGGATAGCAATACTCGCCGGGCACGTAGAGCACGCCTTGTTCGACGGCCTTGTCGAACAGCGGGCCGCTGAGTCCGGCGTCGATTTCCTCGGGCAAGCGGAGCCACACGTACAAGCCGCCGGTGGGGCGGACCCAGTGGAGGCCCTGAAGCGGGGCTAAAAATTCGTCGGCCGCCTGAAGAACGGCGTCTAGTTTTTCGCGGTAATTGCTCCGCACGAGGCGGACGTGCTGGTCGAACAGATTCAACTCCAAGACGGCGGACATCAATAGCTGGTTGAAATTGGGAGAGCCGAAATCCATGTTTCCTTTTTCGGCCAATACGGGCTTAAGCAGGGCAGGCGGCAAAAGGCCCCAACC
>JBEKZY010000139.1:0-12012 GCA_049509395.1 Thermoguttaceae bacterium | reverse complement strand
TATTTCGCACGATTATATTATCAGAACGAATATCTCTGTGTTCGATCCCCAGATCTTGAAGTATCTCCAGCAGATTCAAACAATGCTGAATAAAAGTATTGAAAATGCCGGGGCATGAATTTAAATAATTCCTTGCCTTGCACAGGGCATCGCCGCGGATTTTTTCCAACGTCAAGACGGAATAGTCCGATTCAGATTTTACTTCCAACAATTTTGGAAAATACTCGTGATCTAATTGCTCCAGAAATAATGCTTCCCGTTCCGCCAATTCCTTGGCGGCTTGTTTGAAGATTACATCTCCGCCGTCATAAACACAGCTCCAATACTCTTTTCCTTGATGATTTATGAGGCATCTACGGGAGATGATGGTTTCTTTATCTTTGATAACGGGTAGAGGACCTGAAAAGTCTATCTCATGATTAGAACGATACGCGATAAATAGTTTCCTCGTAGGCGTCACCGAACCTATGCAGCGATAACTGGCAAAGTTATTGGAAAGCGCGTCTTCAAATGCGTTTAATGTATAAGGTCCGCGTTTTACCTTTTCATTCCAATTCAAGTGATGGAAAAAATCAATCGCCGGATCATCCGGTTCCACCCATTCAATAATCAAAATGTACTTGGCAAGCTTCGCAAACTTTTCAATAATGCAATGCAAATCCCCAAATGACGCCGTGCAGGAATAAATCCAATGAATCAAGGCCAGCGCTAAAATGATGTCTGCCGGCTCGTTCCAATTCTCGATATTTGAGCGAATAACTTGCAGACTGTCGTAGCCGAATTTCGATTTGGCCCTTCGAACCATACGCAGGTAATCTTCATCCATATCAAGCGCAACCGCGCTCTTGCCGCCGTTATTGAGAGCCAAAAAACAAAAATATCCACTGTTAGCCCCAAAATCAATAAGTGTTCGATCGCTTAAGAATCTGGGTGTAAAATACAGATCCAATAATTCTTTTTTCTTCCGAAGATTATCATCAATATCTAAAATGCTAAGGCTGTCTTTAGCCAAAGAAAACTCTTGATAACCATGAAAAGTCAAAACATTTTCTGTCTCTTCTAAATATGCAGGCCGGGCATATTTATTTGGAGTGTTATACATTGCATGATCATGGATTGGTTTTGAGATTACCGCCACTTCCGAGGTCCGTTCTTTCAAATGATCGTTATCAGAAATCCGCCAATAAAAACAAGTGCAAATCCTCTTTAATCCGCTGGTTTTATTCCCTCCCCAGACTGTGAAAACTTAAACCATTTTTCCCCTTGAATCAAGTGCAAAACATAATTAAATGTCGTTTTGCACTAGGAAAAACGACGAGGAACT
Organism: Thermoguttaceae bacterium; assembly: GCA_049509395.1. Classification (GTDB taxonomy): domain Bacteria; phylum Planctomycetota; class Planctomycetia; order Pirellulales; family Thermoguttaceae; genus JBEKIK01. The sequence goes on along the minus strand of JBEKZY010000139.1, from coordinate 10,688 downwards.
GGTAAAAAAATGTTAAATATTACACTCAGGAAAAACCACCTGGGTAATGCCGATAAGCGCGGAATAAGAATATTGGCTCCGTTCTCAGCTCCAAACACACATCAGTTACCATGCCAAAAGTCACCATAATTGTTCTGTCGTACAACTTGCTGGATGAGACGACGAAACCCTGCCTGGAAAGCATTTTTGCCGCTCAAACCGATGCCGATTTCGAGGTCCTGGTCGTCGATAACGCCTCGACCGACGATACCAGGGATTACTTGCAGCAATTGCAGGCGCGGCATGCAAATCTCAAGCTTATACTAAACCGGGAAAACAAGGGCTTTGCCGGCGGAAACAACGCGGGAATCCGCGCGGCCCAGGCCGATTTCCATGTCCTCCTGAACAGCGACACGCGCGTTACGGATTATTGGCTCGACAAGATGCTCGCTTTCGCCGGGGCGCATCCCGAGGTCGGCTTGCTGGGACCGGTTACAAACACGGTCGGCAACGAGCAAGTAATTTATCTGCCGGCCGATGATCCGCAGACCGTTATTCAATCCGGCTGCCGGTATGCCTCTAGCCGGGAAGACAGTTGGTTTTACACTTCCTTGCTGGGCTTTTTCTGCGTAATGATCCGCAAGGAGGTTTTCCAGAAAATCGGCTTGTTGGACGAAAACTTCGGCTTGGGTTTTTTCGAGGACGACGATTTTTGCGCGCGGGCAAGATCGCAGAGCTTCAAGCTCGCCTGTCTGGAGAGTGTTTTTATTTATCATCGGGGCAGCGCTTGCTTCAGCAAGTGGGATGCAAGCGAGCTGTTTCGCAAAAACCGTCGTTATTATGAGGAAAATAATGGTTGCAAGTGGCGGACTTCATTCCGCATCGGCGTGTTCTTGGATCTGCTCGATTCCGCTATTTCAGGCGCCTCTCATGCGACTGCGGAACCAACTATTGAGTGGATCGCAAATCGTTTGAAAACCATGCGGGCGTTCGACCTGGAATGCTTCGACCATCCCATACAGGTCAATTCCGGCAATCCAAGCGTGGAAAACGTGGAAAGTCAAAAATTGGAGATACAAATATTACACGAAGAAATTTGCAATCTGCAAGAAGAAGTGCAAAACCAACGTTGTACAATTGATCAATTGAAAGCCCGATATAATGAGATGATAAATCGCATGGATTGGCGGCTGCTGATGAAGATCAATCAAATGCCGGGCGTCGCGACATTAAAACGATTAATGCGCCCGCTGATAAGCCGAATGATGTCCGCTCGAAAATAGTAGCCCCGGCCGCTTGCGACCGGCGCGAAAAGCCGGAATTAACGGGGCGGCACGCCCCGGCTCTGCTGGGAAAACGCGACATTTGTTGCCTGATTGCCAATAAACAATTTTTTAATCTATAATCCAATCCGCCGGCCTTCTTGATGGCTGCGCCGCGCCTCGCGCATGATGTACAAGGCCCGGTAGGCGTCTTCCAAGTCGCTGGTCAGTCGGACCAGGCTGGTCACCGCCCGATAAAACTGGGTCAACATCTGCTCGCCGATGGGGCGCTCGCTATCCAGCGATTCCACGTGCCGGCCGGCCTCGTCGAACCATACTAATGTGGCAGGCAGATCGACAAAGGCGATGCCGTTGGCGCACGATACCTGCATGTACGCCAGGGGGCGATAAGTGATGGCCTCCTGCCAGGCGGCGGGTATGTAGCGCCCGCAACTTATCTGCGCCACCGGCCCGGACCCGGGATGGGCGGATTCGGAAAAATCCAGGCTCATCATCTGGTAGTCGTCCTCGACGGCGTTGCAACCGGTTCGGTGCATCAGCCCTGTAACCAAACTCGGCTGCCGATCGATCACATAGCAACACCAATCGACTAATTCCACCATGTGCTGCGCTGAAAAATGTTCGGGTGGGCGAACCGGCAAACAATGTCCGCTGTTTTGGGCGGCCGACCGTTGATGACAGAACACCAACCGCGGCTCGCCCAAGCGGGTGGCAATCAACTCCTTAAGCCGGATGGTGGCCGGCGAATGGCGGCGGGGAAATTCGGCCATGAAGGCTATGCCCGATTCCACCACCCGGGTTTTAACCAATTGCGATTCCTCGAATTCCAGGTCCAACCCGGCCGCGCAGTAAACCGCTTTGCCCGATTCGCAGGCCGCCAGTATGGGCAAGGCCCCATACCACTGCGGCGAAAGCAGCAGCACTGCGTCGATATCCTCCCGCATGGCAAGCGTGCGGTATCCGTCCACGGTATCGGCATTGAATTCGGCCGCGACTTGTTCAGCCCTGTGGGCGACTTGATCGCAAACGGCGTGGACCTCGAATCTATCGGACATTGTGCGCAGTGCGGGGGCGTGACGCGTTTGCCACACGTCTCCCAACCCCACCAACCCGATGCGAAGTTTCATAACCCCTCATTTCTAAAAAAATAAATTATAAACAACTTTTATTGTCATATTTGTATTTGCAGATATCGTGCTTAATTTATTATATCGTCTTCTTATCGATTTACTCAATCGGATGCTTACCGAACTTCATTGAAAACAGAGACTTACGTCATGTTGTCCGAAAAAACATGCAAATAAAACATTTATTTTTATCCCAACCGGACATATATGCAAACTGGTCAATTAGCGGGGTAAAAAAATTATCCAAATTATCCAGGCGTTAAATTTCCCTGCGCCCCCCTTGTCAATTTTTCCGACCCAAGTACATTCTCTGTAACCTCGCGTGGGTAAGAAATTCCATTATGGTGTCCGTATCCCAGCCAAAAGCATATTTTTCATAACGAACGCCTGACGCCTTTCCCACCAAACATCACGCCTTGAAAGAAAAGTAAGAAGGAGATCATTACTATGACACTAACACTCTGCGCCGCGCTTATGCAAACTGTATTATTGGCCTCGCCCACGGACAGCAACGAGACTTATACCGAAGCCCGCCGTCAAATCACCGAAACCGGGCGTCCGATGGTGGTCATGGTCAGCACCGATTGGTGCGGCCCGTGCCAATCCATGAAAAGAAACGTCTTGCCCAGATTGCGCGAACGGGGAACGTTCAAAAAAGTGGCCTTTGCCCAGGTCAATGCCGACCGGGACAGCGAACTGGCTAAGGAGCTTACCGGCGGCGGTCCGGTCCCCCAGTTGGTTATGTATCGCAGATCGGGGCGCGGCTGGGTCCGCAGCAAACTCGTAGGCGGTCAGAGCGTGGAAAAAGTCGAGCAGTTCATAAATGAGCAACTGGCTTCGGACAAGGCCGACCGCGATTCCGACAATTCCGACACCGATAAAGACTCCAAGTCCTCGGATTCGGCGGCGGAACTTCCCGAAGTGCCCGCCAAAGCGTCCCACACCTGAAAAAAGGGGGCTGCAATAAATTTTGTGTCAAGCTGTGGCACGGACTTCCAGTCCATGAAGAAACACGGCCAAGATGGCCGTGCCACTTCACCCCGACACAAAAATCCGTATGGTCTCAAAAAAGGAGACCTATTTTCCCCTTTTCAACGGCATGTTATCAAGTTAAACTTCTAACATGCCCCGCCCCTTTCGACCCATCGCCGATGGACCGGTGTTTTATGTAATAGCCGGCCCTATGATCCGGGATGGCGAGCACTGGTTGACGGCGTTTCGCTCAATCGAGGCCAATCCTTTACGCGCAGGCCTAGCCGCGCGGGCGGACGATACTTTAAAAGGATTTTAACATGCGGTCTTTCTTATCGGTTGCCGTAGGATTATTTATCTTAATGTCCGGCTGTTCAAACAATGATGACATGGCCCAGAAACTGATCGAACAGCAAAAACTGAATTTAGATACGTTAAAATTCAATCAAGATAAACTTGAAAAGATAAATCAAAGAGAAAAGGAAATAGCCAGGAGGGAAAAAGAGGTTCAAGATTCCCTGAAACTAATAGAATCCAAAAAGAAAGAACTAGCCAATAAAGAAACTGAAATCAAAAAGCTGATAGAGGAAAATAAAAAATTATCCGACGAGATAAAAGAGAATAATGAGCTTGCGGAAAAGAATTCAGAACTAGTCAAAAAGCGGGCCCCTTTCCTGGAAGAATTAGCTTCGGACTGGGCCAAGGCCACGCTCAGTGCTCCTCATATGCCGGGGGAATTAGACACGGAACTGGAAAAAGAACTGGATGCCGCTTTATCGCAAAATAAAAGCGATTCCGAGATTCGCGCTATTTATAATAAATATTACGATATGGCAAAGACAATATGGTACAACAACATACAATATTATCTGCAACAAAACGACGTGATGCATATAAAGTCGGACGAAGAATTCGAAAATACCGCTAAAGAATCGGCGGAAAAATTCATAAAAACAAATACCAGCCCGGATGATTTTGAGATAATCGAAAAAAGCCATCTCAAAATTCTGGCTGAGAAAAAAGATAAAACGTCCCAGTAGTTCGGAGACCAGGAGGCCGGACATGCTTGTCTGACTCCAGCGCGGTCGGGATTCAGGGTTCAGGATTCGGTGAGTTGGGGATTCTCTTATTTGCCTATACAGTGCAGTTTTATGCAATTGTGGGACGCCTCTTTCAAGTGTTGCATTTTTAGGTCTTTGTTTAACGTCTGAAATAACGGCGGCGACATGAGTTGCGAAGGATGTCATTGTCCTAACTTTGCACGTTCCAAAAGAAGGGTGTTCCGGGAACAGGGGAAGGCAAAGGAGGGACATGGATGAATGCAGAATGAAGAATGCAGAGTGAAGAATGAAAAACATACGATTGGGTTCAGGATTATGGAAGACAGATTGCAAATTTAATAAACATAAACAATGGAGGATTGAGCTTCAAGATAAGTTTTTGGCCGGGGTGAGGGATGAAGGGTAAGTTTTGCGGGATTAGTCTGCTTCGGTGTGTCGCACCTCCGGATCCAAACGCGAGTAGCCAACGTGCGTCGGTATGCGCCACCGCCGCGCGAAGGCCCAATCAGCCATGCTTCATTGCAACCTCGGTCCTCGGACTTCCGTTGCGAGAACGCCATAGTGCTGTCCCGTGCTTCACGGTCGCACCCAGTGGCTACTACCCCAGGCGCGATGATACGGGGCATCTTTGCATCCTGTGGTGGGGTCGTTAGAATGGTGCTTTATCGAGTGTGACTCTCTACTCATTCTTCTGACAAACCGGTGAAAAAGCAAATTCCTATGAGTTTTCTTACCCCAACGGGAGCCATGTCTGCATCCACAATTCGAGTCGTAAGCTTCGCGGCCGCGTTCGCCGCCACCATCGCGCGGGGCGCAGACTACCAAGTCCAATTCCCCGCGGGTGAATCGTGCGGGCTCGTGACCGTGTGTCATCCGCCACGGACCGAGCGAGGTTTGCTCCAACTCGGCCGCCATGATCGCGTTCTGGGTTATGCCGAGGGCGAAGTGACCCTTTCGTCCGAGGATTGGATCCTGCTCGACCTGTCATCGGAGAGCGTGACTCAGCGCTCGGCGCTGCGCGCGCTTCGCGATTCCCGGATCCAGGGCCTGCGGATCTCTCGCGGAACGCTCGACCGCGAAACGCTGGCCGCCATCGTCGCCATCCCCACGCTCGAATTGCTCGAGATTCGAGGCTGCGAACTCACCGGGGACGACATCTTCGCCGACTTGCCCCCCAACAAAAAGCTGGCCCAACTCATGTTGTCGGCCGATGTCCCGCCGTCAGCGTTTCTTGGCTTGTCTGAATGGCTGAAATCGTGTCCCCAACTCGAATTCCTCTACACCACCCCCGCCCTGCCCCTCGATGCGTGGGAGATCCTGCGCGATCACCCCGCGTTGAACTTCGTCAATGTTTCCATCGACCGCGATGCCGCCGGAGTCATGGATTGCCTGGTGCGCCTCCCCAATCTCCGCGGGCTGAATCTCCGGATCGCCGACGATGCCGACCCCGCTTTTCTGAAACGGTTGCCCAACCTCTCAACCGTTGAATGGATCAACTGGTCCTCGGGCCACGTCGGGAAGGCGGAACTCAAAGCTCTGGGGCGCATGGAGGGTCTTCGCGCACTCGTGCTCCAAGGCGGCGTCCGCATCGCCGGCGACTTCCCCGAGGGACTCGCTTCCCTGCCGCGTCTGCAGCTACTTTCGATCAACACGCAGAATCGCGATGACAATCCGGCAGCGCTTCTTCGCGCGCTGGTCGCGATGCCGGCGCTCGTAGACTGGCCGCGGCTGGGCGATCTCGATTCCTATGGGTTCGTTCTCCTCGCCCGTCGGGGCAATGTGCGTTCGCTGGAGATCGCGGGCGTTGACGCGAAAGTGGACCGCGCCGCGCTGAAGTCATGGTTGAGCCAACTCAACCTTGAAAGCCTGAGCCTGTGTGATTGCCAACTGGGCAACCTTCAATTCCTTTCGGGCCAGAATCAACTCGAACGCCTCAGCCTCACCGTGGGCTCCTTACCCGCGGATGGACTCGCTCCGCTCGCTTCGCTTCCCCACCTTCAGGATCTGGAGTTGCAAGTGTCGGGCGTCGAGTCCCTCAGCTATGCCCCGTTGGCACGCTGTCCGAACCTGCAATCCGTGTCGATTGCCGACGAAATGATCGCTTTGCGCGATCTCCAGACGCTGGCCGATAGCCCCTCGCTTCGCACGCTTTCGATCAAAGAGGGATACCTCGACGACTACGCTGCGCAATGGTTGAGCCGGGCCGATCGACTTGGTGAAATCTCACTCGGCCGGGACTGTATCCTGACCGACGCCGGAGTCCGCTTCCTCTCCGCAAAGCGGAATCTGGAATCCCTCGACCTCGGCGGAATCATCACGCGCGAAGGGGCGGATTCACTCGCCTCGCTGCCCCACCTGCGTCAACTGGTCGTGCGCTCCTCAACCCTGTCGCCGGAAGACCAACAGGCTCTCAAACGCCGCTTCGCTCGCATCCCATGGGTGAGCTTTTGGCCCCTCGACCCTCTGCGCGGCCCATGGCTGAAAGGCAGCGACGGACTCCTGCGAGTCGCTGACAGTCGGGCCCGCCCCGACGCCTGCGCCGCACTCGAAGGCGCCATCGCCCCGCCATTGCGCGGCGAATCGGTCACCGACCCCAGTCAGGTGGTGGATCTCAAAGAACTCCGCGGCAAGGTGGTGCTCATTGATTTCTGGGGCCTGTGGTGTGGCCCCTGCATGAATATGATGCCCCTAATTTCCCATCTCCACGAGAAGTACCATAACCAGGGACTCGTCATCGTGGGCGTCCACTCCGGCATCCAATCCGCCGGCGTGGAGGACTACCTCGCCCAGCATCCCAAGCCGTGGCCGAATCTCATCGACGCGGACCGATCGCTCGAGAAAGCTTACGCCGTCGGCGGCTTTCCCTGCCTGTTCATCATTGACCGCACCGGCACGCTGCGCGTCGCCCAACCCCACCTGATGGGACTCGAACATGCGATCGTCCACTATCTCAAACCATAACCATGGCACCGTGCAGCGTATCGATCGCGATCCGAATTTGGTCCCTTCATCGGTCGCTACGGAGGTCTGTCAAACGCCGCGTGCCACTGCTGGCTGGTCCAGCAGTGTATTTCTGGTGATTTTCCACCGCTCACTGCACACTAATTTAAATTTCCCCCTTCCCCTGTCGCCTTTATTTATCCTTCATCCCTAATCCCTCATCCTCGGGTGGCCAATTTTTACCCTGGAAATCCGTTTGTTAATCTGCTACGCTCGTCACGTTTATTTAGTCATTTACTTTTAGTCGGCATCAGAACAAAACCGGAGACAAAACGTGGAAAAAACGCAATTTGGTGACCAAAAAATGAGCCCCCTTGAAAATAAATTACCACCGCCCATTAGATCAACCCCAAAATAATCCGCTTTTATTAGCGCCGATTAGTGAGAATCAGTGTTCCCTAAAACGTGGAATAATCGCGATTTGATGCCCAACTATTTTTGCAGGAGAAAGAATCGATTGGCATGGGTAGCCCAGCTTGGACCTGGGCGGCTTTGCCGCAAGAGGTTATATGGGAAATCGTAAACCTCTTGGGACTTCGTCCCACCGGTTCAAGAACCGGTGCTACCCTGTTTCGTTATTATCGTCGCCCAGGCCGAAGCGGCGGATTTTGCGGTCCAGCGTGGAGCGCTCTATGCCCAGGATCGAGGCCGTCTTGCTCTTGTTCCAATTGGTGTGCTCGAGGGTATTGAGAATGTGGCGGCGTTCGATGTCGTCCAAGGAGAGCGGGGCGAAGCGTTCGCCGGCCAAGGAGAGGTCGGTGTCGCCGGCGGTGGGGAGTTTGGTGAGCAGCAAATCTTCCTCGCCGATCTCCTGACCGCGGCAAAGCACAACGGCCCGTTCCACCACGTTCTTAAGCTCGCGCACGTTGCCAGGCCACTGGTAAGAGAGCAGTTTTGCCTTTGCCTCGGACGTAAAACCTTTGATTTTCCGTCCCGTTTCGCTGTTGAAGCGCTGCAGAAAGTAGTCGGCCAGGAGGGGAACGTCCTCCGGACGTTTGCGCAAGGCTGGAACCATTATTTCCAACACGCGGAGGCGGAAGAACAGGTCGCGGCGGAAACGGCCGTCGGCGATGTCCTTTTCCAAATCGCGGTTGGTGGCGGCGATCACCCGCACGTCACAGGTGATGGGCTTGCTTCCGCCCACGCGTTCGAAAGGATGCCCTTCCAGGACGCGGAGGAATTTGGCTTGGATGCTGGGGCTCATCTCGCCGATTTCGTCGAGCATGAGCGTGCCTTTATGGGAGGCTTCAAACTTGCCGATTTTTCGTTCGGTGGCCCCGGTGAAGGCCCCGCGCTCGTGTCCGAACAGTTCGCTGGCCAAAAGTTCCGCGGACAAGGCGGCGCAGTTTAAACAAACGAAAACGTTGTCGCGCCTGGGGCTGTTGAAGTGAACGGCCCGGGCGACGAGTTCCTTTCCCACACCGCTTTCGCCGCGAATCAACACAGTGGCATTGCTGGCGGCTGCCCGGCCGATCTCCTCGGTCACCTGCCGGATAACCGCGCTGCGCCCGATAATTTCGCTGCGCACGCCCAGGCGTTCGCGAAGTTGCACGTTTTCGGTGCGGACTTGGGTCAGGTTTTCGGCCAGTTCCTGGCGACGGTTGAGGTTTTCCACGGCCACGGCCACGGTATCGGCCACGGCCAGTGTGAACTCCAGATCGTCGGGATCGGGCGTCAACTCCTCGCTGGTCGAATAGAGGTGTATTAGTCCGTACATTTTTTTCCCGCGGCGAATCGGCGCGCAGATCACGCTGGTGGCGAGAATTTCGCCCTGGCTGTCGCGGTTGCCCAGTGCGCTGTCGCCCATCACGTTGCGGGCCATGACGGCCTCTCCCTCGCGCATCACGGTCGAGGCCAGAAAGCTCGACACGCGATGATATTTGTGTTGCGACGTGCTGCGTGCGGCAACGATTTCCACGTCCTCGCCCTTGGGTTCGCCTTGAAAATCGCGGGGCACCATCAGCACCGCCCCGGAATCGGTCGAAGTGCCCTCGGCCAGTCCTTTCAAGGCCATCTCGGCCAGAGACGTGACGTCGGGGGCTTTAGCCAGCTCGAATGCCAGCCGGCAGAGCTTGGCCGCGGCCCGGCCGATCTTCGAGATGCCGGTCTCTTCTTCCTCGCCGGGGATGAGAAATTTAGTTTGCACGCGGCGATGCGTAATCGTAGTCGGTTCGCCGGTCGTAAGCACGCTGGAAGCATCTTCAGGACCCTCCTCGATCGGCGCCGTATCGGGCGAACTGCGGCGAACCAAAGTGCTCGAGTCCGAAAACGCGTCGGACAGCTTATGCACGAAAACCAATTGCGTGTGTCCGATGCGGATTACGTCGCCGGGTTTTAAAGCCCAATCGCCAACGACCATTTCATTGCCCACGATCGTGCCGTTGCGGGAGTCCAGATCCCGCAGCGTCCATTGGCCGGCGGACATGAACACTTCGACGTGCATGCGGCTACAGCGTTCATCCTTGATAACAATCTGGTTAGTGGGTGCGCGGCCTATGATCACCGATTGTCCCGGCACGAGCCGAAAGACATCGCTCCACTTACTCCCTTCGCGTATGACCAGATATGCTAACTGCGCCACTCAATTGCCCCCTATGGAGGGTTTGCAAATATACTCAGGATCAGACACTGTAGCAAAATCGCACACTCTAATTCTAAATTACCCACGTTGGGCCGTGTTATGCAATATGCTAAAAGCCAAGTTATGTAAAAAGTTACGGAATAAAGCGATATAGACCCGTGAGCATGAAAGGCCTGCTACTGGCAAATTAGTTCGCGATAACCCAGTCTAGGAGGAGTTTGAAAACCGCTGAATTATTGTAATGTATTATACGGTAATATGTTACGTTGGTACACTATTTCAAGTTCAACCTTAATATAACGCTTGTCGCCGCGCATGCCACGGTTTCCCACAATAATCTTGCTTTGGTTTGAAAGGAGTACCAAAATTGAGACAAATAACAGGCATAACCCCCCATTAATCGCGACCTTTGTATCTTCATCGAGTTTTTCTTGCAATTTTGTCACAACGGGATTAGGCTATAAGATCATATATAAGATGAACGATTTTATGCCGTCTAGGACTGCCAACGACCACAAAGCGCCCGCTGATATGAACCAAGATTCATTTTGACAGCGCTCCTTTATATAATTTAAAAAACCTTAAATACCTTTGGGAGCATTCAAATGATCTGCCGAAGACTTTTGGCCTATCGTTTTATTTGCCGGATTATTATTGTCCTGGCGATGATCGCATTTTTATTTCC
>JBEKZY010000138.1:0-12134 GCA_049509395.1 Thermoguttaceae bacterium | reverse complement strand
ATGCACCGGCAACTCATGCCGCAGCCAGATGGCCGAGGCATGGACGCGGGAACTCATCGGCAAGCGTATCGAGGCCTATTCCGCGGGGATCGAAGCACGCGGTCTTGATCCGGACGCGGTCAAAGTCATGGCCGAGGCAGGGGTAAACATCGCCGGCCAAAAATCAAAACGCATCGATGCCTTGCGGGACGTGGATTTTGATTACGTGGTGACGGTCTGCGACCACGCTCGGGAAAATTGTCCGGTATTTTCCGGCCAAGCCAAGGCAGTTCATGCGGGCTTCGACGATCCGCCCCGTTTAGCGGCAGGCGCCCGGACCGAAAAGGAACGCCTTGCCCCGTATCGCCGCGTGCGCGATGAAATCCGGGAGTTCGTCAAAAATCTGCCGAGTTTAATTGAGAATTGGTCTGTGCAATGAGTGCAACCCAGATAAAAAAACTATCGTTTCTCGATCGCTATCTGACGCTGTGGATCTTTATTGCCATGGCGGCCGGCGTGGCGCTGGGGCGATTAGCGCCCGGAGCGGCGGCGCTGATCGACAGCTTCAAAATGGATAAGACCACGAGCATCCCCATTGCCGCCGGCCTGATCCTGATGATGTATCCGCCCCTGGCCAAGGTAAAATACGAGGAACTGGGCGACGTATTTCGCAACTGGAAGGTGCTGGGGCTATCGCTGGTGCAGAATTGGGTGATCGGTCCGGTGCTGATGTTCGGCCTGGCCGTGATTTTCCTCCGCGGCGAGCCCGGTTACATGACGGGCCTGATCCTGGTGGGACTGGCACGCTGTATTGCGATGGTCATCGTGTGGAACGATTTGGCCCGTGGCGATACTGAATATGCGGCCGGATTGGTGGCCTTTAACAGCATTTTCCAGGTTTTGTTCTACAGTCTTTACGCCTACGTTTTCATCACAGTATTGCCGTCGTTTTTGGGACTGAAAGGCGACGTGGTCGAAGTGACCATCAGCCAGATTGCCAAAAGCGTTTTCATTTATCTGGGCATCCCATTCTTGGCCGGCATGATCACCCGATTTGTGCTTGTTAAATGGCAAGGGCGGACGTGGTATGAACAAAAGTTTATTCACAAGATCAGCCCGATCACGCTGGTCGCATTGCTTTTTACGATTGTGGTGATGTTCAGCCTTCAAGGCGAAAAAATCGTGAACGAACCGCTGGACGTGCTGCAAATCGCCGTGCCGCTTCTGATCTATTTTGTCGTAATGTTCCTGGTTAGTTTTTATATGGGCCGCAAGATCGGCGCCACATACGCCCAAACAGCGACCCTATCTTTCACGGCGGCCAGCAATAATTTTGAGTTGGCGATTGCAGTGGCTGTGGCTGTTTTCGGCATGCAAAGCAATGCGGCCTTTGCCACGGTGATCGGCCCATTGGTCGAGGTTCCTGTGATGATCGGACTGGTGAACGTCGCATTGTTTTTCCAACAGCGTTATTTTGGGCAATCTAAATAAGCTGGAAAAGAATTTGTTTGAGTTGGATATCTAATCCGCTCTGGCGGCAATCGGCCTGCGACGATATACTCCGCCCGACTTTTCCTTGTCTTGGGCGCTATCGCTATGTTCTTGTCCGATCGAACGTTAACCTTGTTTGCCCGCCGGGCTATCTGTGCCGGGACGCTTTTGGCGGCCCTGCTGTTGCCGGCTCAAAGCGGGTGCGTCGAGCGGCGGATGACCGTCCGCACCAATCCGCCGGGCGCGCTGGTTTACGTGGACGATTATGAGATCGGCACCACGCCGGTATCGACCGATTTTATTTATTACGGCACGCGGAAGATCCGCATAGTGAAAGACGGGTACGAAACGTTGACCGTGATGCAGCCGATTTCGACGCCCTGGTATGAATATCCGCCGGTCGATTTTATCACCGAGAATTTCGTTCCCGGCAAAATCCGCGATCAACGCATCCTCGATTACCAACTGAAGCCGCAGATGATCGTGCCGACCGATCAACTAGTTTCCAGGGCTGAGGGATTGCGGCACGCCAATTTGGTTCTTCCGGCAGGGGCCGTGGCGCCGCAGCCCGGCGTTCAAGCCCCCGTAGTGCAACCGGGCACACCCAATGCCATGCCCGGCACTTTGCCCGGTACAGTGCCCGGGCCAATGCCTGGGCCAATGCCCGGTACTAATCCGTATCCGCCTCCAAATGCCTACCCACAGCCGAATACTTCAATTCCACCGGGTGCATCCAATCAGCCGAACGCTTTTTCGCAACCAAGTATGTTGACTCCGCCCGGTTACAACCCTCCCCCGGAAATCGGCGGCCAGGGCGTTCATCCGCTGCCGCCAAGGTGAAAAAAGTTAGTAGTAGGTGGTAGGTAGTAGGTAGTTTAAACAGATTGACGCTATTCGTTTGATATTAATGATTTTGCCAATCCACGTATCAAACGTCCAACGGTTTCTGTCAAGTTGCATAGTTGCGTTGTTGTCGCTTCAGTAAAGTAGTTTAAACCTTTGGCAATCAATATTTGTGTTTCAAGTTCTCGAAGTGAACCCATTGCTATGGATAAAAAATTGCGGAAATCACGTTTAGTGTTACGTCCTTGACCCTCAGCGATGTTAGAAGGAATTGATACCGCTGCCCTGCGCATCTGACTCATTAGCCCATAAACTTCTTCTTTAGGCAGGCTCTTTGTAGAACGGTAAACAAGCATTACCAACTCCATGGCTTTCTGCCATACAATAAGATCTCGATAATTCTTTCCAGCCATAGCAACTCCTTTGCTTAACATTTACCAAATACAATAATCAAATCCTAACTACATACTACCTACAACCTACTACCTACTTATTTAATTCCCGCCCCCTTTTGCATAACGCCCTTTACGCCCAGCATTTCCGGGTGCCGGGCGATTTTATCGGAGAAGACCCGGGCGTCGTCGACGATGGGTTTCAGTTCGCGGCTTACTTCGTCGATGTTTCTGGCCGCCCGATTTATGTGCTGGTACAGCTCGGGATTATTGACCAACTGGCCGATGGTGCCCTCGGAGCTGTTCAGGGCCTGGCTGAATTTGAGCATTTCGCTTACGAGTTTGTCGAGTCTTTCCGTGCCTCGGTCAAGATTGTCGATAAGCCTTTCACCCCGTTCGCCCAAAGGCTTTGTGAATCCTTCCATATTTTGCAGATTGCGGTCCACCGCGGCCATGGTCTCGCGCATCTTGATGACCGTGTCATGGGTGTCTTTAAGCATCTGCGGCATTTGCTGCATGGCCGAGCGGAGTTGATCTTGAGTTTCGCGGTCTCCGATTATATTTCTGGTGCTGGTCATGATGTCGTTGGCCTGATCCACTGCGTTACGGAATCCTTCCCGGTTTTGTTCCAGCACGGAATTCAGCGTATCCAAGGTAATGGTGAGTTTTCTGCTGGCTGCGCCCAAGTCGCTGCTGGTGCTTTGCACGGAGGATATGGTGCTGTCGAATTTCTCCTGGATATTCGCGATCAATTGGGTAGGCTCGGGAGAGTACACGCCATTGAGCTTGTCGCCGTTTTTCCAAAGTTCCGGCGAGATCGGCTCGTTGGACGAGCGGACGAATTCCAACGAAGCGTCGCCCAGTAAATTCGTTAGCACGCGGCAGACCTCGTTCTTGTGCAGGCTATATTTGTCTTGTATCGCCGCGGTGACCTCCACCTTGGTGTCATCGTCGGCAAAGCGGACATTGGTAACCCGGCCGATGAGAATGCCGCTCTTGCGCACGGGCGTGTCTTTGTTTACTCCCGGGGCCTGATAGAACGTGATATAAAGTTTATATTCACCGTGGATGATCTTGGGCATTTCACCGAACATGGCGGTTAGTATTCCCAAAATGAGCAGGGTGGCAAAAACCATCAAACCCACGCGAAATTGCATTACTCGTTCGTCCATGATTTATCTTCCGTTTTGTTGCCGCATTTCCATCAGTCGTTCGCCCGCCTCGCCGCGCACGAATTGGGTAACGCGAGGATCCGGGCAGCGTTCGATTTGACTTGGGGGACCGTCGTAAATTACTTGAGGCTCTTGTTCTTTTAAGCGCTCCAACGGATACATCATCACCACCCGATCGGCCGTTTTCTGCGCGGTGCGCATGTCGTGCGTGACAATCACGCTGGTGACGGGATGCCGCCGCCGCGTGCTGACGATCAACTCGTTGATCACGTCGCTCATGATCGGGTCCAGGCCCGTGGTCGGCTCGTCGTAAAGGATGATTTCCGGTTCCAGGGCCAGCGCCCGGGCCAATCCCACGCGCTTTCGCATGCCGCCGGAAAGCTCGGCCGGTTTTTTGCCCAGCACGTTTTCCGGCAGGCCGACTTCGGCCAGCCGAGCGGCAATTATGCGTTGGATTTCCTCGCCCGTTTTGTGAGTATGTTGGCGCATGGGGAATGCGATGTTCTGGGCGATGGTCATGCTGTCGAACAAGGCCGCCTGCTGAAATAAAAAACCGAAACGGATCCGCTGCCCGGTCAGCTCTTTTTCGGGCATGGCGGCCAGGTTTTTGCCGTCGAAATACACCGCTCCCCGGCTGGGGCTCAACAGGCCGATCATGGTTTTCAGCAGCACGGTCTTTCCGCAGCCGCTTTCGCCGATAATAGCCACGGTCTGCCCCCGCGAAATCGACATGTTAATACCGCGCAACACCCGGTGCCTGCCGAAATCAACGTCCAAGGAGTCAATTTGGACCAGGGGCTTGTTCGATTCATTTTTTGGGAGCGAATTAGCGACCATATTATAGCTATCAGCTATCAGCAATCAGCTTTTATAGGTCAGCTTCAACCACGATATTGTGGCTGATGGCTGACTGCTGATTTCTGATGGATGAAACCTAGCTTGTAATTTTTGGCGCCTCCGGCCAAAGGGTGTAATAAATGCCGTCGAGGAAGATGCCCAATAACAAGTTTAAAAGCATGATAATCACGAATGAAATTACAAAGGCCGATGTAGCGGCGCGGCCCACGCCCTCGGCGCCGGGTTCGCAATTGAATCCGCGATGGCAGCCGATCAAGGCTATGGCTGCGCCGAAGAACAGGCTCTTGAAAATACCCGCAAATAGATCGAAATGCCCGACAAAGCGCTGCGAGTTCTCCAGATAATGATGCGAATCGATGCCCAGGATATAAACCGAGTAAAAATATCCGCCCGCCACGCCCATGAAATCGGCCACTATGGTCAGCGCGGGAATGAGCATCAAACAGGCCAGGAACCGGGGAACCACTAGGTAGTGGATGGGATTTGCGCCCATGCTGGCCATGGCGTCGATCTGCTCGGTGACGCGCATGGTTCCCAACTCGGCGGCCATGGAACTGCCTACCCGGCCGGCAAGCATCGTGGCGGCCAGCACGGGTCCCAGTTCACGCACCAGGGACATATTTATCACTACCCCCAACCTGGTCTCCATGTTCATCATGCGAAATTGCACGTAGGTTTGCACCGCCATTATCATGCCGATAAAAGTGCCCGTGATGGCCACCACCGGCAGGCTCAGCACCCCGATCTGATAGAAATTCGGCAAAATGGTCTCCCGCCGCGGCATGCGCGTAAACAGCCAGCCCAACATGCGATAAGCGAACAGCGAAATGCTGCCCAAGCCGGCCATCCAATCAAGCATCAATTCGCCCAGGTCCGCGATCCAGTTGACTAACCATTGCATCAGCCTGACAGTACGGGTCGGGAACTCGGATTCGGGAATACTTGATGCTGTTGACATGGGAAGAGATATATCGAATTTGACATACTTAAAGGCGCAATAGTGCCTTAGATATTTCGACGCTTCGAGATTCCGGCTTGAATAAAGTTTACCGGTTATAATAAATGGGCAATATGGGAAATATTGATAAGCATCTATTGTGACCCCAAGCAGGCTTAATACCGAATGGATCAGTTATGTCGCGGGCAAACTCCGTATGCCCTCGCTTGATGGACGAGTATGGCCAAAATTCCCAAAACGATACACGGAGTGTGCCTGCTACATTCCGTATACGATAATGTTTGGCCGAGCAACATTTATCGGCCGGATTCGGCCAGCAGCGATTCCAGGCGATCGGCAAGTGGTTTTGGCAACTCGGTGAGAAGTTCGCGACCGATAAGCCCTACGTCGATCATATCGCGTAGATGAACCCGGTCTTGATCGCGATTGGAGATGAGTTTCATTTTGATCAATCCTGGTAAAGACACGACGTTTATCCCGGGCGAGAATTCTTGTCGTTGATCCAATGTGGGCGAGGGATAATCGTATTCCGGCCGGACCTTTTCGCCTGCCCAGACGATATGAACGGCCCGTCTGGGATTGGGATCTTCGCGGTCGAGAAACATTCCCACACCCATTACCTCGAAATAATCGAATCCGACTGATGTGGCGGCGGCACGGGCCTTGGGAAGATCGCTTCGGCTGAGCAAGACATCGACATCCTTGGTGGTTCGCACTGCGGCAGGATCTTTGGAGGCCACCCAAAGCACTACAGCCTGTCCGCCCACCAAGGCATAAGTAACTTGGGCTTTGGCAAAAGCCTGGCAAACGCGATCCAGACGATTCGATATGTCATCCAATGCCATTATGTATCGCCTCCAAGGATTTTCGATGCCGGTTAGTGTGGAATCCATGACATACATCCAAAAAAGGAAGTTGTTCCATAATAACAAATATTTAGTCCCGGGTGAATATACCCGGTCTGGTGGCTCTGGCGTTTCGCCAGTGCTGCCAAAGAAAATGCACGGGCACAAGATGCCTGTGCCACCGGTCGCGCAAAAAAACAAACCCCCCGTGTATTCACAGGGGGCTAAATATTATTCAACGATTATGGATTTCAATTGCGGAGATTATGTGTTTGTTCCGCCTCCGGTCGAATCTCCTGCGCTGGCAGCGGCAACGGGTTGGGGTTCCATGGGCGGCGGTTCTTCGCCTGTAGAGCCGCGGAAGACGAGGTGCTTCTTTCCGCCCACGTCCTTGATTTCGACCATAATCGTATTCTTGCCTTGGAACTCGCCTTTTAAAAGTTCTTCGGAAAGCGGATCCTCCACGAAATTTTCCAAGGCCCTTCGCAACGGCCTTGCGCCGAAATCGAGGTTCGAGCCTTTCTTGACTAGGAAGGACTTGGCCTCGTCGGTAAGCACCATTTGCAAACCGTATTCGGCCAACCGGGTGCGAATCTTGCCAAGTTCCATTTCCACCACGTCGCCCAGGTCTTTTTGCGTCAAATGGCGGAAGACGATGGTGTCGTCCACGCGGTTAAGGAACTCGGGGCGGAAGACCTTTTCGATTTGCTCTTGCACGCGGCCCTTCATGTTTTCGTACGAGGCGTCTTCGTCGGGTTTTTGGAAGCCGAAGGCCGCTTCGTTTTTGATGGCATCGGCGCCGGCGTTGGTGGTCATGATCAGGATCGTATTGCGGAAATCGACGTTCCGGCCGAAGCTGTCCGTAAGCCGGCCTTCCTCCATCACTTGCAAGAGCATGTTGAACACGTCGGGATGGGCCTTTTCGATCTCGTCGAGCAAGACCACCGCGTACGGCCGGCGGCGGATCTTTTCCGTCAACTGGCCGCCTTCCTCGTAGCCCACGTATCCCGGCGGTGCGCCGATCAAGCGGCTGATGTTGTGTTTTTCCATGTATTCGCTCATGTCGATCTGCACCAGGGCGTCTTCGTCGCCGAACATGAACTCGGCCAGGGCCTTGGCCAGCAGGGTCTTGCCCACGCCCGTCGGCCCGGCAAAGATAAAGCAACCGGTGGGCCGCTTGGGATCTTTCAGACCGCTGCGGCTGCGGCGCACGGCCTTCGATATGGACTTGATGGCCTCGTCCTGGCTGACCACGCGCTTGTGCAGGTCTTGTTCCATCTGCATCAAGCGCATGGAGTCTTCGGTCGAGAGGCGGGTAAGCGGGATGCCGGTGATTTTCGAGACCACTTCGGCAATTACGTCGGCATCGACCACGCCGTCGGTCTCGCGCGATTTTTCCCGCCACTCGTGAGTAATTGTCTGTTTCTTTTTCTTCAGTTTATCAGCCTGGTCCCTTAGCGCGGCGGCCTTTTCAAAATCCT
Source organism: Thermoguttaceae bacterium (assembly GCA_049509395.1). GTDB lineage: Bacteria > Planctomycetota > Planctomycetia > Pirellulales > Thermoguttaceae > JBEKIK01. The sequence goes on along the minus strand of JBEKZY010000138.1, from coordinate 4,115 downwards.
GATTGGCCACGGCCTCTTCTTTTTCCTTGTTCAGATGTTCTACCTGCTCGTCGATTTCCTTCAGATCGGGCGGCCGGGTCATCGATTTCAGGTGCACTCGTGCGCCAGCCTCGTCGATCACGTCGATGGCCTTGTCAGGCAGGCAGCGGCCTGTGATGTAGCGGCCGGAAAGTTCCACCGAAGCCTCCACCGCGTCGTCGGTAATCTGCACGTGATGGTGCTGCTCGTAGCGGTCGCGCAGTCCCTTGAGAATCTCGATTGTCTCCTGCTTGCTCGACGGTTCGACCATCACCACCTGGAAGCGGCGGTCCAGGGCGCTATCCTTTTCGATGTATTTTCGATATTCGTCAAGCGTGGTTGCGCCGATGCACTGGATTTCGCCGCGCGATAGTGCGGGCTTGAGCACGTTCGAGGCGTCGATGGCCCCTTCCGCCCCGCCCGCGCCCACCAGGGTGTGCAATTCGTCGATAAACAAGATCGTGTTCTTGGCGCGGCGCACTTCGTTCATCACGGCCTTGATCCGCTCCTCGAACTGCCCGCGATACTTGGTGCCGGCGACCATCATCGCCAGGTCGAGCACCACGATGCGGCGGTCCATGAGCAATTCGGGCACGTCGCCTTGCACCACGCGCTGTGCGAAGCCCTCGACAATGGCCGTTTTGCCCACGCCCGCCTCGCCCAAAAGCACGGGATTATTCTTGGTCCGCCGGCTGAGGATTTGCATGGTCCGTTCGATTTCTTTTTCACGCCCGATCACCGGATCGAGTTTGCCTTGCCGGGCAAGTTCGGTCAGATCGCGGCCGAAACTATCAAGGGCCGGCGTTTTCGATTTTCCACGCGGGGCTTCGCCGCCGCCAGGTGCGCCGGGAATGCCGCCGGCTCGTTCCGCGCCCTCGGGCCCTTCCATGCCGTGCCCGAGTAGATTTAGAACCTCTTCGCGGACCTCTTCCAGTTTTAGGCCCAGGTTCATAAGCACCTGCGCGGCCACACCCTCTTGTTCGCGCAGCAGGCCCAGCAGGATGTGTTCGGTGCCCACGTAATTGTGGCCGAGGTTTCGGGCTTCCTCCATGGAATACTCGATGACTTTTTTGGCCCTGGGCGTTTGCGGCAGTTTGCCCATGGTGACCATGTCGGGTCCGCTTTGCACGAGTTTTTCCACTTCCAGGCGGATCTTGCGCAAATCGACGTCCAGATTCTTCAGCACGTTTGCCGCCACGCCGGAGCCTTCCTTGATCAGGCCCAACAATATGTGTTCGGTGCCGATATATTCATGATTGAACCGCTGCGCCTCCTGGTTGGCCAGTTGCATTACTTTTCGCGCCCGGTCGGTAAATCTCTCGTACATTTTGCTGTTCTCCGTGATCGTCTATTCCTACTGACTTGCCCTGGATGCCAAAATGTCAGGTTAAGACAAAGTTTCACCCGGGATTCATTATGACGCAATTGTCATGCCATTGGCATGTTTATCTTTCAACTTATATTTAGCTTCGCTTAACAGCTCTCGTTCCTGTTGTATTTCCAACTCCCACTTTTCTGCCCCATCGAAGCAGATGAGTTGATCTAATTGCCTCGATGCCTCGTCGAACCGGCCGGTGTGCCTTAGTACGGTCGCCAACATCAGGCTTGCGTCCAAGTCGCGGGGGTTTTCCATGAGCAGGTTATTCAACACCCGCTCGGCCTGGTAATAGTCGCCTTTCAAATACAGGTTAACCGCTTGACCGAATGGATTTTCGCACTTGCCCGTTTCGTCCTTTGCCGCGTCGTGCCGCAATTTCACGGCGGATACTAGCCCCGCTATGCACCAAATTACAACCAGCGATGCCCATAAAGTATTACGCACGCCTGGAGTTATCAGTTCTGTCCAACCAAAGCTGCCCACCATCACCGCACAAATCAGGACGGCCGCAATTATGGCCACGCCCAGGGCCGACCAACTGCCACGCGTCCATATATGCGGAAGACCGGGCCACACATATATCGCCCAAGGCTTTTTTCGCATGGCCATCCATCCTCCTTGAATCATCCCAAATGCAGTCGGCACTATCCGTTTACCAGGTTCCCGTTTTGTAGTAGGCACACTCCGTGTGCCGTTCCCACACACGGAGTGTGCGGGCTACATAGGCGTGTGCAATCTACGTAAACGAGTGTGCGGATTACATAACACACTAGCTTGTCGGCCAAGGAATTGTAACTTCTAAAATAGCCTGAATCAAGGCAACTAAAAGTACCACAGGGGGTTAGGATTGCAGACACCCGTCGAATCTGTAAAACTAAAACGTTATGCAGTACCAATTCTCTTCCGCTGCCGAACGGGCCTTGATTTACGCGGCCGGTTGCACAAATCGTGCCGATTACGCCGAGCTGGCCGCACCGGCCCTGCTTTTGGGATTATTAGCCGAATCGGAATGTCGGGCGGCATTAATGCTGGCAAAACACGGGATAACCGCGGAATCCGTACATCAGCAATGGCCAAAATTGCAAATATTGCCACCTAATGGTGGTGTCCAGACTACTCCACTAAGAATCGTCACGCCCGAACTCGACCGGTTGCTTCAAATCGTCGCCCAATTGGCGGCGGAATATATAAACCCCCCCATGTTGGAAACCGAACACCTGTTGCTCGCTTTGCTGGCAGTCAATAACGAACTAACCCAATGGCTAAACCAGCGGGGGGTTCGGTCTGCGGATATCGAGGCCGATATCCGCAAACGCCATGGTTTTCAAGAAGCGCCGTTGCCCATCGATGCCGAGCCGATTGCTAGGGCTGGTCACTTTAGTGACCCAGCGGACAGTGAGCAGGAAATACAAAAAAGTGGTCAGGAGCAAAATGAAATTCATCCCTCCATCCCTCATCCCTCCATCCCTCATCCCTCCATCCCTCATCCCTCCATCCCTCATCCCTCCATCCCTCATCCCTCCATCCCTCATCCCTCATCCTTCATCTCTCATCCTTCATCCTTCATCATTCATCCTTGTTTTCGCATCATCGATGCAGCGGCGAATCGGGCTCGGGAAGGTCTGCGCGTGGCCGAGGATTTCGTCCGCTTCGTGCTCGACGATCGGCATCTTACCGAACAATGCAAGCAGTTGCGCCACGATCTGGCCGCTCTATTGGGCCAGATACCCGGCGAACAACTTTTGGCCGCACGGGAAACGCAGGCCGACGTGGGCACAACATTGGCTACGCCGTCCGAAGAGCATCGCTCCGATGTGACCGAGGTGCTTTTGGCCAATTTCGCCCGGCTGCAAGAATCGCTCCGCAGCCTGGAGGAATTCGGCAAACTCATCGATCCGGTCTGGGCGGCGGAAATCAAACAACTCCGCTACCGCAGTTACACTCTGCATCGGGCGGTGGAAATCACCCGAACCAGCATCAAGCGGTTGGCCAACGCTCGGCTATACGTGCTCATCGACGGGCGGGCCACGCTCGACGATTTCCGCCAATTGGCTCAAACGTTAATATCAGCCGGAGTGCACATACTTCAACTTCGCGACAAAAAACTCGACGACCGGCAATTGGTCGAGCGTGCCCGACTTTTGCGAGAATTGACCCGGGGGGACTGTCCCGATTTTCCTGTCAAGGAAAATGGGACTGTCCCCTTTGTACGGACGTTATTCATAATGAACGACCGGCCCGACCTGGCCGCGGTCTGCCATGCCGATGGAGTTCACTTGGGGCAGGAAGATCTTTCGGTCAAGGACGCCCGGGCGATTGTGGGCGCCGATGCGCTAATCGGCGTATCGACGCACACCATCGAGCAAGCCCGGCAAGCGGTTTTAGATGGAGCGAACTATATCGGCGCCGGCCCGACGTTCCCCTCCGGCACAAAGCAGTTCGAAAAGTTCCCCGGCCTGGAATTATTGCGTGCAATTGCGGCCGAAATCCGCCTGCCCGCCTTCGCCATCGGCGGAATCACGCCAGCCAATCTACCCCAGGTATTATCAACCCGAATAACCCGCGCGGCTGTGAGCGGCGCGATTACGTCTGCACCCGATCCCGCCGCCGTGGTCCGAGAATTGTTCAATACTTCGGAAAACAAAAAACTATAAAATCGCATAGCCTGAGTCCCCTAGGGACTTTTGATATTAGCCCAGCATTTCAATGCTGGGTGGGT
>JBEKZY010000137.1:0-12163 GCA_049509395.1 Thermoguttaceae bacterium | reverse complement strand
AAGGGAAACGGCGGAAGCGGCCGGCCAGTTTTCCCAGCAATTGCTGCGGAGACTGTGTGAGCAATTGACCGATGGTCTGTCCTTTGAGCGGTCCATTGGCAACGTGGCTCTGATGGTCATCGCGGTCGCTGAGTACCCACGCTTCGCCGATGGGGCCGTCGCTCGGCAGCGGCGCGGTGAGCACGTCGGCCAAACGTCGGCCACCCCAGAGCCGATACTGATAGATCGGTTCGAATTGCAGGGGATACAGAGGTATTTGATTCATTGTATGTCTCTTTGTTGTCGTGCTCATGTCTTTTCCATAGCGGCAGTGTATTCGCCGAGGCGCGCGGCGCGATTGCACCTGGCTCGATGAATCAGGGCTTGCTGTGCCGCCAAGACGTGGGCCTCCTTGCCTTGCCAAATCTCCAAAGCCGGTTGCTGTATGGCGCGGGCAAATGAAAACGCCAACGCCCAAGGCAGTCGCGACTTGAATCTGACACTCATGGCATTCAAACGGGCTGAGGCCAATTCACTGGGTTGGCCGCCCGACAAGAACGCAATCCCTGGAACGGCAGCAGGGACGGCTCGCAAGAGACACCTCACCGTAGCGTCGGCCACCTCGTCCACCGCTTCTTGCTTGGTGCAAGTCAATCCCGGCAGCCCCAGGTTGGGCTTCAGGATCATACCCTCCAGCATCACCCGTTGTGTGTAAAGCTGGTTGAAAACCGTTCGCAGGACTTCCTCCGTTACCTCGCGGCACCGCTCCAAGGTATGCTCGCCGTCCATGAGCACTTCCGGCTCGACGACGGGGACTAGTCCAGCTTCCTGGCACAACGCGGCATAGCGAGCCAACGCCTGCGCATTGGCCTCGATGCAACCCCGGCTGGGAAGACAATCGCCCACGGTAATCACCGCGCGCCACTTGGCAAAACGGGCACCCATTTGAAAGTATTCCTTGAGGCGGTCGCGCAATCCGTCCAGACCTTCAGTTATTTTCTCTCCGGGATGACCTGCCATGTCCTTTGCACCCATGTCAACTTTAATGCCGGGAATGATTCCCGCATCAGTGATAACTTTAACAAATGGAGTGCCATCTTTTTTCTGCTGGCGGATCGTCTCGTCGTAGAGGATTGCGCCACTAATGCACTCACCGAGACCGGGCGTGGTCACGATCATCTCCCGATAGGCGCGCCGGGCCTCCTCGGTCTGGGGAATCCCCAACTTATCAAATCGTTTGTTGCAGGTTGGATTACTTTCATCCATTGCCAGCAAGCCCTTGTCGTCGGCGACCAGCGCTATTGCGGTGTCTATAAGCTCTTGTAAACTCATTTCTGAAACCTCTATTTAGACTTATTCTCTATTTCCAGTGCCGCCACTTTCTCAAGACGACGCCTGAACCGTTCGGCCCCTTTGAAATGGGCGTTCAGGAATGTCTGGACCAAATCCCAGGATAGAGCATATCCAGTGACCCGGCCGCCCAGACACACAACATTCATGTCGTCGTCCTCTACGCCCTGATGGGCGGAGAAGGAATCTGTGATCAACGCCGCCCGCACACCGGGCACCTTGTTAGCCGCAACGCAAGCTCCTACTCCGCTGCCGCAAATAGCCAGGCCTCGGGTAACCTCACCTCTCGCCACCGCCTTGGCCAGGGGCACTACATAATCAGGGTAGTCATCTCCTGTAACCAACTCATGGGCGCCGAAGTCCACTATCTCATAACCGGCGGCCTTGAGGGCCGCAGTCAGTTGCACTTTCAACCCAAATCCGCCATGGTCTGCAGCTATGCCAATGCGCATCATTTTTCCTCCACGCTCAGCGTTTTCTCTTTCTACGTTCCATCCTGACTCCATTTCCAGTTACGGATTTCCGGCAGATCTTGGCCATATTTGTCGATGTACTGCTTGTGCTCGATGAGCTTGTCCTTGAGCCGCTGCTTCAGGTAGATGCCCTTGTCGCCGGTCTGAGGCAGGCGGTCGATGGTGTCCATCACTAGATGGAAGCGGTCCAGATCGTTCAGCACTGTCATGTCGAAGGGCGTCGTGATGGTACCCTCTTCCTTGTAGCCGCGGACGTGGATGTTGTCGTGATTGGTGCGGCGGTAGGTCAGCCGGTGGATCAACCACGGGTAAGCATGGAAGGCAAAGATGACCGGCTTGTCCTTGGTAAAAAGATCGTCGAAATCCTTGTCGCTCAATCCATGAGGGTGCTCCGTGCTGGGCTCGAGCTTCATGAGGTCAACGACGTTGACCACCCGGATCTTCACGTCGGGTAGATGCTCGCGTAAAATGGAGACGGCGGCGAGCGTCTCAAGCGTGGGCACGTCGCCACAACAGGCCATGACCACGTCGGGCGCAACGCCCTGGTCGTTGCTGGCCCACGGCCAGATGCCGATGCCTTCGGTGCAGTGTTTGACGGCAGCATCCATCGTCAGCCACTGTGGAGCCGGGTGTTTGCCTGCGATCACGACGTTGATGTAATGACGGCTGCGCAGACAGTGGTCCATCACCGACAGCAGGCAGTTTGCATCCGGCGGAAGGTAAACGCGCACAATTTCGGCCTTTTTGTTCACGACGTGATCAATGAAGCCGGGATCTTGATGTGTGAAGCCGTTGTGATCCTGACGCCAAACATGCGAGGCCAGCAGGTAGTTCAACGAGGCGATCTTCCGCCGCCACGGCAGGTGCGACGTGACCTTCAGCCACTTGGCGTGCTGGTTGAACATCGAATCAATGATGTGAATGAACGCCTCATAGCAGTTAAATAACCCGTGCCGTCCGGTGAGCAGGTAGCCCTCCAGCCAGCCCTCGCATTGGTGTTCGCTGAGCATTTCCATCACGCGCCCCGAAGGCGCAAGAAATTCGTCGTTCGGCAAAGTCGCGGCGTCCCATTGGCGTTTGGTCACTTCAAAGAGGGCTTCCAGGCCGTTGGAGAGCGTTTCGTCGGGGCCAAAGATCCGGAAATTCCGCTGCTCACTGTTCAACTTCGCCACGTCGCGCAAGAACCGCCCGAGCACATGCGTGTCGCCAATACCGAGCACCCCCGGCGAGGGCACGGCTTCCGCGTAGTCGCGGAAATCCGGCATGCGCAGGTCGCGGAGTAGCATGCCGCCGTTGGCGTGGGGATTCGCGCCCATGCGTCGTTCGCCCTTGGGCGCAAGTTCGGCCAGTTCCGGTTTCAAGCGGCCCTGCTCATCAAAAAGTTCCTCAGGCCGGTAACTCCTGAGCCAGTCTTCCAACAGCTTGAGGTGTTCGGGATGGGTGGCCGGGTCGGAGAGCGGCACTTGGTGCGAACGGAAGGTGCCTTCAACCTGCAGACCATCAACCATCTTTGGCCCCGTCCACCCCTTGGGTGAATTGAGAACGATCATAGGCCAGCGCGGACGTGCTAAGTTGCCGTGGACGCGGGCATCCTCTTGGATTATTTTGATCTGCTCCACAACCATATCGAGCGTCGCAGCCATGGCTTCATGCATCAGCCCGGGGTCGTGACCCTCGACGAAATAGGGTGTCCACCCATAGCCGCGGAGCAACTGTTCCAATTCCTCATGCTCTATACGGGCCAGGACAGTCGGGTTGGAAATCTTGTAGCCGTTGAGATGCAGAATCGGCAGCACTGCTCCGTCGGTTTCCAGATTGAGAAACTTGTTGGAATGCCATGCTGTGGCCAGCGGTCCGGTTTCCGCCTCGCCATCTCCGACGACGCAGGCGACTACGAGATTGGGATTGTCGAACACCGCCCCGAACGAATGGCTGAGCGAATAGCCCAACTCGCCGCCCTCGTGGATCGAGCCCGGGCACTCCGGCGATGCATGGCTGGGAATTCCTCCGGGAAACGAAAACTGAATAAAGAGCTTCCGAAGCCCGGTTTCGTCCTGGCTGATATTGGGATAGATCTCGCTGTAAGTGCCCTCAAGATAAGTGTTGCCCACAACGGCCGGGCCACCGTGCCCGGGGCCAGAGACGTAAATCATATCGAGGTCGTATTTTTTGATGACTCGGTTCAAGTGCACGTAAATAAAGTTCTGCCCGGGGGTCGTACCCCAGTGTCCCAGCAGCATGTGCTTTACATCCGCGAGTGTGAGCGGCCGCTTTAGCAGCGGATTGGCGTAGAGATATATCTGGCCGACCGACAAATAGTTGGCGGCGCGCCAGTAGGCGTCCATCTTGTGGAGCAGTTCCGGCGTGAGTGTGTTGGTTTTCATGACTCAATCTTCTTTGGGTTTGGTCTTCGCGACGGATTGCGATCTGGATCGTTTGAGCGACGGCTTCTTGAAAGCGCTTCGTGACGCCTCGGCCGGATAGGTGATCGTGGTGCCCTGGACTTCAGCAAACGGGATAAGCGTATGAACCCGGCGGCGAGTTGGGCTCATGATATCCTCCGTGCGGATTCCACGAACCAGCAAGGCATCGGCGATGAGCGAACGATGACAGCGCCACGGCACCGCTTCGGCGCACATCAGGACAATTTGCTCCTGGTTCGCCAGACAGATCAATTCTTCGAGGCTCTGCGCAAACTCGGGCGTTTGCATGTAATCAGCATAACCGCGAAAGGAAGCATTGCACCAGCCTGAGTTCACCGAATCGCGACGAGCATGACGCAGCCCACCGAGTCTCGGCATGTGCATGTATTTCATGCCGACTTTCTTCAATGCTCTTGGCAGTGAATCCTTGTTAAATTGTGGGTTGTGCCAAGATCGCGGCACCGTGCGCACATCCACGACACGAGTCACACCGTGTGTTTGAAGCAGGCCGATGAATTCATCGAGTGTGCGCGTGGAATGCCCAATCATCAGGACGATGGACGAAGGTTCTGCACTGGGCATTCCTCTTCCCGCCAGCCTACCGGCCTTGGCATTGATTCTGGACACGCTCATTTTGATAGCTTTCTGCATTATGACGACCCCTCCTTGGGATTGGGATTGTACCAGCTTCCATTTTCCATGATGATCGCGTCAGCCTCTTTCGGCCCCCAACTGCCACGCCTGTATGGGCAAGTCCGGTGGTGGGTATTAAGAACTGGCTCGACCACCGCCCAGGCGGCCTCAACAGCTTCCTCACGAGTGAAGAGCGCGCCGTCGCCGGCCATGGCGTCGCCCAGGAGCCGCTCGTAGGGCGATTCCTCCCCTGGCTGTTCATCGATCAGGTAGAGTTCTCGCTGGTCGCCGACGAACTCCTTCCCTGCGCGCTTGACGCGAGCGGCCAACGCGACGGCAGAACTGGGGGAAAGCCGGAATCGCAGATAGTTGGCCCGGCCGTTTGCCGGCGCTGAGTCGGCGAAAAGCTCCTGCGGCGGCGGCTTCAACTCCACCAGAACCTCATTCACCGTTTCGGCCAGGCATTTGCCGGAGCGCAGATACCAGGGCACCCCCTCCCAACGCCACGAGTCGATGAAAAGCCGCAGGGCACAGAATGTCTCGACGTCGGAGTTCTTCGCCACATTCGGCTCTTTCCGGTAGCCGGTGTACTGGCCGCGCACCAAGTCGTCGGGCTTCAGAGGACGCATGGCTTGGAAGACCTTAGCTTTCTCGCTATGCACGGCTCCAAAGCCCCGATAGGCCGGCGCCTCCATGGCAAGTAGCACGACGACCTGGAAGAGGTGGTTCTGGATCACGTCGCGCAGACAGCCCGCGGTTTCGTAAAACGCGCCGCGGTTCTCCACGCCAAACTTCTCGGATAGGGTTATCTGGACGCTGGCCACGTAGTTGCGGTTCCAGATCGGCTCCAGGAACGAATTGGCGAAGCGGAAATAGAGGATATTCATGATCGCTTCCTTCCCGAGGAAGTGGTCGATGCGAAAGATCGAGTCTTCCGGGAACACCGACCTCGCGACGCGGTTGAGCTCTCGCGCAGAGGCCAGGTCGCGTCCGAACGGCTTTTCGACGATGACGCGTGCATTATCTGCCAAGTCCGCAGCACCGAGTCCTGCGATCACCGTCGGAAAGAGCGAGGGCGGGATGGCGAGGTAGTGTGCCGGACGCTGAGCACGACCCAGCGACTCTTTAATCTCCATGAACGTGCCCCGGTCGTTATAGTCCCCGCTCACGTATCTCAACAGGGACAGAAGATGGTCGAGGGCACGCTGGTTATCAATCCCGCCCGATCGCTTGATGCTGTCCTTCACACGATTGCGCAGATGCGTCAGACTCCATTTCGGGGAGGCGACGCCGATGACCGGAACCTTCAGATCGCCTCGTTTCGCCATCGCATAGAGCGCCGGGAAGATCATTTTGTGCGCGAGATCGCCCGTCACACCGAAGAGCACCAGAGCGTCCGAACGAGAGGCTGTCATGAGGCACCTCCTGTGGGGGCGGCACCCTTTTCCACATGACCGCCGAACGCGTGACGCATCGCTGAGAGCACCTTGTCCGCGAAATCGGCCTCGCCGCGCGAACTGAAGCGATCGTAGAGCGCGGCACTGATCACCGGGGCTGGGGCTGACTCGTCGATAGCCGCCATGACCGTCCAACGGCCCTCGCCTGAATCCGAAACCCGGCCTTTGAAGTCTGCCAGATCCTGGCTGCCCAGCAGCGCCAACGCGGTCAAGTCCAGCAACCATGACGCAATCACGCTGCCGCGGCGCCAGACCTCGGTAATGTCGGCCAGATTCAGGTCGTATTGATAGTGCTCGGGATGGCGCATCGGGGTGGTTTCGGCATCCGCAGTCCGCCGCTCCTTGCCGGCGTTGGCATGATGGAGGATGTTCAGCCCCTCCGCGTAGGCAGCCATGAGGCCGTACTCGATCCCATTGTGAATCATCTTAACGAAGTGGCCAGCGCCGGCCGGCCCGCAGTGCAGGTAGCCGTGCTCTGCGGTGCCGCTTGCCTTCTCCCGTCCCGGCGTGCGAGGCGCCGTCTCGATCCCAGGGGCAAGGGTCGCAAAGATCGGGTCGAGACGCCGGACAGCCGTTTCGTCACCGCCGATCATCAAGCAGTAGCCACGGTCCATCCCCCAGACTCCGCCGCTGGTCCCAACGTCCACATAGTGAATGCCTTTCGGTTTCAGCTCGGCGTCACGGCGGATATCATCGTGATAGTAGGAGTTGCCGCCGTCGATGACCACGTCGTCGTGTTCGAGGAGCGGAACAAGGGCCTTCAACGTCGGATCGACAACGGCCGCCGGCGCCATCATCCAGAGGGCGCGGGGCTTGCTCAGCTTATGCACAAAGTCCTCAAGCGACGTTGCCCCGACCGCCCCCTCTGTGACGAGTGCCTGGACGGTTTCCGGATGGATGTCATAAACAACGCACTGATGCCGGGCGCGCAGGAGGCGCCGCACCATGTTGCTCCCCATCCGACCCAATCCGATCATGCCCAGTTCCATGTCGTGTTCCTTTCTCTTGCAGGACTGCTACCCCGGACCGACACCGACGTCAAATGCTGGCCAGTTCGCCGAAATACTCGTGGTCCTCGGCGTAACCTCCTTCCCCTAGCTTGATCGACTTGACGTCCTCGACGAACTCGATCGCCTGGATCCATTTGACCATCTTGAATCCGAGCTGATTCTCGACACGCAGCCGCAACGGCGCCCCGTGCAATTGACTGAGCGGTTGGTAGTTCATCTCATAAGCCAACAATGTTTGAAGGTTCACAGCGTTCTCGATCGAGAGGCTGTCGTAGTATTGCCCGCTTGCGTTGCCATCGTTCAGCGCGACGCCCTCGCCAAATGAATAGAAGACGATGGCCCTCGCACCTGGCTTTGGCCGAACCAACTTGACCAATTCCACCACGGGCAGCCCACCCCACTCGGCAATACCCGACCAGCCTTGAATACAGTGGTGCAGCGTGATCTGGATCTTCTTGTCCAGCGCCCGGAGGTCGTCCAGCGACAGTTCAACCGGATTCTCCACCAAGCCGTATACTTTCAGCCGGTAGTCCTGGAAATCGCTGGCGGCCAGAGTCTTCCACTCGTCGCAGGTTGGCACTTTGCCGTTGGGCCAGAAGAAGGGGGAGATGTCCTCGCGGCCAAACTCGGCCTGGGGCGAGGCCCGGTCGAGAAGGAATCCCATGACGGGGGTGACGATCGCCTTGGCGGCGTGTTGGACGACTCGGGGGTGCCTCCACGCCATCCAGTTGGCAAACACATTCAGCAGGACGACCACGCCGATCCCCGCCAGGCCGAGGTACAGGCTGATCGGATTGGTGCTGTCCGTGCCCATCACGATGTGGTTCATGTTCCGGACGAACCCGTTGAGTGCCACCATGGTCACGTGCGAAATGATGAATAGGACGAACGCGCACATGATCAAGAAGTGGAGCGACCGGCCGATTTGGCGGTTGCCGGGCAGCTTTGGATACCATGTGAACCGGGCCGTAAAGGCCGGCGACATCGAGGGGCCGGTCAGCATCGCGAGGGGCGCTAAGAGGAACACGACCCCGAAATACGCCAGTTGTTGGAGCGAGTTGTAGTGGTAGAAACCGTTTGGCTCCGGTGGCAGGTGGAATGTGGCGTAGTGGACGAAGACGGCCCAAGCGTCAGGCACGATCCGCCAGGAGGTTGGCACCAGGCGCTGCCACTGTCCGGTGGCGAATAGCAGCACTAGGAAGGCCAGGCCGTTGCCCACCCAGAACAAAACGCTGAGGAAGTGCCAGTGCCGGGCCATGCCGACGGTGTGCCGGTAGCCGGGCAAGCCGATCCAGGGGGAGAGGTGGCGGGAGTCGTCTTTTGATGTCCAGACGCGGTCCCTCGGCACCTCCACCGGTGTGAACCGTAGCCACTCCGTGCCAGGGGTGCAATGGACGTTCCAGTACAGCCGAGGGTGGTCCATAAGGATCTGCAGGCCGCTGCGGATGATCAGGATCAGGAACATGAAGTTGACGTAGTGAGTGATGCGCAGCCAAGCCGGGAAGCCATAGGGCTCCGCCGCCGGTGCAGGTGTAAGCTCGGGGATGGGCGCGAGCATTGGGAGACCGACAGTACCCCACTGGATGTAAGCCGCAGCAACCAGGAGCAGCGGCAGCAAAATGAGCAAAAGTAGTGTCTTAAGTCGAATGCGCATGATCATTCTCTCCCACCTGAGAGTTATTTTGCTCGCTTCCTCTTACGGATCTTCCTGAGGGCCGGGCCTTTGTGCATGGCCAGGTGGTCGGTTGTGTCGCTCTCGATCAGGTATTGTGGCTCCTCGTTCGAGGCGCGGACGGTGTACGTCTTGAACTTGATAGCGGACGTGATCTTCTTCTTGATCGTTCCACGGACGCGGCCCACTTCCGAGTTCCACTCGACATAATCTCCAACCTTAATGTCTTTATTCATCGGTATGGTCTCCTATGATTACCTTGTCTTGTGGTTCACCTTCTTTAGGTGTGCCGAGGCCGAGGAGGCCGATGACTGACTTGACAATCATGAGTTCTTCGTCCGTATGAATAACGCGGGCCGCAACCCGGCTGGCAGTCGCGGAAATCACGCCCTCACTGGCTGCGTTTCGCTTTTCTTCGAGTTCGATTCCAAGGAATCCGAGCCCATCACAAATCCGGGCGCGGACCTTGGGCGCATTTTCTCCGATGCCACCAGCGAACACAAGCGTGTCCAGTCCGCCCAACGCTGCCGCAAATGCACCGATCCATTTCTTGACCTGGTAGCAAAACAGCGCGACCGCTTCGGCCGCCCGCACGTCCTGTGTTTCACGATCGAGCAAGTCGTGCATGTCGGAACTGGTCTCCGACACGCCGAGCAGCCCGGACTGGAAATTGACCATCTCATTGAACTGCTTCGCGCTCATTTTTTCAGTGCGCGCCAGATACCAAACCAGTCCGGGATCGAGATCGCCGGAGCGGGTGCTCATCGGCACACCGGCTGTCGGGGTGAAACTCATGCTCGTGTCCACGGGCTTGCCGTAGTGCACCGCCGCCAGACTCGCGCCATTGCCGAGGTGGGCGAGGACGACCCGGCCTTGTGCAGCTTCCATTCCGGCCAGGCGGGCAAGTTCTCCCATGAGAAACGCATACGACAGTCCGTGAAACCCGTACCGCCGCACACCCTGCGCCTCGTATCGGCGCGGAATTGGCAACAACTGCGCCACGCGCGGCAGGTCATGGTGAAAAGCCGTATCGAAACAGGCAACTTGCGGCAGGTCCGGAAACCGGCGATGAACCGCTTCGGTCAACTGGATCTCTTCCGGCAGGTGCTCTGGATCGAATGGTTTGAGTTGACGCAACTCCTCGACCATTTCCTTGGTGATCAACGTCGGGTCGTGGTACTTCGGTCCGCCATGCACCACGCGATGTCCCACTGCGGTCAATGCGTCTCGCCCGATGCGCTGCTCGACCCAATCCATCAGAGCGCCCACCGCCACCGTGTGGTCCGGCGCCGTCACCGGCCGCGAAATGTTATCCGCCTGGTTCACGCCTTTCACCCGCAAGGTGGCATCTGGCAGTCCAATCCGCTCAATCCCACCCTCCAGAATCCGTTGGAGCGAGTCACCGGCCTCGAACAGCGCGAACTTGATGCTCGACGAGCCGCCATTGATCGTCAGGATGCATGGGTTAGCTGGTTTCATGGATGACTCCTTCGTCATTCTGCAATCCGAACGAAGCCAGTTTCGCGCACGTGGATCTGTAATCCGTGTGAAGAATGCTTCGAATCCCCAAACCTTCCGCGATCTGTATGAACATCGGGGTGTTTTCGATATAGACTACCTGCCGGGCTGTCGTCTGGGCGATTTCCAGCGCAAGCCGAAAGATGTCCGCGTCAGGTTTTCGCAAGTGGACGAAGCAGGAGGAAATAAAAGAATCCACAAACCTATCCAGCTTGAACTTTCGAATCCTATACGCATTCAGTTCCCGCGCTTCGTTGCTGACCACGACAATCTTTAATCCATACCGTGCCTTAAGCCGGCGGACCAACTCAATCATCTCAGGGTAAGGTTTCGATTGCGCGAACATGAATCGCCGAAACTGAGCCTGGGTGAACGGTCGCTTTTGGTAGAAGACCACCCGACCTAGATATTCTTCCAGCGTTAGCTTTCCCTCCTCGTAGGTGTCGAATGTCAAGTGATGCCGATCCTCCATCTCGGCCAACTCCAGCTTGAAGTTCGTCGCCGCCCGTTTGCGGGCATGATGATCCCACCCGTCGGTGAGCAGGACACCGCCGATATCCAGAAACAATGCTGTAATTACACTGCTCTTTTTCATTCAGCCTACTTCAGCACAATCGGGCCACCAGAAGTGGCGTTCAATAATGGATTCTTATTCATCCTGCGAAAAAATTACCACCGTGTATGGCCCGATACTGATTTTTCCGGAGCAAGGCAGCCCATCGAATTTCTCCTCACGAGCCTCGACATCGGGAACGGGATGATTTGCAAACTTTGGGTCGTATCTATATGAGTCACTGTTAAATCGCGTTTTCCACAATCCGGCCCGCGGAAAACCGATGACATAATCATCGCGGTTTTGATTCATCATATTGACCACCACAAGGACGCTATCGGTTGGGCCTTGTTTGTCCCAGCGATGGAAAGCGATAATCTTGGCCCCATCGTCAAAATGATAGATATGGATATTTTGACCGCACAACCCCCGCGTCACACCCGACAGATTACGCCGTAGGGCGATCATATCCCGGTACATTCCGAGAATACCGTGTTCGTCCTCAGCTCGGGACCAGTCGATCGGGACTTTATCCTGGAACCAGCGATCTTCCAATAACTCTTGTCCTTCAAAAATCATCGGGATACCGGGCGAAGTAAGAACAAGAGCACCGGCCAACGTAGAGCGTTTCTTGGAAAACCAGCTATCCGCCTTACCTGGCCAGATATCCTCCGGCACGCGGGCCCGGCCATTAGCAACCGCGTCGTGCGACTCGGTATAAATGATCCGTTTGAAGGCGTCCTGATCGAAGCGATGTTCGATAGCCCCACTGACTGCCCCCAGATCGCGAGATCTATCATCATAAACAATAACGGCTTGGCGAACGTGGTGAACAAAATCGGCATCCCATTGCGTATTGAAGCCGGCGCCGCCCGCTCCCACGTCTTTGGTGACCCAGGGGTTCTTATGCATCCCTTCGGCGATGCTGATTTTACCGGGAAAAAGTTGTTGGATTTCCACATTGATCCATTGCATCAAACTCCAGCCATCGGGAATGTCATTGGCTGGATTTCCGGCATTACCGTCGATGCTTTTGATAAAGACAATCATGTCCCAGCGCAGGCCGTCGGCATGGTACTCTTCGAGCCACATCAA
>JBEKZY010000136.1:0-12167 GCA_049509395.1 Thermoguttaceae bacterium | reverse complement strand
CCCAAAGGGAGAGGGGAGAGGTTAAGGTCTTTTGGCTTGCACGGTTTCAAACAGGGCTTCCACTCGGACCGCGATCCGGGCGGAGTCGGAGGGCGAGTAATCGGTTTCGATGCGAAGATAGGGTAGTCCCAATTCGTCCTCGGCGAAACGTTTGATCCGATGCGATTCCACGTCGTAAGTCAGGCAGGCCTGCCATATCAGCTCGATAATGCATTCAGGCCGATAGTCGGCCGCCATTTTGCCCAAGACTTCCAAGCGGCGGTCGTTTGGCGTCATGACCGAGCAGGGCAAATGGAAATATTTTTCGGCCACGGCCCGCAGCGGATCGGTTGCATTTTCATCCACGTCGTCCAAAAGCGGTTTCAAGCCCGTGCAGTTCTCCATCGCCACGACAGTTCCGCCGCAGTTTTCGATTATATCAAGCACGCGCTCCGCGCCGTGGACCATGGGCACGCCGGTCATTAGCACGCGGACCCGGCCGCTGCGCTTGCCTATTTGCGAGTCGCATGTTTTTTCAGAGATTGTTTGTCCGTACTTCGCACTACAAATTTCGATCAACATTTCGTATTGTCGCAAGACTTCTGGCATGGCCCAAATACTGCATTTGCAGTCGAGCAATTGCCGGCCGGTTAGCGGCGGACGATCGGACTTCATAAGCCCGGCCAATTCGCGGCGCAGGGCGCGTTCGCGGTTGAGCATACCAGTGGACTGGCGGATTTTGTCGTTAGTTATATCAGTGTTAAAGCGTTTAGATAAAAAGTCGCGAAATTCCCGCAATTCACGAACCCAATACTGAAGGGCCTCGGCATCGCTCGATTTATGCGGCAATTCCAGGACATACATCGGCCGCGTTTCGGCCCTCAATTCGTACATTTTTTTCTTGCCGTCGCAGGTAGTTTCGCCCACCACGAGATCGGCCATTTCCAGAAAGGGGTTGCTGCGCTCGACGTGAAAACCGTAAGTGGACTTGATAAGCGGGCAAAGGTTGGCCGGCAAATACTGCTCGGCGGCCGGGATCGTTTTGGCCGATCCGCCGCAAAGACAAATGGGCACCGCCCCGGCGGCCATGATCAACTCCCGCGGCGTGTATTCGCACATAATGCCGACAACCGGCCGGCCGGCCGCCTTCTCCGCTTTTGCATACTCGAGGCAATGTTCGATCATGCGGTCGAACCAGGCCAAAGGTCCATTGCCGGGTGCGGCGGCTTTTATATTACAACAGGATTCGGCCATACCGCATGTCCTTGTTCAATTTGCAATTTGCATTTTTCAATTTGCAATATTAATCGTAATTTAAAAATGTATGCTACACCCGCTTTCGCGCAACGAACAGCCCCTGCACGATTTTGCCCGCATGGGCAAGATCGCGCGTGAAATTCATCTCGGCCCCCAATGCTTCCATCATGGGAATATCAAAACCGATGATTCGCAAGGCGTCGTAGGTCAGTTGCATATTGAGCATGTTTAGATACAGGTCGACGCAGGGCGCGAACCGGCCGGTGTCTTCAGCCACAAGCACGTCGCATCCATTCTTGGCCAACAACGAGGCGTAGCCTTCTGTATCAAGAATGTTTGGGAACTTCATGAAATTCAAAAATCGCTCCGATTCGCCATTGATAAGCGGCGAGCGGCCTTCAACCCAGTCGGTAAAGGCAATCGTTCCGCCCGGCTTAACCAACCGGACCGCTTCGGCGATGAGTTGCTTTTTGTCGGCCACGTAGCACCAGGCGTCTTCGCCCCAGACAAAATCGGCTTTTGCGCCGGGCAGGCCGGTGTTGCAGGCATCGGCCAAGGTAAATGTGATTTTGTCGGCAAGTCCTTCGGCCTTGCATCGAGTGCGCCCGCGCTCGACCACGGTTTGTGTGGCGTCCACGCCCGTCATCCGGGCCACATTACGGAAGCGTACCAGGAAACGCATGCCCGCGCCGTTGCAGCAGCAAAGATCGACGCCGGCCGTGCCCGGACCAATGCCGGCTTTTTCGGCAAGATCCATTGACGACTGAAACCCGCCGATGTGGATTTGTTGGCCCATCACCAGTTCCCACAAATCGCCCTCCGGACCGCTGTAAACAGCTTGGACGTCGCTAAGACCGACGTTGGCAATACCTTTCATCGAAGCACCTGTATAGTAATAGGTTAGTATGTGGCGGCCCCATTGCTGCTTTATACCCGAATCATACATTATATGCTACTGGCCACTTAAATTTATGCAATAATGCGGGAAAACAAACGAACGGGGACTATTCTTAAATTCAAAATCGTCATGCATTCCGGCTGGCTTGATTGTGAGCAAGTTTGTCAAGTAAAATAACCATACCATTCATTTTGAAAGGAGTTATTGCATTGCAGCAAGTAAATATCACGCTTGGCACGGCTGGTCATATCGATCACGGAAAAACCGCGCTGGTAAAATGCCTTACCGGGTGCGAAACCGACCGGCTGAAGGAGGAAAAAGAGCGGGGCATGTCTATCGATCTGGGGTTTGCCCCCTGCAAAATCGCCGACATGCAAGTGGGCATTGTCGATGTACCCGGCCATGAAAATTTTATAAAAACCATGGTTGCCGGGGCCAGCGGAATGGACGGCGTGATTCTGGTAGTAGCCGCCGACGACGGCGTGATGCCGCAAACCCGCGAGCATCTGGAAATCCTCACATTGCTGGGCGTACGGCATGGAATCGTGGCGCTAACGAAAATCGATCGAATCGCGGCGGAGCGTCGCCAGGGTGTATCGGCCGAAGTAGCAAATTTTCTACAAGGCACCTTTTTGGAAGGGGCCCCGATTCTTCCCGTCTCCAATATTACCGGCGAGGGATTCGATCGGTTCTTAGAATCGCTTTGGGACCTGGTTCGGGTGATAAAGCCAAAGCGGACCGACGGCGTATTTCGCATGCCATTGGATCGGGCGTTCTCGGTCCAAGGCTACGGGACGGTTGTGGCGGGCATACCTGTTTCCGGTTCGGCACATGCCGGCGATGAGGTGGTCTTATTGCCGGATAACCTTGCGGGGCGGATCCGCCGGATCGAGGTCTATGGCCAGGCGAGCGATGCGGTCATGGCCGGCCAATGCGCAGCGTTAAACGTGGGCCATTGGGATCATCGGACGATCCGTCGTGGAGATGTTCTTACTCTGCCCGGTTATTTCGCCCCGCAAGAATGGTTCGTGTGCTCGCTGAGGCTTCTGCGCCGGGACAAGTTGTTTTTGAAAAGCGGGGCGGAGGTGAAATTCCACACCGGCACGTCCGATGTGGCCGCCATGTTCTACCCGCTAAAGGGCAACCACATGGAAGGCGGGGCCGAAGGTCTGATCCAAGTCAGGACGAAAACACCATTGGTGGCCGGCCCGGGCGATTATTTCATCATCCGCACTCCTTCGCCGGTGCGGACCATCGGCGGCGGGCGGATAGTCGAGGCGGTCGCCCGGCGTCTGAAAGGAAGCCATGCGGGAGTATATGAAGACTTACAACAACGGGCCGAGGCAATGCCGGACGAGCGCCGCTTTGTGGAGTATTGCGTGCGCAGGGGCGAGTCGCCGGCCATCGCCGAGCAAGCCATTGCAGTACGCGCTAAGGTGCCCCGCGACCGCCTGCAAACAATTCTCTCTGATTTGGCGGAACAAAAAACAATTCTTACTTTATCCCCGGGCATTTACATCCACCGCGATACGGCAGCGGAAGTCGAAAAGAAGATTCTGGACCTGGTCGCCAGTTTCCACAGTCAATCGCCCGAGAGCCCGGGGCCGGTTGTGGAGCAGCTTCGCCAGTCGTCGGTAATTGATAAATTAGTGTTTGACGGTCTTGTTGTCGGGTTGAAGAACGAAGGCCGGCTTGTGGAAACCAACCAGCGTCTGGCCTTGCCCGGTCATCGCAGCACATTCCGCGACGAAGACGCGGGACTGTTGGACAAGATAGATGGATTATATCGAGATCAGGCATTTCATCCGCCGAGCCTTGAAGAAATCTCTCAACATACAGGCGGCACACGGGAGAAAGTTGAAAAGATGTTAAAAATCCTTCGCGAACACGGGCGTTTGGTCGAGGTGGAAAAGGGCGTGCTCTTTCATGCTGAGGCGGTGAATCGCGCCCGGGAAATCCTCATCGCCCATCTTCAAAAAGAAGGCCGGCTGGAAAGCGTGCAATTTAAATATCTGCTGGATACCACGCGGAAATTCGCTTTGCCGATGTTGGATTATTTAGATCGGCTAGGACTGACGCGCCGAGTGGGCAACACGCGCTTTCCAAAGAACTAGCCGAGTGCGCCAGAAACGAACATTTAGCCCGCCGTGTATATTTGGCCCCCGTGTTTATTTAGCCCCCCGTGAATACACGGGGGGCTAAAAATTCATAGGATATTATTCCGTGGCCCCGGGTGTATTCACCCAGGGCTAAATAAAAAATACTTTCTTTTGGACATCTCCGCTTCCTCGGCCACTAGTATAGTATAAGGACCATGGCAAACAACCTTCCGACAGACGCCGAACTGGTGGGCAAAGCCCTGGCGGGCGACCGCGAGGCGTTTGCTTGCCTTTACGACCGCTACGCCCGGCTGGTCCGGGCGGTCGTGTACGGAGTGGCTTTGGACTGGCCCATGGTCCAGGACATGACGCAGGAGTGTTTCCTGCGGGCGTACAAAAACCTGGCACGGCTACGCGAGGCGGATCGGTTCGGTCGCTGGATCGTGGGCATTGCCCGGCAGGTGGCCAAGGAGCGAAGGCGAACGATCCGCCGGGACCGGCATCAATTCATCGGCAGCGACGACGCGTTGGAAGTAGCATCCGATGCGGATGTTGTGGGCGCGATCGAGTCGGCCGAGGAAACCGAGCTTGTGTTGCGGCGGGTGGCCGAACTACCCGAGCGGGAACGGATTGCCATCCACGTATTTTTCCTTCAAGAGTGCGATGCCCGGCAGGCGGCGGAGTTGCTTGGGCTTTCGCGATCGGGCGTGTATGCCTTGCTGGAGCGGGCCATGGCAAGGTTGGCCACTCAAATCCGCCGCCATGAGGTGAAGAAGGAGGCAAAATAAATGGTTTGTTTATCTGAGAAACAATTAGCGCAACTTGCCTTAGGATTGACCGAGGATGCCGATCTGACTGCGCATTTAAAAGATTGCGCCTCATGCCGGGCGCGTGGGGAGTCAATGCGGTCGCTTGTGCGTCAACTGACGGCAGCCCACGCCAAATTCGATAGTGGACATGAAGAGGCCCGAGAGCGGCTTATGGCGATTCTGCCGTCAAGCCGGCCGTTGGAGCCTGCGAGAACTTGGAATCCAATCAAACAAAGAATAGGAGGAATTACCATGAGACAGCGGATTATACTGGGCGGCGGCGTGGTGGCAGTTTTAGCGATTCTGTTATTTTGGTTAGGAAGCATCGCAACACCCGTTTCGGCGATGGAACAGATGGCGGAGAGCATTCGCAAGGCGAAATCGTTCAGAGCTGTGATGATTGTCGAGGGCCAACTCACTCCCGAGTCTGGTAAACCTCCAGTCAAACACAAAGTGACCGGCACTATCTATTGGCTCGCCCCGGGATCATCCCGCGTGGACTTTAAGGGCAGCGCCCCAAATGCGAACGGTGGACCATCCGCCGAGGCGGACGTCACGAAGATCGACCTTCCCGGTGAATCGCAGGAAATCATTATCGATCACAAGGCTAAGACGTTCTCTAGGGTCAGATTGCCAAAAGAGGTTCCCGGCGTTGATATTGTGGCGAAGCTGGGTGAGTTCTCTGGCCAGGCCGATCGCAATCTGGGCGACAAGGAGATAAGCGGCAAGAAGGCACACGGTTTCGAGATCGACCTTAACAAGATATTCAAGAAATCAAATAATAGTAATGCCTCGGGACAGGGAATGGGGGAAATTTGGATCGACACCGAGTCCAATCTGCCCGTTTTCATCCGTTTCATCTTTAACACAAACCTGGACCAAAAGGAGAACGCAGACAGCGCCGCACAGATCTCTGACTTCCAATGGAATATCGATTTGGATCCGAAGTTATTTGATATAAAGCCGCCGGAAGGCTACACAGACGCTACTCCCAAAGAGCCCACCGTCGATTACAGGGTACGCAGGTTTACAGATACCCTTCGCCTCTACGCGGAATGGAACGGAGGGCGTTATCCACGGGGATTAAAAAATGTATTGGAAGCGGAAGAGGCATCCCAAGAATTGCTCAAGATTTTTGGATTTAAGGACTATTCAGGCAAAGCGCCAGTGGATCCGGAGCAAACTGAGAAATATAAGAAGGTCCAATGGGTCGTGGGTGGGCTTCACATGATTGCCGGCCTCATCCAGGTAATAAATCCCGATGCCGCTTATTACGGCAAGGCCGTCGGACCAAACGACAAGGATAAGGTGCTTTTGCGCTGGAAACTCGATGACGGCAAATACGCTGTAATCTACGGCGACCTGCACAATGAAACAGTGACGGCGGAAAAACTGCGTACCCTGGAAGGGAAATAGACGGGGTATGTGTAAGAATAATAGTTTTCCCGCCCTTTTTTGAGTGTTTTTCACAGCCCAGGCGAATACTCTTATAGAGAACAACGGTTGAGTCTCCGCAGGTCCAAACGGATCCAACAGAGGAATTGGCGAATGAATGACGGCGAGTTGATCCGAGCGGTTCAATTAGGAGACCGTACTTCGCTTACGATCCTATACCAACGGTATTTGAGCGGAGTCTGGCGATATCTTCATGCGCATTTGGCGCGGGATCGGGAAGAGGCGGAAGACCTGGTGAGCGAGACCTTTTTGACGGCTATCCGTAACATCCAGACCTATGATTCACAAAAGGGAAATGTTTATGGCTGGCTAATCGGCATTGCCCGAAACAAATTGCACGATCATTTGCGGAAGATGAATCGGGCACTCGATTATGCAAGATCAGATGCAACCGCGGCTGTATATGCCGATTCGGGCAACCCGGAGGGGCATGTGATTCAAACGGAAACGCAGGATGCGGTTATCCGGGCCTTGGATTCCCTGGCCGACGAGGAACGCATTGTTCTGGAATGGAAATACATGGAGTCGTTATCGGTGCGCGACATGGCCGAGCGATTGGGAAGGACGGAAAAGGCCGTCGAGGCGATCCTATACCGCGCAAGGATTTCGTTCCGTACGATTTACGCCCGGCGGCAGATGCAAGTAGAATAACGAGTGGAGGTTGAAGTCATGTTACCCAATGAAGAAGAACAATTCGGTGATATTGGCAAATTACTCCAACAGAGTTATAGCGGCCCGGCTCTGAGCGATCAATTTACACAGCGGCTGGAGGAACAGCTTCAAACACTTCTGCCAGCAAGCCGGCCGTTGGAGTCGACGAGAACTCGGAATCGAATTTCACATTGGATGGGAGAACTTTCCATGAGACAGCGGATTGCGGCAGTAGGCGGTGTTGGCATAGTGGCCGTTTTAGCGATTCTATTGCTTTGGTTGGGAACTTCCGCGACGCCCCTTTCGGCTATGGAAAAGATGGCGGAAAATGTGCGAAAAGCGAAATCGTGTAAGTCCACGATTATCAACATCTACCAACGGCACGAGACGACGGGGGCACCCGCCCCCGGTCTTACAAGAACGACGAAGTCGACGACCTACTATCTCGCCGATGGATCGCGCCGGACAGAGATCGAAGACCTGATTACCGAAGGTTCCCGTCCTGAGGAAGACGGGGTGACCAAGAAATTCACGCACATCTATCCGGCGGGTAAGCCGGGAATCCAACTCAACCATCAAACCAAGACGTACCGGCGCTTTTCGCCTGAGAAACGCGATGCGTTGTTTATAGACGAAGTCCAGTCATTGGGCAACTTCACCGGGCGTGCCGACCGCGAACTGGGAATCAAGGAGATCAACGGCAAGAAGGCCCGCGGGTTCCAGTTCGACGACGCCACGAAACTCATTCACGATGGCCCGCCTGATGAGATCGTGGACATTTGGATTGATGTCGAGTCGAACTTGCCGATTCGCGTCCAGGGGGAAGGAAAGAAGAAAGATTATTTCTTGTCGCTGGACATGCAGTGGAATCTCGACTTAGAAGCGAATCTCTTTGACACGACACCACCGGAAGGCTACGCCGACGTCACCCCAAAACCGCCGGCCTTGGAAGAACAAGTGCGACAAATAACCGAGGCGCTACGCATATATGCCGAAGCAAGCGGGGGCTTCTATCCGAGACAAGACATTCATGGCGTGGGTACCACAGAAAATTTATGCAAGATGCTCGGCTTGGTTAAATTCCCTGCCGGTGAGATGGAAGGGAATGCTGGAAAGGCTGAAAAAGCCCGGATAGGATTCAATCAAGTCAGCAGATTAGAACACGATAACTCTGGCTTAGCATATAGCGGCAAGATCGTTGGGCCAAAGGACAAGGACAAGGTGCTATTGAGATGGAAGCTTGACAACAGTCGGTACGAGGTCATCTTCGGCGACCTGCGGGCCGAGACCGTTACGACGGAAAAACTGCACTCGTTGGAAGGAAAATGAGACTCCCCTGGCATTAAAGAATGGGGGAAATAAAGGCCATTTGTCAGTCTTGAACCCGCTCCCCGACCAACCTTCGGTCGGTGCCCGGTCGCGGCTAAACGAATGAAATAATACGCAAGATATAAATTTAAAAAACTCCGTGACCTCTGTGTCTCCGTGGTAAAAAATTAGGCCTAAGCCGTTTTTTGTTGCGGGTGTTGTCCTTCGGGCAACGGATTTAATCCGAAGCGATATGAAGCGCTTCGTTTGTTAAGACTCAGCAGCCTGCCCACGGCAAGGGCCAGTTCGGTGAAATCCGAACTTTTTTCCACGCAGGCGGCGGCGAAACAGGAGCGATGATCTCTGGTGCAAGTGTCATCGTTCGCCGTGTAAAGGATTATGGGGATACTCGGGTCTAGGGCGTAGATCTGCTCGGCCGTTTCCAAGCCGCCCTTCATTGGCATGTGAATATCGAGGATCGCCAGATCCGGACGTTCGATCTGAATCGCGGCGATGGCCTCGGTGCCGTTGCGTGCAAGCACGATGCGGTAGCCTTCGTCTTCCAATATCCTTTTACAAATTTCACGAAAACCCTTGTCATCGTCGGCGAAAAGAACAGTTCTCATAATAGCTAACTCCGTCTTTGATGCCCATTCGATTGCTATTCATGTATTTTAACCTTGGACTGCGATGAATGCAAATTTACGTCATGTTTTACCTCGGCGGCGGGAATCCAGAGGGCAAAGGTAGTGCCTTGGCCGGTCGATGATTCTAGGACCAGGCGTCCATTGTGTCGGGTCATGATTCCGGCGGCTATACACAGGCCCAGCCCGGTGCCGCTTTCTTTCGTAGTGAAAAAAGGCTCGAAAAGCCGTTTTTGAACTTCCTCGGGCATTCCAGGCCCGGTGTCTTGTATGCGGACCACCACCATTGGGCGAGCGTCGTGATCGGAAGCAGAAGTTGTGATAACACGGATTTCGCCGCCTTCGGGCGTGACCTCCGCCGCGTTGTTTAATAAATTAATGAATACTTGCTTTAATTGTTTTCCATCGCCCATGATGGGCGGCAATTCGGCCGAATATTTTCGCACTAAATTTATTCGGCTTTCTTCCGATCGGCGGCCGACGAGTTCCAGAGTTTCGTCCAGAAGCGAGGCCAGTTGCAGAGGTTCGACGTTCAAAGCCCGGGGCCGGGAGAATTCGAGAAAGTCGCGGACAATGCCGTCCAGGCGGGACATTTCATCCAAAAGCACATCCAAGTCGCGGCAGAGTTCCGGGTCGTTTTGCCGCTTTTTTTTGATGTTAGTCAACCATAATTTGACTGCAACCAGCGGGTTGCGGATTTCGTGGGCCACGCTTGCGGCGAGTTTACCCACCGCCGCCAGTTTTTCGGCATTGAGCGCCTGCTGCCTGCTGCGCTGCAAGGCCGAACGGGTATTCGTCATGTCTGACATTAGAGTACGCAAATAAAAACCTGCGGCGCTGAATGCATCCTGGGGAGGATTGGTCGAGTCCGATTGGCCTGCATCGGCAAACATGCGGGCATCCGCTATCATTTTTCGCAGCGGAGCATGCACACCGTAAATAAACAGCCACAACAGCCCGCATCCGGAAATGGCCGTTAAACCGACAAAACCGCTTACAATCCACATGAGATGGTTGGTTCCGGTCTCGGCCCGGGCGGTGGCCGTGTCGATGTACTGCTCGATGTATTCGATAAATGCTTCACAGGTATCGTTGACTCGATCGCTAATGGGATCCAATTCTTCGAGCAAGACTTGCCTGGCTTTTGCCGTCTCGCCCTTGTCGAAAAGTGCAAACACCTGCTCTCGCTTTTCGTCGAATTCACGGTAGTCTTTTTCCAATTGTCTGAGAATGGCGATTTCCTTGGGACTGTGGGTCGTGGTCAGAGCCGTTGCCAGCCATTGCTGGAAAAGCTTTCTTTTGTATGCCAGATCGTTCAGCCAACGGCGATTGCCATTATCGAGTATATATGATTCATCGTCTGCGTTCTGCTTCAACAACGAGCTTTCCACTTTTTCGGCTTCACGCATGCTGGGCAGATTATCTTCGGTCATCTCCCGCATGAGGATTGCCATTTGCCAAGTGGCAAATAACGCCAGGACGCTGCTGAGCAAGGCCAGCACAGTCACCGCCAACATTGACGTGTAAAGCTTGGTGGTCAATCTCATTTTCACCTTATGCTCCGCGTGCTTATATATTGTCCCCCTGAGATAGTCTATACGTCTACTTGCCTGGAGAGTTTTTTAAATTCTTTAATTTTGCATAAAAATCCGAGTTTAATATACCACTTTAGAACCATCAGCACAGCCTCTTATTTGGCATGAAAAGAATTTAGGCATGAAAGTGGTTTAAAAATTAAGCGAAATAATCGTTTGCATGGGCTGAAAACGGGATCGTAATGCAAGACGATAAGGTCTTCGGCAACCAATCCTATGAGGAAAGTAAATGTTCATATCTGTCGTGTTTTAACATTGCCAAATGGCAAAAAGGAGAATTGTAATGAAGACCGGTTGCTGCAAGTTTAAAACCAATTATATGATTGCCGGCATCTGCGTACTAGCAATGGTAGGCATGCTGGCCTGGGGGGCCGTTTCCTATGCGCGCCAGGCAAATAACACGATGCAAACGGCATGGTATTCGGATGCGGCATCGGGTATTACGGCCAATAACGCCTCTAGTCCGGCGAATACCAAGGAGCCGATATCGACGGCGGCTTATGCCCACGGATTATCGGCCGTATTTCATAGCGCGGCGGAAAAAGCACTGCCATCGGTGGTAATGATCACAAACAGGCCGGCTGTAGTCGAGCGGTCGAGCAATAAAGGCAATAAAGGAATGTCTCCCGATGATAATTCGCGGGAATTTTCCTTTGGATTCAAAGGCGCGCCTTTTGGCGAGCTGTTCAACAATCCCCAATTCCGCCAGTTTTTCAAGGAATTGCCCGACGAGATGCCGGATATGCCTCGGCATGGGCTGATGGGCGCAGGATCGGGAGTGATCGTTGATTCCTCAGGCGTGATCCTGACGAACAACCACGTGGTGGAAGGCGGAGGCAAGATAATGGTCCGCCTGCAAGACGGCCGCGAATTCAAGGCTGTCGATATCAAAACCGATCCCACAACCGATTTGGCCATACTTCATATCGAAGGGGCCGGAACGCTACCCGCCGTCAAACTGGGCAACAGCGATTCGACACAAGTAGGCGATTGGGTATTGGCCCTGGGACAGCCTTTCGGACTGGAAGGCACGGTCACGGCCGGCATCATTAGTGCGAAAGGACGGGGGTTGGGGATATCCAACCGCGAAGATTTTATCCAAACCGATGCCGCCATTAATCCGGGCAACAGCGGCGGACCGCTAGTGAATCTGGACGGTGAAGTCATCGGTATCAATACCGCCATCAGCACCAACACGGGCACTTACCAAGGCGTCGGTTTCGCTATACCCATCGACCTGGCCAAATGGGTAGGCAAACAACTCGTGGAATCCGGCGCCGTGCACAGGGCTTATCTGGGCGTGGTCATTCAACCGGTCACGCAACCCTTGGCAGATCAGTTCCATGTCAAGGTGCGCCAGGGCGTGGTCGTCACGGAGGTCAGGCCGGATACCCCGGCTGCCAAGGCCGGATTGAAACCGGGCGATATCGTGCTAAAGTTCGCGGGCAAGAGCGTGTCGGGACCTAGAGAAC
>JBEKZY010000135.1:0-13709 GCA_049509395.1 Thermoguttaceae bacterium | reverse complement strand
GTTTTATTTCATCTGGGGGGGGAGGATTGGAGTCGCTATCGCTTTTTTCCGAGTCCTGGCGGGGATTAACCCAATCGCCCGCCCACCAGTCGATCTGGCTTTCGGCGTTATTGCCTGCGCCGCTGAGCGTGACTATGGCGGGATATAGTTTATATGGATCGTATTCGGGCGGGAGTTGCACCCAATAAGTGATGGGCGGCTCCTTGGGCAAACCGGGGACTTCCAATTTGTAATAACCCGGCCGCTGGGGCGATAATTCTTGGGGCGGATCGACGGGCGGTTTCATGTGCGATAAGAGATCGGCAATCAGAGCGGGCGACGCTCCTTCCTGTGATTTGAGGCCCTCGAGAATCGCTTCGCGCTTGACTTTCACCGGCTCGTTCAGATATTCCCGCAATTTGGCGCGCAGTCCGTATATCGACAGGGCCACGGGCAATTGATCGATGGCCGAATCGGAGCCCAAGAGCCAACCGCTGACGGCCAGGGCCAGTTTGCCTTGGACGGGCATTTGGGCGTCGTCGGCGTTTTGCAGGAAAGCGGCCATGCGATCGACGGTGTTAAAACTCAGTTCGGCGGCCATTTCATCACGGATTTTACGAAGCTGCTCCCGCTGGGAAGCATCGGGAATTTTGGGCAGCAAGGCGTCGAATTTATCCAAGGTTTTAACGCAGCGGGCGGCCTTGGTTTCATAATCTTGCAGCATGTCTGAGGCGCCTTGGAGGATTTCACCGCCCACCTCGTCGGAAGGAAATTTCTTGAGGCCATCCCAGACCAAACCGTGCTGGCCGGCATCGCGGCGGAGTTTCAGTTCCGTTAAAAGCTGTTGGGCCGACAATTGCTTGATGGCCCTCAGGGACGGGGCCAACTGCTCTTTCAGGTCTTTCCGGTCGGGAAATGCCCGCAACAGGTCGTCCAGGGCTTGCCGGGCCTCGGCGTAACGCTCGGCTTGCAGGTAGAAGCGGGCGATTTTTTTGTAATTTTCCACGTCTTTGGTATTTATTTGCTTCAAAAGGATCTTTTGCAGCACGTCGCGGGGAATGGAACTGGTGGCGATGCGCATGTCCCAGACGTGCGTAATGCCCTCGACCTTGGCCCAGTGGGGCGTCAGCTCGGTGATGCCTTGAATTATGTCGACCGGCCCTTTTACCGTGTACATGGTGAAGATCCGCCGGCCGAATTCATCGAAAGGCTGCAAGCGCATGGCCGGCCCGACGCTGCGAATAACCTGGCCGTTGCGCATGGCACGTTGATGGAGGGTGAATTTTTCCTCGCCCTGCCCGGCCTCATCCTGGCGGACCTCCTTTACCAGGCGTTTGGAAACGAAAGTGCGGCTGAGATCGTCGTCCATCAACAAAATGGTCGGAGCCGGCCCTTCGCCGTCGGCACTGAAGGGCTGTGGAATATCGGCCAAGCCAGTGACCTCGCCCAGTTTGCCGTGAAGCACTCGGCCGTCTTTTAATACAACATCGGTTGCCAAGGCCCGTTCGGCCGGGATAAGCGCACTTGCCCAGCATAACATCCATGCCAAAAATACACCCGGCAATGCACGGCCGAACCTGTTTGTCAGTTCGCTTCCTATTCGCACTATATATTCCATACTTTTCATTGTGAATCACTGTTAAAACAAGTCAAGCGCCAGGTGCTCTCTATATTCTAGCATCGAGAACTGTTCCCAGGAGTCGCCATAACTCAGGTAATAACAACGCAATGCGTTTAAAGTCAAAAACATAGAGGGATTCGTGAATGGTATTATTGATCACCAAATGTTGGAATCAATTGGGGGGAGTAGTTGCTGCCCCCCGGCTAATTGACTATACTATCGGGTAATTGGCAATACGTTAGGAAATCTACCATCAGTGGTGTTTCATCTAAGAACCAAATAAGAAAGAGACGGCCTTAGTCCAGCTATCAATACAACTTGAACGATGCACAAGCGATGTTAGTTCAACTCCTTTTTGTTTGTGGAGGATGGTGCGATGCCGATTAATGTTCAATGTCCAGGATGCAAGAGCAAGTTTCGTGCGCCGGACGCAGCCGCAGGCAAACGGCTAAAATGCCCGAAGTGTTCGGCGTTGATCATGGTGGGCAATGCTCATCAGCAACAGTCAGCACAGGATTCGGCGGCGGGAAAGGGCAAGTTACCGGTACCATCAGCCATTCTAGTCAAACCGACATTGCTTTGCGAGAAGATCGAAGACCCGTCGGGCGTTTTGCTCTGGGCGTGGCTCGGTGGCGGGGCAATAACCCTCCTGCTGATAGCAGGGTTGGCTTGGCTATTGATCTCACGCAAACCACTGCCAGAAGAACCTCTTAAGGAGGATGCTCAAGTGAGCACTTCCATGCCGCCCGCATTGACCGAGAATCGAAATCTAAATCAACCGACTAAGGTTATAATTCCACCTCCGCCACAATCTACAGAGGCTTTGACCGAGAATCAAAAGTTGCTTGCGGCGCTTGTGGCAAGGGCAAATGAAACTGACACAAATAGTAAGCATTTCATATATGAATTGGCTTTGCGATACATTCCTGGTGATGCCGAGATGCTGGCGAAACTCGGAAATATACCAGGTGGTATAGTTTTAACCGACGAAGAAAGACAGCAAGTGGGGGGCGCAATAGACATGATATTGACAGAGGACCCAGCGCAGCAAGTCTATTATGTAAAGTGGCCGAAGCCGATAGACAAAATGGAAATCACTGAGTTGCAAATACTTCTCGACAAGGACTTGGTTGGCGGACTTCGCTATACGAATTTCAATTTGCAGGGTGTGACAGCACACATTTTTGTTGCCAAGCCAAAAGCAACAGTCTCTCAAGTTCTAGAGAGATATGGAAAACCGTCTGAGGAAAGGAAGACATCGCTCACATATGGCAGTATTCGTTTAATTGTTGATAATGGAAGAGTGGTTGCCGTTGTATTTCCTCCGCGTGAGTGATGTTTGTGACGGATGGTCCAGTCCGATAATTGTAGGCGAAATTAAAGATGCTAGGAACCGTTTTTCAAATCATCCAACAATATTTTTACTTCTAAAAGCGAATAGAATTACGCCATCTTTATCATGATGACAACCGTAGGACGGTCTTTAATCTCTTACCTTTATTGAGTGTTGCTTTTAGCGAGTAATGGAGAATCGCTTTCGATTTGGACGCGTTCCACCGTGCAACTCGCTTTTTGCACATCGGCGACCGCCGAGCGGATCGCTGCCTCTAGTGATTCGGCCTCGCGGCTAAAGCTAACGCTGACGATTCCACAAGTCATACCTGGCGAGCCATCGTCACATCCGGCTTCAAACAATTGGTCGGCCAATTCCTCGGTCAATTCAGGGTCTTTGGCAAGAACCAAAGTAAATTCATGAATGTGCTTATTTTTATGGCTTTTCATCTTGATTCATGTTAATTGTTCTTCTTGTATTATAACAATAATAGATCTCCAAAAGAGCCATTCCAATTTCGGGAAACACCTAAATCGCAACCGCCGGTCGCGGTTTTATGGAATAAGCATCCTTGACATTGACGGTTATAATAAGGAAAATCGGGGAAATTGGGAAAACTATTATGGACCGACCGCCTATTCCTCGCCACACTATTGCCTTAGCCATTGCCGGGGCGATTATTCTTCCCATAGCTATTTGCTTGATTTTGGCGGTGGCATCCCTCCTGTCGGCTATGGGTGATGCAGTAGGCGGAGGGGCAATGCGATGGGTTGCCTTGGGCTGCGGAATTATTTGGGCGCTGGATTTAATTCTTCTTGTGCTCGCGCTGGGCGTCAATGCACTAAGTGCGTCAGATGACGCCGATTCAACCGATTCAGATGAAACCTAGTGGTCCAGCTCATCAGATTTGGTATTCTTGATATGCTACCGCTTGCTCACCGGCGGCTGTTAGCCGCCGGCTACTGAGTGTAATTTTATTTTTCTGATTCTTCAATAAACTAATGAAGGACGTACATGAGCAATAAACCTATCAGTGAAGCGGCGATACGCGAGGGGATTGGGGCGTTTAAAGATCCGGAAACGGGGCGGAGCGTATCGCAATTGGGGCAGATTCATCACCTGGAACTCAGTGGCGAGAACCTGGCGGTTACGCTGGGTTTGACCACATGGTCGGCCGTGTTGTGGGAAGAAACCCGATTGGAATTGGTATCCCTGCTTAAAAAGCAGTTCCCACAACTGAAAGTTACCGTTGATCTTGCGGTCCACGAGCGCAGGCCGGAAAAGATGGGCGAAATCGGATTGACGGCAAAAAGCGCGATAGCAGTTGGGGCGGGAAAAGGGGGCGTGGGTAAGAGTTCGATCGCCGCTTATTTGGCATACGGGCTTGCCCGGGCCGGCTGCCAGGTGGGATTGATGGATGCCGACGTGTACGGCCCCAGCATTCCGCACCTGCTAGGCACGGCGGAACGGCCCGCGATTATCGGCAACCGCATCCTGCCGGTGGAGATTGACGGGATAAAAGTGATGTCGATGGGTTTTTTGGTGCCCTCGGACGAGGCGGTAATATGGCGCGGGCCGATGCTTCACGCCGCGCTGACACAATTTTTGCGCGATACCCAATGGGGCGATCTGGATTACCTGATCATCGACCTGCCGCCGGGAACGGGCGACGTGGCCTTATCGCTTTCGCAATTGCTGCCGCTTACGGGGGCGGTTATCGTGGGCACTCCCCAGGACGTGGCGATGCTCGACGTGGTCAAGGCCATCGGGATGTTCCGAAAAGTGAACGTGGAAGTATTGGGGATGGTTGAAAACATGAGTTTTTTTGTCTGTCCTCAGTGCGGCGCGCGGCATGATATTTTTGGTTCCGGCGGGGCGAAAAAGAAAGCCAGGGATTTGCACGTGCCTTTTCTGGGCGAGGTGCCAATTGTAACCGAGCTAAGAGTTTTGGCCGATCGGGGGCAAATAGGCAAGGCTCTGGAAAACGAAACGGCAAAACCATATCTGAAATCCATCTCAATGAATTTGGCCCGGCAACTGGCTCAGCGACGCCGCGAAGAACCGCAATTGCCCACGCTTACGGTGCTGAAATAAAAATAGCGATTGGAACTTCAAATTCATGGCCAGTCAGCCCTCACCCTGACCCTCTCCCGACCAACCTTCGGTCGGTGCCCGGAGAGGGGACTTTTAGGATGGGCTCTTAGTGTCTAAAAGCAGGGTGACTGGGCCGTCGTTTGCGAGTTCGACTTGCATGTGCTGGCGAAAGCGGCCGGTGGTTACGGGCAGACCTTGAGCCCTGACATGGGCGACGAATTGCTCGTAGAGTTTTTCGGCCATTTCCGGGGGTGCGGCGGCGTCGAAACTGGGGCGGCGGCCTTTGCGGCAGTCGCCCAGGAGGGTGAACTGGCTTACCACCAACATCGCCCCATCGACGTCCCTGAGGGAGAGGTTCATTTTTTCCTGTGAATCTTCGAAAACCCTCAGCCCGGCGATTTTATCGGCCAGTTGCCGGGCATCGGACTCATCATCGCCGGCAGCCACGCCCAGCAATACAAGCATTCCTTTACCGATCTCGGCACAGACCTCTCCGGCTATTGTCACTTTGGCACGGCTGACTCGTTGGACGCATGCTTTCATATCGCATTACAATAAGACATTGGTTATTTCGTTACAACCTCCCCTTAGCCGGAGTGCGGATATGGCGTACAATTGATTGTGGGTAAGGAAATGAATATCGGATAAGCAAACGGGGTTAGGACATATTGCCCCTGCGTTTCCGGGCCGGCACGGCCCGGCTCTGAGGAAAAAACATAACATTAGAAAAAACACAAGATTATTTGCCTGACGCTCGAAAAATAACCGTTTATTAAATAGAAATCCGAGCAACGATGAACGAGCAACGACCTTTAATTGCATTGACGATGGGCGATCCGGCGGGGATCGGACCGGAAATTATTGTGGGGGCTTGGACCGAAACGGTGGTGCACGAGTGGTGCCGGCCGTTGGTGGTGGGGAATGCGGAAATCCTTCGCCGGGCGGTGGCGCTTTGGCAGCGGAGCGTGAAGGTGGAGGAGATCGATTCGCCGGAATCGGCCCGGCCTTCGCCCGAGGTGATTCCATGTCTTGTTTGCGGCTCACCTGAAATACTGGATGTGGCTCCAGGCACGCTCGACGCCCGGGCGGGCCAGGCGGCCTACGATGCGGTGATACTTGCCACGCGTTTGGCGCTGGAGGGCAAGGTAGATGCCATCACCACCGCGCCTTTGCAAAAAGAGGCTATGCATCGAGCAGGACACGACTACCCGGGACACACCGAACTGCTGGCCCAGCTATGCGGAGTGGACGATTTTGCCATGATGCTATACATGGGGCCGGGCGACGACGTTTTGGCGCCCTTTGGATTGACGGTGGTTCACGTCACCTTGCATACCGCGCTAAGAGACGCGATCAGCCAGCTTACGCCGGAGGCCATTTTGGCCAAGGCCCGGCTGGCCGATTGTTTCATGTCGAGATTGATGCGTCCGGCCGGTGCCGAAAAGGCGCCGCAGGCAAATCAGGGCCATGCACGCAAGGGGGGGAAAGGGATATCCGGGGAAAATCGGCCGCGAATCGGAGTTTGTGCACTGAATCCTCACGCCGGCGAGGGCGGGCTGTTCGGCGATGAAGAGCGGAGGATTATCCGGCCCGCAGTGGAGCGCGGCATAAGCGAAGGGCTGCGCCTGGAAGGCCCGCTGCCCACCGATACGCTTATGGTTCGTGCGCGAGACGGACATTACGACGCGGTGGTAGCCATGTTCCATGACCAGGGGCACATAGCCTTAAAATTATTGGGAATGCACCGGGCTGTAAATATAACTTTGGGGCTGCCCATCATCCGCACCAGCGTAGCGCATGGCACGGCCTTCGACATCGCCTGGAAGCGCCGCGCGGAAACCGGAAGCATGATCGAAGCCATTCGGATTGCCAGCCGCCTGGCC
Source organism: Thermoguttaceae bacterium (assembly GCA_049509395.1). Classification (GTDB taxonomy): domain Bacteria; phylum Planctomycetota; class Planctomycetia; order Pirellulales; family Thermoguttaceae; genus JBEKIK01. The sequence continues at coordinate 6,799 of JBEKZY010000135.1, read as the reverse complement.
GTGGATCGCGAGGCATGGCGCAGGGAGTGCGGGGGTAGAATTTCTTGAGCAATTTGTCCGCTTTTTATATTGCAAATTGATAATTACAAATTGCAAATTGAACAAGGCTTGCGATCAAATAGTGTTTTCCCAGCGATTCCAACAGCACTGCTTGCGAGCAAGCAGTGGCACGCGTCATTTTGGTCGCTATTATTTTATTACGTGATTAACGCCGGCGTGGCGAAGCTTGTCGCGTGCGCGGCTGAGGATCGGCCCGATGCTGTTCTCGGCCATGCCGATCTGCATGCTGATTTCCTGGTAGGTTTTTCCCTCCAAATGATACATCCGCACCACCTCGGCCTCGATGCCCTTTAGGGAACTTAGCATGCGAGCGATCTCATCTTCATCCATGACGCGCTGTTCGACGCTGGGGTAGGGATAATTGGAAGAAAGGGCGTAGATCTCTTCCGTCGAGATAGTTTGGTGCTCCGCGGGTTTGCGGGCCTGCAACTCGCGAACAACGATACGCCGCGCGACCACGGTTAAATATGTAGCTAAACTGCATTGACGGCGGAAATTGCGCAAAACGGCCAGATCATTTTCGACTATCACAAGAAAAATGCTCGCGCATAGATCGTCGCGGTCTTCCGGACTCAATTGCAGGCCCCGGGACTGGGCCGTATGGTTGACCACGTGAATCATCAGTCCCATAAAACGATCGACAAAATCTTCCCAGGCCCTGGGCTTCTGTTGCAGGCAGCGTTCGAGCAGATTGCGATCGATTTCAGATAATGCCACGCCTTCAATCCTTGTAATTTAAGCCCCTGCAACCAAAACCCCAACCAATCCTTTTAGGGGTTAATAGGGACCAAGCGAACAGTTTAACAAAAGTCCTACCTTCTAAAAATTGTAAATTCGATTGAGGAAAGAAACAAGTATTTATGTAGTTAATCATCATCCTAATGTTGCATTATACCAGTTATAAAGTAGTAGCATATAAATTATTATCGCTCCCCCCCCATAAGTATTTAATTGTAAAATATTACTGAAGGGTAATTTGGATGATTTATTACTTATTATATGGGATTATCCGGTGTTTCCACTCTTCCAACATCGACGCTTTATTTAGGCTGAATTAAGGTTCATCGCCCGGTCGAAAAGTACGTAGGAGTTGTAACAGACTAAACCAGCCAAATCAGGAGGCCGGACATTTATTCTGGCCCATTCATGTCTGGCCGAAAAAAGACAGGCAAGAATGCTTGTCCTCCTGCTCAAACATTAAATGCCATTTCCAGGGAGGGTTAAATTGACGCCAACCAGCCGCTGGAGGATATTTTATCTTTCGTATTTATCCAACCCGGCCTGCGATCGGGTAATCTATCGGGCTATTGTCCAAAAAAGGTCTTATCGGATTCTAGAACTTGGTATCACGGACGGCAGGCGTGCATTGCGGATGATAGATGCGGCCGCTCGCTTCACTTCCCGATCCGATATCCAATACGTAGGCATGGACAATTTCGAGGACCGCGGCGAAACTGATGGTCCGGGATTGTCGCTGATCGCCGCCCATCGCATATTAACACGCAGCGGAGCAAAAATAAAACTCATCCCAGGCGATCCTTTAAGAAGTCTGGCCAGGGCCGCTAACGAACTGGGACAAGTCGATCTGCTGGTAGTCTCCTCACAAGCCGAACCCGACCGGCTTAGCCGGGTATGGTACTTTGTGCCTCGATTGTTGCACGCACAATCGCGGATTTTTGTGGAGCAGACGCTGCCGGGGGGTAAAAACGCCTTGCTGGCGGTATCCGCCCGTGAAGTCGAACAATGGGCTGCCAAGGCCATTCGTTGGAAAGCGGCGTAAAATTGGTTAGGGGGCAGGCATTCGCAAGTTGGAAGATTAACATTCCGCTAACCACTTATGTCGTTGCTAATTGCTCATACTACATGAACCAAACTGTAGTATAATGAGTCTTATTGTAATGCTTTATTTTCACGCGTCACAAATACCGCGTTTAAACGTGCAATAACTTCCCATATCCAGTTCCCTATTCACAATTTCATAATCCTAATTTATGACCCAATCAGCCAAACCCCGGACGATGTTCGAAAAAATCTGGGATAACCACGTAGTCCGCGCCGAGCCGGGGAAACAAACGATACTGTACATCGACCTGCAACTGGTCCACGAGGTGACCAGTCCCCAGGCATTCGAAAGCCTGCGTTTGGCGGGGCGCAAAGTGCGGCGGCCGGAACAGACCATCGCCACCGCCGATCACAACGTGCCCACGACCGATCGTTCCTTGCCCATCGTCGATCAGGTTTCGAAACAGCAAATCGACACCCTGCGGGCGAATTGCCGGGAGTTTGGCATTCGGCTTTACGATCTGAACGACAAACACCAAGGCATCGTGCACGTGATCGGGCCGGAGTTGGGCTACACTCAGCCGGGCATGACCATCGTATGCGGCGACAGCCACACCGCCACGCACGGCGCGCTTGGGGCCCTGGCGTTTGGGATCGGCACCAGCGAAGTCGAGCACGTGCTGGCCACGCAAACGCTGTTGCAGCACAAGCCCATGACGTTGGAAATCCGCGTTGACGGCCGGTTGCCCTTTGGCGTGACGGCCAAGGACATCATCCTTTACATTATCGGGCGCATTTCAGCCAGCGGCGGGATGGGCTATTCCATCGAATATACGGGCGAGGCGATCCGCGCATTGACCATGGAAGAGCGGATGACCGTCTGCAACATGTCGATCGAGGCCGGGGCCAGGGCAGGGCTGATCGCGCCCGATCAAACCACTTTCAATTACCTCCGCGGCCGGGCGTTTGCCCCCAAGGATTTCGACGCGGCCGTGGCGCAATGGAAGAAACTACCCAGCGATCCCGGGGCAAAATTCGATCGCCTGGAAACGTACCTGGCGCAGGACGTTCAACCGCAGGTAACATGGGGAACGAATCCGGGACAGGTGACCGACATCGGCGGCAAGATTCCCGACCCGGCCGATTTCACCGATCCGACCGAACAAAAAGGCGTGGCCAAAGCGCTGGAATATATGGATCTCAAACCCGGCACGCCAATGGCGTCGATCAAAATCGATCAGGTTTTTATCGGTTCGTGCACCAACGGCCGGCTGGAAGACTTGCGGGCGGCGGCGGCCGTGGTTCGCGGTCATAAAGTCGCCGGCGGCGTAAAGGCCATGGTCGTGCCAGGCAGCGGCCTGGTGAAAAAACAGGCCGAGGCCGAGGGATTGCATAATATTTTCCAACAGGCGGGCATGGAATGGCGCGAAGCCGGATGCAGCATGTGCCTGGCGATGAATCCCGACAAACTCCAGCCCGGCGAGCGCTGCGCATCGACCAGCAATCGCAACTTCGAGGGCCGGCAAGGCAAAGGCGGGCGCACGCACCTGGTATCGCCGGCCATGGCCGCGGCCGCCGCGGTGGCGGGACATTTCGTTGATATACGCGAGTGGAATTATAAGTAAGTTATATTGCAAATTGTAAATTGCAAAATGCAAATTGCAAATTGAACGAAATTATCATCTAACCATTATTGACTCTCTTTTATGCGACCTTTCACCACCCATACAGGCCTTGTCCTTCCCATGGACCGGCCGAGCGTAGATACCGATCAGATCATTCCCAAGCAATTCCTCAAGCGCATCGAGCGGACGGGCTTTGGGAAATTCTTGTTTTTCGATTGGCGCTATCTCGACGACGGGACCGACAATCCCGAGTTTATCCTCAACCTGCCGGAGTATCGGGGAGCCAGCGTTTTGCTTGCCCGGCGGAATTTCGGCTGCGGATCGAGCCGCGAACATGCGCCTTGGGCATTGGAGGATTACGGTTTTCGCGCAATCATCGCCCCCAGTTTCGCCGATATCTTTTACAACAACTGCTTCAAGAACGGCATGCTGCCCGTGCGGCTCGACGAGGCCGTAGTCGACGATCTTTTCCGCCGCGCAGCCAAACAGTCGGGCTACAAACTCACGGTGGATCTTGAAAAATACGAAATCCGCGACGATTTCGGGCTGAAATTAATCTTCGAGGTCGACGATTTCCGCCGTCATTGCCTTTTAAACGGCCTGGACGACATCGGCCTGACGCTGGAACACGAAAAAGAAATCGCGGTTTATGAGAACGCACACGGAATTGCGTAACCTCAATAATCTATATTCGACGTTCTGTGATAGGCGGAGCGGTTGACACTCTCCTTTTCTAAGAATATAGTAGATTTGGGCAGGCTTAAGGAGAATATAAGAATGGGTACCTTTTCTGTAAATTGCCAAGTCGTCAATCATCAGAAGCGATCCAACGAAGCCGAGGTAAGAAGGCTACTCGTTAACACCGGGAGAGAATGCACCTGGATTCCCGAGGGAATTCTTGAAAATATCGGCGTTAAGCCGGAAAAGAAGGACGTGCCTTTTATGATGGCAAATGGGAACACTATCACCCGGAACATCGGTTTTGCCATCCTTCGCATCGGCGAGTACTTTACCATCGACGAAGTGGTCTTTGCCCAAACGGGCGACTTGGCTCTGTTGGGTGCGCGGACTTTGGAAGGCATGAATCTCAGGGTAGATCCCCGCGCAAAGAAACTAGTCGCCGCCGGCCCGCATCCAGCCGCTGCATCGTGACAGGCTAGTATTCGGGTGGTAATTTTCCGAAAATTCTTTGTCACACTCCAAGCAGCATAGGCGACTTGTCAAAGTCAATATGTCTTGCGTTGCACTGGGCAACTCTGAGCAAATCCAGCCGACAATCCCTCCCCCCTGTTTGTGGATTTGCATGAGATTTGGTATATTCTTGTGAATGATAAACAAAGCAGTACAACTTGACGAACTTTCCTCTGGATATAACGACCGGTGGCAGGAGTTGGCCGACCGGGCGATTGGCGGCCGCTTGCTCGATGCGGATGAAGGCCTGGTCGTGCTCCGCGCGGCCGACGAGGAATTACTCGATCTGTTGGCGGCGGCGTATCGCGTGCGGCATCGCTACTTCGGCAACCGGGTGCATTTGAACTTCCTAATCAACGCCAAGAGCGGACACTGCGGCGAGGATTGCGGTTACTGTTCGCAATCGCGGGTCTCCACGGCCGAGATTCCGCGATATAATATCGTGGATGAGGAAAAAATCCTCGACGGGGCCCGAATCGCCGCCGAACTTCGGGCGAAAACATCGGCGCTGCTTAGGGCCGGCGGCGTAGATCGGGTGAACCATAACCTCAATACAAGCCGGCGATTCTATCCCCGGATTTGCTCTACACATACTTATCAAGAGCGATTGGACACGCTCAAAACGGTCCGCCGGGCCGGGCTGGAAATATGCTCGGGCGGGATCATCGGCATGGGCGAGGAAGACGTAGACGTGGTGGAATTGGCACTGGAACTCGGCCGGCTAAAGGTCGAGGCGGCACCGATGAATTTTTTGCAGCCCATCACTGGCACGCCGCTTGCAGGCACGTGGCGGCTGAATCCCCGGTATTGCCTGAAGGCGCTGGCTTTGTTCCGGCTGGCCAATCCCAATTGCGAGTTGCGCATTGCGGCCGGGCGGGAAATGCACCTTGGGCCGCTGCAGGCGCTGGGGCTTTACCCGGCTAATTCGATTTTCGTGGGCGATTATCTTACGACCAAGGGCCAAGCGCCGGAGGAGGATTTGAAGATGATCGAAGCGATGGGATTTGAGGCCATAACAGAGTAGGTGGTAGGTGGTAGGTTGTAGGTAGATCAGAGATTGCAAATTGTAAATTGCAAAATGCAAATTGCAAATTTTAAAAAAACATAAAGCCATGAGCGATTCCAAGCGAAGCAAGGTTTCCGAGTTGATTGCCCAGGCGCGGCAGGGGGATGACGAGTGCCGGGACCGGCTGTTTGGGCTTTGCCGGTCGTACTTGGGATTTGTGGCCAGGTCGCAGGTGGAAACGTGGCTTCAGCGCAAGGTGGACGCCTCGGATTTGGTGCAGGAGACGATGCTCGAGGCGTATCGCGATTTCGGGCGTTTTCAAGGCAGGACGGAGCAGGAATGGCTGGCCTGGCTGAAGCGGATTCTGGCCCATAACGCGGCCGACTTTGTCCGCCGATACCGGGGGACCGCCAAGCGCGAGGCCGGGCGGGAAATCGCCTTTCGCGATCCGGACGACAGCCTTGCCCGGGGCGCGCCCGAGCCGGCCGCAGATCAGCCCACGCCCAGCCAGGAGTTTTTGCTGATCGACACCGAATTGCGCGTCACGGCCGCCTTGGCCGATCTGCCGGAGGATTATCAAGAGGTAATCGTACTAAGGAATCTTCAGCGATTGCCTTTCAACGAGGTCGCCGAGCGGATGAACCGCACCCGCCCCGCCGCGCAAATGCTGTGGATGCGGGCGATAAAAAGGCTGCAAGAGGTGATGGGGGAAAGTGGAGAAGGATGAAAGATGAGGGATGAGGGATGAGGGATGAGTGAATAGACATGATTGAAGACAATACCGACCAAAATATCGAGCGAAAAGCAACGAGACGGGCCGTTATTAGCGGCGTACTGACAAGTACGATTATTGTATTTATTATTATTTCTAAACTCATTTTCACTAAGGCAGGTGAAAGCATTAATCCTTCCTTTTTCGCGTGCCTTACGCTTTTCGTGTTTTTTTCACCCTTGGGTGGTTTGGCCGGTAGTATTGGAGTTAAGATGCGACAGGTAACTAGTGGAGCGGCAATAAGCGCAATTATTTTTTGCGCTTATGGCCTTATATTCGCATCGGCGTTTACACATACTCACACTGTCCCGTTGTTATTAATCTTATTATTCTCTTGTGCATCTGCTGTGATAGGCGCTCTCT
>JBEKZY010000134.1:0-12403 GCA_049509395.1 Thermoguttaceae bacterium | reverse complement strand
TAGCCGGATCTAAATTGTAAGCAAGATCGAGTTTGCCCGTGGCCGGATTAAATCCAAAGCCCGTGCCGCTGAACGGCGGGCTGTTGATTAAATAATAAAGCGATTCGCCATTTAAATCGGCCAAGTCGGCCATGATGTTGTTGTAATTGATTTCATCGCCGGCGACAATTTGGAAAAAGTCGGGAGTGGCCGGACTGACTGCGGTATTTGCAGGGATATGAGTTACTATACGAGTGCTATGACCCATTGTCCGCGGTCCGTTAAGAAAAGTTATCACCATGCCGGAACACCAATTCAACGGGCTGGAAAGCACAGGCGCCGGTAAATTGCCTTTGCCAGATGGAGGCACAGGCAATGGAACTCCGATTTGAATTAATTGTCCGCCGGCAACAGTTGAATAAGGATATGCGGAATTATTCACAACTGCGCCGACCCGGGATCCGTTCCCGTACACATCCTCCAGCAGACTATGGGGGCCCATGACGGAAACGGGATTGCTCGGTCCGCGGGCGAGTTGCATCATGGCTTCGTTTAAGAGTTTTTGCGGCTCCTCGAGGGTCTGGTCCACGCGCTGCATGTTCTTCGCGCTCCGCTGCGATTGGCCCGAGATGATCACGAAGGCCACGGCCACCAGGGCGAACAGCGCCAACAGGGCCAGCACCAGCAATAAAAGAACGCCGCGGCGAGGGCCGGGCAATTTATTGCCCGGTTTTTGCATGGGATGAGGGATGAGAGATGAGGGATGAGGGATGAAGGATGAATAACGAATGCTGAATGTTGAATGTTGCCGACCGCTAAATCCTGAACCCTGAACCCTGAACCCTGAACCCTGCTTGCTGTTCATTTTATTCATCGCAATTGTCCTTTTCCTCGCCTTTTGTCCTTCGCCCTTTGTCAATCTTTTTTTACTTTGTCCAGAGCGGATCCCAATCCAATTCCATGGTGGTGTTATATACGCCGATTACGTTGGGAACCACGACCAACACGGCTTGCGCGGGCGGTTTATTCGAGGCCGGATTCCAAGCGGCGCCGCACAGATCCCAGTCCGGACCGCTGAGGCTTAAATAAGTAATCGGATTTTTGTTTGCGTCTACCGATTGGCCCACGCCTACTACCCGGTACCAGCGGCAGCGGTTCATTTGCGGATACCCTGGTAATGGAGCTCCGGTAGATGGGTCGACATGCAGATAATACAGCATTACCCATTGGTTTTCTTTTACATTGACGCTGCTGTTTAATTGAACCGTGCCGCCGCCTATGCCCATGCCGGGGAAACCGGTGTTTAAGTTGATAGTTGCCGTGTGTTCGCCGTCCAAAGCATTTGTAGACGGGCTATTTGGATATAAATTGGACGGATCGAAGATTCGAAAGTTTCGCTTGTAACACACCGCCACCGACACGTTAAACAGCCGCCGTGAAGCCACCGGCAGCGACATCTCCGTCGCCACCGGCATAACCGTGAAAAACCAGGAGTAATCGCCCAGGCTCGTCGTCACCACCCCGGTGCTCGTCTTTATCAATGCCGGCCGGATTACGGAATTTTTTGGGACGTCGAAGGGCAGGTCGTCCGACCAGTAGAATAATTGTTCATTGATCAGGGCTTGAGGAGGTTGGGGATAAGTACTCGATACCGCCAGCGGCAATATACGCAGCGTACGGCGGGGCAAAAAGATAGATATATTATTCGTTATGGGGATTTGCCCAAACATCTCCGGCAATCTGTTTGCCCGGCCCAAGGGATCGATCACGAACGGCATGGCGTCGGAGCAAGCGCTGACTGTTGCGAAATTATCGGCAATTGTATTAGCAGCGATAAAAGGCGGAAAACAACCCCAAAAATACCCGGTTATTGTCGGGCCTTGCGGCGTCCAATACCAGTAGCGGAAGTCCAAGAGGCGGCTGACCTGGATCTCGCGCATGGCGGCCCGGCCGCAAGCCCCGCACCGATCGGCCTTGGCTGTTTCCCATAGCGCCATCTGGCCCAGCGGTATCAAAGCCGCCACGCCTAAAAGACCGAACAACAGGACTCCGATCGCGAACAGCACCTCCAACAGGCTCAGACCGCGCCGCGAAGATCGAAACAGGAAAGTTGAAGGATGTGAAATAAAGGACGAAGGATGAGGAATAAAGGATGAAGGATGATTGAAACCGCTTGCGGTTTCGCGCTTTCCACCGTCCGTTATTGTTTGCAATTTGCAATTTGCAATTTGCAATTTACAATTTGCAATCGGACTTGCGCGACCAATGGTCGCGGCTTTACAAGTGTTTTCCTGAACCCTGAACCCTGGACCCTTTAGTTCGTTCCGCATTCCGCATTCCGCATTCCGCATTATTTCCATCTTACCGCCCCCCCATGCTTTGCGACTGCCGGGCATAAGTGCGAGACAGGTTTATGAAAAACTGCCAGTTGGAAGCATTTGTCCAATTCCAGTTGGGAGCCATTGTCCAATTAATGGGATTACCTGCCGAATCTGTTTGCGTTGAATTTATGGCATATATTTCGTCGCTGACCGCCATGCCCGTTTGATAATTGATCGTGATCCATACGCTCGACAGATCGGCCCAGTTGGGCAATTCATTTAAGTTGGGATTTGCCAGAAGCTGTTGGTTAACAAAGTCCCGCACCCGCGATTGGCTGCCGACGAGCATGAATATCGGCCCGAGGACAGGGTAGGGCTGGTTATTCCAGTAATAGCCTTCCACCGAGCCGTTGGGGGAAAAAATTACCGCCACGTCATAACTTTTGTTGGGCTGATTCTTAAACGATTGGAAATCCGTGCCCGAAAAATCCAAGTCCACCACCGATCCGGCCGGCAGTTGCAACGGCTCAGCCGACGATTTGACCGGCTGGCGCATAATCAGGAACGGAACGGATTGCGTGAAAAATCCCCAAGGCAACGCTTGCAACGGTATTTCCCGCGGATTCAAAGCTACAGTCAACCAATGCGATGTAACCCAACCTTGGGCATCAACCTGCAAGTTGCTTGGTCCAAAATCATAATAGCCATTTGCATCGGGCGCAAAATCATAGATCGGGGGATCATTCGGCGGATTCATCGACGGAGGAGGAGGAGACGTATTCACATAAGGCGGCTGGGTCCTTAGGCTTCCCGCGGGATCGTCATATACCAAGGTAAAAAAAGGCCCTTGGCCGTTAAATTGCATTAAATCGCCCGGGCGAATCAAATTACTGGCAAACTGACCGTTTTGGATTCGGACTTTTAGAACAATTCTTCCATCTTGGAAATATGTTTGCCCGTCCGGCCTATATGTATAGTTCCCTACTCTTACTTCCGAATCAGTAGTATCGCCGGCGTAAGTCGGCGGCACTTCGCATTGGTCCAGCACGATCGAGGCGGTGGGGAAATTGGTGCCGTTTGCGCGGCGGAAGATTACCCCGCAAGACCGGCCGATTTCTATGGCCCGATTCCGCGCCGACGAAATGTATACGTTCACGGCCCGGGCGGCCTCGCGCACGCGTCGCTCATCGGCAGGCGTAATAAGCTTAAGCGACGCAACCGTCAAGATCACAATAATGGAAATCACGATCAGCATTTCCACCAGCGTCACGCCGCGGCGGAATGATGAGGGATGAGGGATGAGGGATGAGGGATGAAGAAAACCGCTTGCGGTTTCGCGATGCCCGCAATCCAAAGCATATTTAGCCCCCGGTGAATACACCGGGGGTTTGGCTGTGGCTTTGTGCCGCCCAAGGGGTGAAGACCGCTCCATCCCCAATATGCGATTTGCAATTTGCAATTTGCAATTTGCAATTGATCCACCTGACCCCTGAACCCTGAACCCTGAACCCTGAACCCTGTGCGCCGGCCGCTTTTCGGCGGTCGTTGACCCCCGGCTGCCGCCCGTTCTATTCGTCTTGTGTCCGCTGGGATATCGCATGTTATTTCTGCTCGATGCGATGATTGTGGATGTTGTCGAAATGTGTATTGGTCGTTCCATCTTTTTCTGGGCTTGGTGTACCCGCTTGCACACCATTTGGTTTGTCATATGGATTTAAATCATCTAACTTCCATGGAGGGGTGGTAAGGGGGGTAACTCCATAAAGCCAATCAACGCCTCCTGATGTTGTATTAACTAGATTTATTCCATATTTTTTGTCCTGGCCCGCAGAAAAAACGAGAGGAATTAAGCGATAATTACTCAGAAATATCCGCCGCGAATCGAATGGATCGTGATCGTTTACCGGATCGCCGGTTTGAATCTGGGATACATCAACGCGGGGCTGACTGGAGTTTGAATTAAACGGATTGGGGTTCAGCCCTTCTCCCGAGCTAAATCCCGGCGCCCAGCGAAGAAAAAAGATCGGCATTCCCCACCCATCAATAAATACCGGCCAGCCGTCATTATCTACATCCGCTATGTCATTTTCGCCGAATTGCGACATGGCCTCCGGATAGGTCATGCTTATCCACATATACAATAACTTTGCGCAAGGGTTGTCAGTAAATGGTTTTTGAGTATATTTTTGAAGAAAGATCTGGGTGAGAGCGGTCCGTTGAGTCCATGGGTTTCCATTAGCCAGATTTAAAGGGGAATCCAAAATATCCGCTGGTCTTTCCGGCATTTCCATTCTCATCAAGTCGAGAATGGCTAAATAACGAAGATTAGCCGCAGTTTTTGGATTCATTCCAGTAGTGTTGATCGGCACGCGCCGCGTCCTGTACGACTCGTACCGCTGCATGACAAGCGCGTTGAGTTTGGCGATGGTGGCCTTGGTCTTAGCTTCGGCGGCGGATGAACGGGCGTAATGGATCGCGCCCAACGATATGGCCGCCAATATGCTGATGATCGTGATCGTCGCCAGCAACTCGATCAGCGTGAATGCCGAATGTCGAATGCTTAAGAAAGAGGGATGAGGGATGAGGGATGAGGGATGAGGGGACAAGGATGAATTTACCAATTTGCATTTTGCAATTTGCAATTTGCAATTTGCAATCTCGCCACCCGAACTCTGAACCCCGAACCCCGAACCCTGAATCCCGGTCAACGACATCCGATTTTTATTAGGGCATTTTGCATTCATGGCGGTTTCTCCCGGCAGTATTTTTCTGTAAATTAGTGCCTGACATGTCTGCCTTGGCGCATACAATGCACCGTACGAAACCAACCTTGCCCTTTTGTCAGTTATCAGTTGTTGAATATCGTTCCAAAGTGGGCAATAAATTGCCCACCCCTATCTGTCCACAGCCCACTGCCCGCTGTCCACTATAATTATTATTTTCCTCCGGTGAGTTTTGTAATCAGTGCGATCAGGGGCATGAAAATGGCGATGACGATAAAGCCCACCATCCCGCCCAGCACGATGATCAGCAGCGGTTCCATCAAGCTCATGAGGCTTTCGGTCAGCACGGCGACTTCTTCGTCGTAGGTGTCGGCCACCTTGTAGAGCATGGTGTCCAGTTCGCCCGTTTCTTCGCCCACGTCGACCATGTTCACCACCATGTCGTCGACGATGCGTTTGTTCATGCGCGTGAGATACATCAGCACGCCGATCGGGCCGGCGATGAAGCAAAACCAGAACAACAAGGACACGACGTTGAATCCCGGTTTGGAATGTTCCTTCATCGGTTTGGAGATCGATTCGCCTTCGCGTATCGATTCGTAGACCTTTTGGAACATATGTTCAAACACGCCGTTGCCCGCGGTTTCCTTTGTAATGTGCAAGGCTTCGAGGATGGGTACGCCGCTGGCCACCAGCGTGCCCAGCGTGCGCATGGTCCTGGCCACGATGTTCTTTTCGATCAACGGGCCGAACACGGGTATTTTCAGAATGAACAAGTCCCATCCAAGACGGCCCGCCTGGAATCGCCGCACCAGTTTTACCAATAACCAAATGGCGATGGGAACGCCCGGCAAAAGGTACCAGAAGTTGATCGTGTAATATGAAGCGGCCATCAGAATCTTGGTAACAGCCGGCAAATCGGTTTTGAAGTCCTTGAATATTTTCTGGAAATTGGGCACGATCTTGATCATGATGAATGCCAAGATGCCCGCCGCGAAAATCACCACCGTGATGGGGTAAACCAGGGCGCCCTTGACCTTGCGTTTCAACGATTCCGAGCGTTCCTGGAACTCGGCCAGACGCTGCAGAATGACTTCCAGCGCCCCGCCCGCCTCGCCGGCCTTGATCATGTTTACATAAAGCCGGTTGAATGCCTTGGGAACCTTGCCCATGGCCTCGGATAGCGTGGCCCCGCTTTCGATCTCGTCGCAGACGTCTATAAGGGCGTTTTTCATGGCCCCGGGCGGCGATTGTTCCTGGAGAATCTTCAGGCTCCGCAATATGGGCAAACCGGCGTCCTGCAAAATCGACAACTGGCGGGTGAAGGTGGTCAATGTCTTGGTTTTGATGCCCCCTATGGCGAAGGTTTTGCCTTTTTTTGCCGTCTTACTTTTCGTGGGCGCGGCCCGGCTCTTCTTCACGGCAATCTTCGTCACGAATAACCCCATCTGCCGGATCGTGGCTTGCGCCTCGTCTTGGCTGGGGGCTTCCAACACGTCCTTGATCTCCTGTCCGGTGGCGTCCATGGCCTCGAATTGATATGTCGGCATGACAGTTTCCAGTATCTATATCAGTTGTCAGTTTTCAGTTGTCTGTTTTCAGTTAAAAGGTTTAGCCCGGGCACTTGTGCCCGGAGTTCGCGAAACCGCAAGCGCTTTCCTTCATCCCTCATCCTTTATCCCTCATCCTTCCGCCTTCCGCCTTTATAATTCCAGGGCCGTCTCCCGAATTACTTCCTCGATGGTAGTCACGCCGGAGAAAACTTTTTCCAGACCGGACTCTCTAAGCGGGATCATGCCGACTTGCAATGCCGTCTCGCGGAGCTTTTCCGTCGAGCAACCGTGATTGATCATGTCCCGCAGTTGGTCGTTAATGGGCAACCACTCGAACAATCCTGTGCGGCCCTTGAATCCGGTGTTGTTGCACACTGCGCAGCCCCGGCCGCGGAAAAATTTCTTGTTTAAAACCTCTTCGGGCGTCAGGCCTAATTGCGCCAGCGTATCTGTGCTGGGCGTGGTTTGCTCCATGCAATCCTTGCAAATCTTGCGCACTAACCGCTGCGCCAAGACCGCTTCCAGCGTGGCCGTGATTAAAAACGGAGGCAATCCCATGTCCCTAAGCCGCGTTACCGTGGCCGGCGCGTCGTTTGTGTGCAGCGTGCTGAACACCATGTGACCCGTGAGCGAGGCCTGCACCGCGATCTCCGCCGTCTCCAAATCCCGGATTTCACCCACCAGGATTTTGTCGGGATCCTGCCGCAGTATCGATCGCAAACACTGCGCAAACGTGTTGCCGATCGAGGCGTCGATGGGCATCTGCACCACCCCGTCGATATCGTACTCCACCGGGTCTTCGGTGGTGATCAGCTTGTCTTCGATCGAATTGAGCTCGTTTAAGGCCCCGTATAGCGTGGTGGTTTTCCCGCAACCCGTCGGACCGGTAACCAGCACGATGCCGTTGGGCCTGCGAATCACCTCGCGAAAAGCAGTAAGAATTTCCTTGGTCATGCCCATCGTGTCCAGATCCAGCATCACCACCGACCGGTCCAGGATCCGCATCACCACGCTCTCGCCGAACATCGTGGGCAGCACGCTCACGCGCAAATCCACCGGATGCCCGCCCACCGTCAAGCGAATTCGCCCGTCCTGCGGCATGCGCCGCTCGGCAATGTCCAAATCGGCCATCACCTTGATGCGCGTGGTTATGGCAAATGCCAGGTGCCGCGGCGGAGGCACCATCTCGTACAATATCCCGTCCGCGCGAATGCGTATCTTGAACTCGTTCTCGAAGGGCTCGAAATGCAAGTCGCTGGCGTGATCCCGAATCGCCAGCAACAATACCATGTTCAACAGCTTCCGCACCGGCGCGCTGTCGGCCAGGGCCTCGGCGCTGGAGAGGTCCACGACCTGCGAGGCCGCCATGGCTATCGCCGCCATGTTCAACTCGGCGTCCTGCTCCATGTCGGCGATCAGAGTTTCCACGCTTTCCCCGCCCACCGTGTAATAACGCTCCAACGCCCGCAGCATGTCCTTCTCCGTGCAGACCATGGCCTTGATCTCGTAACCCAGAAAAGTCCTCAACTCGTCGAGAATCTGCAGCTTCTGCGGATCGCACATGGCGATCGTCAACGTGTTGTCCTCGAACGACAAAGGCACGATGCGGTAGAGCTGGGCCATCGGCTCGGTAATCATCGCCAAGATCTCGGGCGAAATGGCCGTGTCGCTGAGACTGATTACCTGCATGCCCATCTGCTCGGCCAGGCCCTGGGCCAATTGATCGTCGGTTACCAATCCCATGCTCACCGCGATATGGCCCAACATCTCGCCCGGCCGCTGCTGCTGTTCCTCGAGCAGCATCTCCAGGCGATCTTCGTGCAAAAAACCGAGATCCACCAAAATCTGACCGATTCGCCGAATAGCCATGGCTGAAAAACCCCCGCTGTTATATCATGCTGTTTCATAGTCCCCTCTCCCTTTGGGAGAGGGTTAGGGTGAGGGCAGTTATACTGCTCCCTTTGTAAAATTACGCTCCACATGCGCTCCATTATCTTCCGCTCAAGCGGCATCGGGTCGCCCCGTGTCGTCTTCTTCGCTTTCAAAGATCCCCCGTTCCACACGCGCGATCTTCGCCCCCAATTCTTCGGGATTGACAGCCCGCAATAGCACGTCGCTCTTCTCAACCACTCCATCTTTCCATAGCTTGAACATGTTATCGTCCAACAATTGCATGCCCTTTTTCGCGCCCGTTTGAATCACCGAGGTGATTCGATAAGTTTTATTTTCACGAATCAGGTTGGCCACGGCCGGCTCGACCACCAACATCTCGTAAGCCGCCACCCGGCCGCCTCCGATCTTCGGCAACAAGGCCTGCGAAAGTATGCCGATAATCGCCGTGGAAAGCTGCGTGCGGATTTGCTCCTGCTGGCTGGTGGGAAACACGTCGATGATCCGGTTCACGGTCCCCTGGGCCCCGGTGGTGTGCAAGGTCGCAAATACGATGTGCCCGGTTTCCGCCGCCGTTATGGCGGTTTCGATCGTTTCCAAATCGCGCATTTCGCCCACCAGAATCACGTCCGGATCCTGACGCAACGCCCGGCGAATGGCCTCGGCAAACGTGGGAACGTCAACCCCCAACTCCCGCTGGTTGATCGTCGATTTCTTGTGCGTGTGATAAAACTCGATCGGGTCCTCGACTGTAATGATGTGGTGATCGAAAGTATCGTTGACGTAATCGATCATCGCCGCCAACGTGGTCGTCTTGCCGGAACCAGTCGGACCGGTCACCAAAAACAGCCCGCGCGGACGTGAACACAAATCAACGCACACCGGCGGCGTGCCCAAGTCCTTGAAATTCAATAACTTGTTGGGAATCTGCCGCAGCACCATGGCCACGTGCCCCTTTTGCTTGAAAATGGAAACACGAAATCGGGCCATGTCGCCAAACGCAAAACCAAAGTCCGATCCGCCCACCTCCTGCAATTCCTGCTGGCACCGCTCCGGGGCAATGCTCTTCATCAAAGCCATCGTGTCTTCAGGCTCCAAGACCTTGGTTTCCAGCCGGTGAAGATGCCCGTCAATACGTACGACCGGCGGTTGCCCTGTGGTAATGTGCAAGTCGCTCGCCTTGCGATTTACAACAGTGTGCAGGAGTTTATCAATCAGAATCGTGCCCATTGCAGCAATTTTCCAAGGAGTTAAGGGTGAAAAATTATCTCAAATCATCTAATAAAATGGGGACTGGCTCCCGGCATTGTCACGAAATCGGCTGACATAAGGACTTCGATTGGGTGCCTGCTCCCTTTTGTTAAAGGCTTTAAAATCATCGCTCAATTGGTAATGTTACTAAAAAATCTGACGCCTCTGTTTCGCTGGCCAACTAATGGTTTGTCTCGATAAACTTTAAAATCTCGTTCCCACGAACTGCACGGGAACGCACTCTACTGCCTTTTTCACGGGCCCTCGCCAAACTCAATAGGGGCTTTCACGCATTGAAATTATTCGTAGGTATGCGAATATTGCCAAAAAAATCCTTAATTTGAACATGTTTTTCAAGTGATGTCCGGAATCTTACAACACATCCTAAGGATTGCATCCGGCCGGTAAAGCCAACCAACTCTAATCTCTAGTCTCCCTCTACCCGTTTTGCAGTCGATAACACCTCTTCCAGTGTAGTAACGCCTCGCAATACCTTATCAACGCCGTCCCAATACAGTGTTTTCATTCCTTCAGCCAGCGCAGTTCGGCGGATTACATCTGTAGGTTCGGCATTAAAAGTAAGTTCACGAATTTTAGAGGACATGAGCATTAACTCGTAAATCCCCAAACGGCCGCGAAAACCGCTCCCTTGGCAGTGTCCGCAACCCCGCCCCTTGAGAAAGTTTGCATTTGCCGCCATTTCTTTGGTAATGCCTGCCGCTTCGAGTGTGGACTGAGCAGGTGTATAAGATTGTTTGCATTTTTGGCAAATCACACGCACAAGCCGCTGAGCCATGATGGCGACTACCGAGCTTGCCACCAAATATGAGGGTACGCCCATATCGATCAGACGTGTAATAGCACTGGGCGCATCGTTCGTATGTAGTGTACTGAAAACCAAGTGTCCAGTCAGAGATGCTTGTATGCCCATTTGAGCAGTCTCCAAATCCCGCATCTCCCCAACCAAAATAATGTTCGGTGCCTGACGTAACATCGCCCTGATCACTCGCGCAAAATCCAACCCAATCTCGTGCTTGATCTCCACCTGGTTTACCCCGGCTAAATAATATTCCACCGGATCTTCCGCCGTTATTATCTTCTTGTCCGGTGTGTTTAATTCATTCAAAACCGCGTATAACGACGTCGTCTTTCCAGATCCAGTCGGACCCGTCACCAACAGAATCCCGTTCGGCCGCTGTATAAGGCTCTTCACCTTTTGAAAGTCGTCGTCCGCAAATCCCAATTGCCGTAGCCCCACCCGAATGCTGTCCTTATCCAATATCCGCATCACCACCGACTGCCCATGATTGGTGGGTATCACACTAACCCGTAAATCCAGCTCCTTTTCACCCACCGTAACCTTGATCCGCCCGTCCTGCGTCCGCCGCCGCTCGGCTATGTCCAATTTGGACAGAATCTTGACGCGCGATAGCAACGCCCCAAGCAACCTCCTGGGGGGGCTGTCGCGCTCCACCAACACCCCGTCGATCCGGTACCTGATCCGTATGCGATCCTCAAACGGCTCAATATGTATGTCCGACGCCCGCAACTGCACCGCCTCGGTAATCATCATGTGGACCAAGCGGACTACCGGAGCGCTGGTCTCATCCACGTCTTCATCTCGCGCCCCTTGCTCGTCCATGGTCTCCGTAAAATCAATTGCCGTATCCGTGAACTCTTGCAGCATCGAGTCCGCGCTCTCGCCCACCGTCTGACCGTAATGCCGGTTGATCGCCTCAGTTATGGCGTCGCGCGGGGCCAAGGCCGTTTCTATCGGACGATTCAAAATAAACCGCAATTTCTCGATCGTTTCGTAATCGTCCGGGTCGCTAATGATAACCGTCAACTTGCCGTCCCCCTCCGACAACGGAATAACCGCGTTTTCCCGGGCAACCGACTCCGGCACCAATTCCACCACCGACGGCGGAATGACCACCTCGCTTAAATTCACGTAATCCATGCCATGCTGCTCGGCCATGGCACGGGTAATGTCCTCGCCCGTGGCATACCCCAGCCGGATAAGGGCGTCTGCCAGCTTCTGACCCGATTCGCTCGACATCTGCTGGGCTTCGGCCAATTGATCAGAGCTGATAACCCCCTTGCGGACTAGGATATCAACATAATTTCCTTTGCGTTTCGTGACCATGAACGGCTCCGAACTGTGTTCCTACCCATATAAGGGGTACATGCAAACAGGCCTGCAATGCAAAACACGGTAATAATGCACCGCCGTTTCCCTGTTTACGCCATACTAATCAGTCATTCCTACACTTTACAGACTAATGGGACTCTAAATCAAAGTCAACTAAAATTACACGTCCAAGGGGTATGCTAGCATCATAAATGCATTGGATTGGCAGTAAACCTTCATGTTGAGGCGATAGTTTAACTTCCACCCCAGCAAAGTACCGGCGAAAGTGCCGTATTTCCGCATTGACATGCCTCGTCCGCCTCAGGATAATCCCGCCTTCCGATACCGGGCAAGTCCCGCCCGATACCGTTGCGCCGTCTTTTCATAACCATTCTGCAATACTCCACTTTTCTGAAAACTCCAAAAAACCCTTGCGGTTTAATCCTGTCAACTGTCCACCGTCCATATCGTCCATACTGTCCATAACGTCCACCGTCCATACTATCCACTGAAAACTTAAAATCGATAACTGTCAACTGTCAACCTAAAAATCCC
>JBEKZY010000133.1:0-12483 GCA_049509395.1 Thermoguttaceae bacterium | reverse complement strand
CCGGTAATGATCCAAAACTATATGCTGTTGTTCGTCCCATGTCGGATCGGGCGGAATCGGCTCATCGGCCAGGGCCGCTTGAACTTGGCGAAAGAGCCAGGGTTTTGACAAACCCGCCCGGCCGATCATCACCCCGTCCACGCCATAACGGCTAAATGCCTCGACCGCGTCGTGCGGCGTTTTCAAATCGCCGTTGCCGATAAGCGGGATCCGCTTTAAATGCGGCTTGATTTTGGCAATCTCATTCCAATCGGCCCGGCCGCCAAACATATCGGCGGCAGTCCGGCCGTGCACGGTTACCGCCGCCCCGCCCGCTGCTTCGACCGCTTGGGCCACGTCGATGGCATTGATCGCATCGCAAGTGCATCCCAGGCGGATTTTCGCCGTAACAGGCACGGGCTTGCAGGCCTGCACAACCCAGGCCACAAGTTCGCCCACCTTGTCCGGATAGCGCAACAAATACGAACCGCTCTGGGCCTTTTCGGCCACGTCGCGGGTTGGACAGCCAAAGTTTATATCCACCGCGCTGACCCGAAATTCATGGGCCAGGCGGCTTCCAACCTCGGCCAATGCCGCCCGATCGTTATCCCAAATCTGCACGGCCAAAGGCCGCGGTTCGTCCAATATGCCCCAAAGCCGGTCCGGCAGATCATCCCGGGCGCCAATGTGCAAAAAACTTCTCGCCCCGACCATCTCCGTGACGGGCAGACCCACCCCGCCCAGCCGCCGCACTATCTGCCGATAAGCATAGTTCGTAAATCCCGCCATCGGTGCCGATAGCACCGGCGGATCGATCACTAGCGGCCCAATATTAAGAGGAGTAACCACAAAAGGATTCAGTGTTCAGGGTTCAGAAGTTTATCCGTGACCAAGTAGTAAATAGTACAAGTAATTGTGGTTGTTCAATTTGCAATTTGAAATTTGCAATTGTCAATTTGCAATAAAAAAGCATGCGTGCAATGCGAGATTAAACCTCAAACAAAGACCCAATCCACTCACCGCTGCACCACCAATGCCGCGGCGATTCTTGTCGGCTGGGCGTCGGGCGGCAGCACGGCCAGGGCGTACTGGGCGATGGAACGATTGTACTCGGTCAGGGTTTGCAGGAAATCGAAGGTCTGCCGGGTTTGCCCGTCTACTTCTTCCAGGACCTGCTGGAATGGCATATTTCCGGCGGCGTACTTTTCCACGGCTTTTGCCCGGGCCGCATCGGCCGCGACCACCGAGGCGGCGTGTTCTTGCACGCTCGTACAATAAGCCGGAATGGCCGCCGCCAAATGCCGCATCGGCCAGGACTGGACCAGTGCGCGCGGTTGGGCTTCCAGATTCAGCGAGTACTGGCCCGCGTGCGGCGGAGTCGAAGGCAAGGGCCATTGGCCTTCCGCGGCCGTTTGCGTGCGCAGAGCAAGCTCGAATTGGGCCTCGATCAATGCGGCTTGCGCTTCCTGTAGATTGGCCTTGTCGCTCTGCCGAACCGCCCGCAAATATAGCATTGCCGCCGCCCCTTCCGGTCTAGACCGGCGCTCCAGAACCAGCGGCATGAGGTTTTCCAAAAATTCGATCTCTTGCGACATCGCTTGATATTCGGCGGCTCGTTGCCGGGCGATCCAAAACGCCTCGACCGTGGCACGCCGGTCGCCGCCTGCTTGCCGCGACAGACATTCCTCGAGCGTCATGGGTCTGCCGGCCCCTTCGGGCAAGGACCTATCCCAGTGCAAGGCCAGCGTAAGTTCTTTCGAGCGGACCGAGGGTGTGCTTTCAACCAGTGCCGGATAAAGAGCGGTTGAACTTCCCGCATCGGCCAAAGCCGACGCCGGCGATGCAGCGACGGGATTGTTTGTCCTCTCCCGCCCGCGGGGAGAATTCCCGGGAGAAATTTCAGCAGGCGAATCCTCGGCCTGCTCAATTGCGGGTTTGTTGGCCGTTTCCACGCGCCGTGAAAAAGGATCGCCCACCGAATAGCGGATCTTCGCCGGTTCATCTGTAGCAGGCACACTCCGTGTGCCGTTGTCCTGTGCTGCCGGCTGAGATGCTTCATTTTCAGTTTTCGGTTTTATCTCGGATCGGGGGCGATCCGGATCCCCTTGTCCCTCGCCGCCCGCCCCTTGCCCATCAATGGGTTTCGACTCGCCCCGCGGGGGCGCCAAAGTGGGTTCGTTTTTAACTCCTATCGGCGCCAGTCCGCGCGGCAAAGCGGGCGTCGGCTCTTTCTTGCCAACAGACGTTGCGGCATCGCGCTGCGGGGCTAAAGTAGGTTCGGTCTTCATTGGCGAGCCCGATGATCCCCATTGGGCGCTTGGCGGAACAGTAGGAATAGAAGTCGCCCCGGGGACGTTCCGCGGAGCCAGGCTGGGCTTGCCGTTTCCATTCCATGTCGGTGTATTGGACGCCGGCTCATTCAATCCGGCCGGACGCACGCCGCCTTCTACTTCGATGTTCAAAGATTGGCCGGACTCCCGCGGATTAATAATCATAAATCCGACCAATACTTGGGGTGTAGCCCCGGGGGCTGCCACGATCACAGCATATTCGGCGATATCTTGATTGTAACGGCAAACCGTTTCCATGAATGTCCACTGTTGATGGAGCAATTGGCCGCTGCTGGAGATTAAATCCGCCAGATGGCCCTGGCCGGTCTCGTATGCCTCGATAGCCGCGCTTAAGGCGTCTTGGGCCGCTTGGACAGCTATTGCCCGCTGGTCGATCCCCATCCGCCGGATCGGCAAGGTGCGGTCGATAAGCCTGGCTCGATCCGGGGCCGGTCGCGAGGCGAACAGTTCCTGATAATTGGTTCGGTATGCGCCCACGTGCGGACGGTCGGCGGGCAAAGGAAGCGGGGCATCGGCCGGTAGTTGCATAAGCGCCGCCAGTTCGTACTGGGCCGATCCGGCCGTCAACTCCGCTTCGCGCAGCAAGGCTGTTGCCGCCGCGCGCGCCGCCTGCAGCGACGCCTCTTCGCCCCTGCGTGATTGCACTCGGCCAAGCTTATTTACATGATCCAGGCAATAATGATATTTCGCCACCGCCTCGACCGTCTGCCAATAGGCACGGGTTATTGCGAGTTGCTGACGCCTATCCGCCGTGGCCGACAACGCTTGCACCAATGGCAACGGTTGTCCTGTAATGCTGCTGTCCGGCGGCAACGTCATCGCCTCGGCAATTAAATCCGGCGGGCGAATCCGTGAAGAAGCCGGCTGGCCTGTCGGTATCGAAGTCCTTTCGCCGGCCGTACTTGACGGTGTTGATGAATTCGAAGCATCGGGTATTTCTGTTTGCGCCGCCGGCTCGATAGCGGATTTTGCCGGTTGAGTAGCCGGGGAAAAGATATTGGCGGTTGGACGGTTATCCTCGGCCGGCGTTGTCTGTCGCGCCGGCTCGACCGCCGCTTCTGCTTGCGTCTGGTCGCTTGAAATCTGACCGATCATCACAAAACTCAATATCGTCATGAAAATTGACATCGAAAACCTCCTTGTCATCGCGGTTCAACGAATACGGCATTGTATGAATGTTATAAATCCTCAAAAAATAATGTTTTAAGGCCGACCAATAGGACGCCGGTTTTTGCGAATAATATGGAGACAGACGCCGCCTTGTAGGTCCTCATTTCACCGTTTTAAAGAAATACCGGGAGCCAATCCCCATTTGCTAAACGCATTGGGTATACCAATGGCCCCTATAGCGTGCCATTCCGGCCCAAATACGTCAACGTTGATTTGTGGCAATCCTGGGGATTGTGTCAGTTGGTGGCACGGGCTTCCAGCCCGTGAAGAACCATGGCCGAGATGGCCGTGCCACTTTGGTTTTGATGAAATTTTCGAGCTAGAATGGATTAGTCCGTGTTCCTTCCCCCCCTTATATGGTATCTATGTGCGAATATCCCGCGGAAAACTACTGATTCTAATATCTGCCGTCTTGCTGGCAGTACCCATTGGGGCGATGATTATACTGTCCCAATACGACCTGCCCAGCCCAGCTTACGCAAATCGCCAAGAGCTTTTTGCCTGGTTGGCCTGCAAAGACTTGAGCAAGCAGTCCTGGCAAAACCGGCTGATTCTGGCCAATCGTCTGGAACAGGAGTGCTCAAGGGGCCTGGATTGGAAGTCCTTAGGCGCGAATCTGAATGAGACGCAGCAAAACAGAGTTTGGGGTAATATCCCTTTACTTCTGCGCCCGTGGTTTGTCGAGAAAGCCAGATCTTATGCCGTGTTGACCGCGGAAAAACGGCTGGATTATATCGACCGGCTGATCGACATTATCACTGCCTGGACCGGTCTCGAAAATCTGCTTCCTAATCGGATGAATGTCTTGCCGGGTGAAAAAAGCCCCTCTGGCCTGTCAAATCTCTTGTGCTCCGAGATCGATCGCATCGTCGAGGAGTCTGATCCGCCTGACTGCGAGCAAATCAACGAACTATGGAAAGCCCTAAAAGTGCGGTGGCTGTTCCGCATTCTGGGTTCTCCTTCAGCGGCATGAGCCGTTGTTTTGATCCAGTTATGATCGAATACGTCAACAAACCGCTTGCGGTTTCGCATTAAGCCAACAAACCGCTTGCGGTTTCGCGATGAGGTTTGAATTAGAATTGGTATTAGTAAACAATCTCCCCTGCCTCCGGCTGTAGCGGAGGTTGACAAATCCGTCTCACGCAATAAAAGAGGGAATTACATCAAATTCCTTCGCGGCGGTGGAGGGGCGTCAAATTCTTCACGATCTGCTTCATGCCAGATCGGCAAACCGCGCTCTACACGCTCGGCCATTACAAGCAGTTTTTCCTTAGTGCCGGGCATGGCGTCTGCGGCCTCGAACTCTGTGGGATCCGCCTCCGGCGGTTCAAAATCCCAAACCCCCAGTTTGATCGCCTCCAATACGGATTTTGGCACGATCAGGCTCCTTCCCCGAAAAAGTATAGAACGTCTAGACTAACTCTGTCCCGAAAAGGAGAAAAACATAATCCTGATTTAAAAAGAAAAATATTGTAAAAATGCCACAGGATAGTTAGTATTACGAAATAAATGAAAATGTCAAGCATTTTTTGTTTACATTTCCCGGTTTAACTCTGTATATAGTTGCATTGATATACGTTCTGATTGCATGGCGAGTCTGGGCAATGTAGAGCGAATGGAAAACTCAGTAAAACATCTGTTAGATTGCAAAGATCAACCTTTTTCATATCATTAAATGTTATCTTAACTACACGCCACAAAGTCCGCATTGAATCAGATGGCAGACGTGCATTCTTCCGCCGGATCGAGCAAACTTGTTCTTTTCGGGATTGCCATTTTAGTCGCCATGTACCTGGCGGCGTTGTGGTTTGGTCTTCCACAGCAGGCGACCTCCGCGATAGTCGCGACCCAACACGAACTCTCCGCCCTGTCAGAAGCCCCTCCACAAACGGCAGGGAAATCCCCGGAAATCGAAGTCCATGCGCCCCCACCCCTGTGGATGGTGCTGCCGTTCGTGTTAATGTTGGGCGTGATCGCGATATTTCCCCTCTTGCCCGGCGTCTCGCATTGGTGGGAAAGCAACTTGCATCGTTTTTACGTCGCCGCGGTTTTGGCGGCGATCACATTAGGATACTATCTTTGCATTCACAAACAGCCCCTCGAGGCCCACTGGCCTGCGCACCACGTCGCTTTACACAGCCAATCCGGTCCTAATTATGAGTTGACTTGGAATGTCTTCGCCAATGCGATGCTCAAGGAATATGTTCCCTTCATCCTCCTGTTATTCAGTCTATATGTTATTAGCGGCGGCATTCGCATCACTGGCGATCTTCGCGCCCACCCTTTTACCAATGCCATATTCTTGTTGGTCGGCGGGCTGCTGGCCAGTTTCATTGGCACCACGGGCGCGGCCATGCTCTTGATCCGGCCCTTGCTGGAAACCAACTCCGAGCGCAAGCACGTCGTTCACACGGTGATCTTCTTCATTTTTGTGGTATGCAATTGCGGCGGATGCCTGTTGCCCTTGGGCGATCCGCCCCTGTTTTTGGGATATTTGTTGGGAGTTCCCTTCTTGTATACCATAACCCTCTGGAAAGAATGGCTCTTTGTAAATGGACTTCTAATCGCCGTTTATTACATCTGGGACTGCTTCTGGTGCTATCCGCATGAAGAAATATCTGATATCGTCCGCGATGAGACGCAAGTCCGTCCGCTGAAGCTCAGCGGCATTTGGCCGAATGCCCTTTTGCTCATTGGCGTGGTGCTTTCCGTGGCCTTTTTGGATCCCGGCAAAACGATACCTGGCACCGACTGGCATCCCTGGTTATACTTACGAGAGATAGTGCAGTTGTTTTTGGTGGCCCTTTCGCTGGCGCTGGGCAGCCAAACGCTGCGCAAAGACAATAATTTCAACTACGCCGCGATCGTCGAAGTAGCGGCCCTGTTCTTTGGCATATTCATCACCATGCAGCCGGCCTTGCAGATCCTAGCCATTGGCGGCCCAAGCTTGGGCTTGACCCGGCCCTGGCACTTTTTCTGGGCCACGGGCGGTCTGTCGTCGGTGCTCGACAACGCACCCACCTACGTCGTCTTTTTCACCGCGGCCCAATCCTTAACCGATAAAATCGGATTACACTTGCCCGTCGCCGGTGTTTCCGAACCCCTCCTGGCCGCAATCAGCCTGGGCTCGGTGTTTATGGGCGCGAATACTTACATTGGCAACGGGCCGAATTTCATGGTCAAGGCCATTGCCGAAAAATCGGGCCTGAAAATGCCCGGCTTTTTCGGATATATGCTTTACAGCGGCGCGATATTGATTCCCATCTTCATCTTGACAACATTTTTGTTCTTCTAATTTACATGCAGTACAAATACATTACCACAAGCGAACAATTAAAAGAATACTGCCGGGTGTTGGCGTCCTGCAAATCGATTGCCTTCGACACCGAATTCGTATCCGAGCACACTTATCGGCCCGTGCTCTGCCTGGTGCAGGTCTCTGCCGCGAACGAACTGGCCGCTATCGACGCCATTGAAATCGGCGACATGACTCCTTTTTGGGAAGTAGTCGCCGCCGAGGGGCACGAGACTATCGTCCATGCCGGGCGCGGGGAAATGGAATTTTGCCTGCATGCCGCGGGCCGCCGCCCGGCAGGGCTGTTCGACGTGCAAATCGCCGCCGGACTGGTGGGCGTGGAATATCCTGCCGGTTACAGTGCGCTCGTTTCCAAACTGCTGGGGCACAAGTTCGCCAAGCACGAAACCCGCACCGATTGGCGCCGCCGACCGCTTTCAAAACGCCAGATCGAATACGCCCTTACCGACGCCCTGCACCTGCCCGCCCTTTGCGACATTCTCAAGCAGCGGCTCGATGCGCTCGGTCGGCGAACCTGGATGGACGAGGAAATGGCCGCCTGGCAGGAAGAGGCTGAAAAATCCATCTTGCACGACCGCTGGCATAGGGTATCGGGCAACACCGGGCTCGACAGCCGGGCCCTGGCCGTGCTCAGGGAACTATATCGCTGGCGCGACGCCGAGGCCAAACGCCGCAATCAACCCGCCCGGCGCGTGCTTCGCGACGACTTGATCGTCGAACTCGCCCGCCGCGGAACCGCCGATCCCGGCTCCATTCGCGCCCTAAGGGGTATGGAACGGGGCGATTTGCTCCGCCGCATCGACGAAATTGCCGCCTGCATTCAGCGCGGGCTGGACATGCCCGAGGAAAATCTGCCCGTCAAAATCCACGGCAACCAGATGCCGCAACTTTCCGTGCTGGGCCAATTCCTCTTTGCCGCCTTGGGAAGCATCTGCCGCCAGGCCCAGTTGGCCCCCACTATCGTGGGCACGCCCAACGACATCCGCGAACTGATCACCTACGACATTCGCAAACCCAAACCCAAAAATCCGCCCCGCCTGGCCCTGGGTTGGCGCGCCCAGTTCGTCGGCCGGCTGTTCGACGACCTTCTTTCCGGCAAGGTTTCCATCCGCATTGCCGATCCCCACGCCGACGCCCCGCTCACCTTCGAAGGCGCCGAAGAATACTTAAAAGAAAGCGCCGAACTTGATGCTTCAGCCAAACCGCATCCCAAAAAACATTTCCCAGGCGCTGTCGGAAGACGAAAACACAAACCGCAAAAATAACCCGCCGGATTTGTTTTTAAACTTTATTGTAAATCGGAAAAATAATGTCACACGCAATAGCCGGCGGCTAACAGCCGCCGGTGTGATTTCGATTATATTCCGGTGGTCGTTGACCGCCGACTAGTGACATTATTAGTCTGTGACTCAATAGCCCCGGCACTCGTGCCGGGTTGATGTGATTTGCCAATCGATCACGGATCCAGCCATGAACATCCTCGAATTTACAATTCTAATTTGGCTCGGCTCCCTGGTCGCCGGGTTTTTGGGCGGATTGACCGGACTGGGCGGGGGAGTTGTCATTGTCCCGCTTTTGTCCCTTGTCTTCGGCGTCGATATACGTTATGCCATCGGCGCTTCTTTGATTTCGGTAATCGCCACCTCATCCGGCGCCGCGTCGGCCTACGTCAAAGAGGGCTATATCAACATGCGAATCGGCATGTTCCTGGAAATTGCCACGACCGTGGGGGCCTTGGTTGGCGCCGGCCTTGCCGCACGATTGTCGCCCGACGCCGTCGCCGTGATCTTCGGCGTCGTGTTGATCGGATCGGCATACTCAGCGAGCCGCCCTCGCTCGGTAAAACAGCGACCGGATAAGCCCGACCGGATTGCGGCATACCTGAAATTCGACGGCGCCTTTCCCGGCCCTGACGGCCAGGGCACCATGCGTAGCATGGTCGCCTACCATGTCCGTGGCGTGCCGGCCGGCTTCAGCCTGATGTTTGCGGCCGGCGGCCTCTCAGGACTCCTGGGCATCGGTTCCGGGGCCCTCAAAGTCCTGGCCATGGATCAAGCCATGCGGATCCCCTTTAAAGTATCCACCACCACCAGCAATTTCATGATCGGCGTGACCGCGGCCGCCAGTGCGGGCGTGTATCTTAATCGCGGCTATATCGATCCCGGATTGGCCATGCCAGTCGTGCTCGGGGTCCTTCCCGGCGCAATGTTGGCCACGGTCTTTCTAAAGAGCACAAAGAGTGGAATTTTACGTAAAATCTTTGCGGTGGTCGTCGTGGTATTGGCCGTCGAAATGATTTACAACGGTTTGACCGGGAGGTTTTAATAATGTAGCAGTCATTCTCCGTTTATGTAGCAGGCACACGCCGTGTGCCGTTGGCAGAGTCTACCAAAACCATCAGATAAAAATCTTTATAAATTGATATGGCCGACAACCACCACAACAACGATCAACCCCAAAACCATGGCGGCCCGACCGATGAGCAGGTCGAAACAATCTTGGGCAACGTCCTGAGAACGGGTGTAATAGTTTCGGCCGCGGTGGTTATGATCGGGGCCCTAATATATTTGTCGCGTCATGGAACCGACCTGCCCGATTACCAACGATTCAAGGGCGAACCCAGCGACTTGCGATCCGTCGGCGGAATCCTCAAAGACGCCCTGGCCATAAGCGGCCGGGGAATTATCCAGCTTGGCTTATTGCTACTGATCGCCACGCCCGTGATGCGGGTTCTGTTATCCTTGATCGCTTTCCTCCGTCAACGCGACAAGATCTACGTTGTCGTAACTTTGATTGTTTTTGCCATTTTGATTTACAGTTTGACGGGATATCATCCCCTTGATTTCTTCTAGTATTTCTCAATAATGATGCCCGAGCGGCGAATACTACAATAGTTCGCGATATAAGGGGACGAGCAGATGTCTATTGAATTCCATTGCAGTCGATGCGGACGGTTGTTGCGAACGGGCGACGACACCGCGGGCCGTGTGGCCCAATGTCCCGAATGCGGTGCCCAAACCCAGGTGCCGGCCCAGGAAATGTCCGCCGCTCCGTCACCCATGCCACCTTCCGGTGGGGGCGGATCGTTCGATTCCACTACCCCCCAGCCCGCCGGTTCCTCGGGCTATCAAACTCCTTATCAGGCCACTCCTGGACAAGCTCCCGGACCGGGTCCTCAAGGCAATCAGTACTATGCATTGCAGCGCGTTTCATCACCCGCAACATGTCTGATAATAACCGCCGTGCTGGGACTTGGATTGCATTTGTTGGGAATCGTGGGATCAATGTTGAATGTTGGCTTGGCCGGTGCGGGCATGCATCGGAATCACATGCCGGATATGTTTTTTACCGGCCCTGTTGCCCTGGCACAAAGCAGTATTGGAATCATCCTGAGTATTGTGGTCCTGATAGGGGCGTTAAAAATGAAGGGCTTGGAAAATTATGGGTTTGCCATGGCTGCATCCATAATCGCCCTAATTCCCTGTGTGTCGCCCTGCTGCCTTTTAGGATTGCCCTTTGGAATTTGGTCGCTCGTGGTTTTAAGCGACCCGATAGTAAAATCTTCTTTCAAAAGTTGATATTGCAGTTTTCAGTTCACAGTTTTCAGTTCACGGATTACTGTTCACAGTTTCGCATTCAACATTCATTTTTTTACTCATCTCTCATCCCTCATCCCTCATCTTTATTCTTCTGCCCATAAAAACTGCTCAGTATCCGCACCCGCTCGACCAGATACGCGACTATCAATGCCGCTATCGCCAGCGAAACCGCGAAAATCACATGCCGGTCGAACGTCAAATTAGGCACATCCGACTGCGCATCCAGCCACGGACGCCAAATATAATAATAATCCACCATCAACACGCCGTACGATAAAAGCGATAAAACGGCCATGTAGGTTACGAATCGCACGCGGAACCACAGGCCCGAGGCCACGATCAGCAATATGTAACCCACGATCATCGCACTGGCCACGCCGTAGCCGACCAGAAGCACGATCAGGAAAAGAATCGAGTCCAGCGTGCCCCAGATAAATGGCGCAGCCATCGACCAGCGCCGGCTTTCCACCAATCGCTGACAGACTACCGATCCGATTACCCAAACCGCCAGCACAATCGATATCTTTATGTGATAGTCGGTAATGATCGCGCCCCTCAGAAAATTTATCCAATCGATGACGTAAAACAGCGCCAGCCCGCCCAGGCGCGAGGCCAGCGCCGGTTGCCGCCGCGTCCAGCCCAAAAATCGCTGCCCTAAATGCGGCGGGCGGACCTTGATCGGCTCGCCCCGGGCGAAACGATCCAGATCGTCGGCCAAAGCCTCGGCCGAGGCATAGCGTTCGCCCGGCGTTTTCCGCAGGCACGTCAGGCAGATCAACTCCAACTGGCGAGGGATTTTGGGATTCAAGCGCCGCGGCAGCATCGGATCCACGCTTAAAACGTTCAACAGCGTGTCTAAGGGATTTTCCTCCAAAAACGGCGGCACCCCGGTAAGCAGTTCGTACAGAATCGCACCCAGGCTGTAAACGTCCGCGCCCGGCCCCACCTCCCGCCCCCGCCCGGCGGCCTGCTCTGGAGCCATGTAGGCCGGCGTACCGGCAATCACCCCCGTGGCCGTGTGCTCCGCATCCGGCGCGAAAAATTTGGCCAGCCCAAAATCTGTCAAATACGGTTCGCCCTGTGTGTCTAATAAAATGTTCGACGGTTTCAAATCCCGATGTACAATCCCCTGTCTATGCAAATACTCCACCGCCCGGGCAATGGCACTTACAATTCGCACGGCCGTGGGCACATCGATTGGAGAAAACGGGGACGCAGCTAGTTTGTGCGAAGCACCCTTCGGGCCGTCCCGGCAAACTAGCTGCGTCCCCGTTTTCTCTGTGATGTATTGTGCAAGACTTTGCCCCTCGATGTAGTCCATGGTAAAGTAATCCTGCCCGTTCAATTGGCCCACCTCGTGGATCGGCACGATGTGTGAATGTCGCAGTTTGGCCGCCGCCCGGGCCTCGGCCTGAAATCGCCGCACCTGTTCCGGCGAGGCCAGATGACTGGAAAGGATCATCTTCACCGCCACTACCCGATCCAAATCCTCCTGCCGCGCCTTATAAACCACCCCCATGCCCCCGCGCCCGATCTCCGCTAGAAGTTGATACCCGCCAAACCCCCGCGGCAATTCGCCCACTGTTGACGATACATCTTTGCCATAAGGAAGCCCATCGGGCATGGTATCTTCCGGCTTCGGCCCCAGTTTTTCCAACGCCTCCAAACATTCCAGCGCCGAAGCCAATTCCGGATGCTCGCGCAGCATCGCCCCCCGATCCGGCCTCTGGCCCGCCTGCAACTGGGCAAGATAGGTGTCGAGAATTTTTAATTCGTTTTCTTCGGGCGATGGATTATTCATGAAAGTTATTTGAGAAGTGGAATTCGTTTAGCCGCGACCCGCAGGGGAGCGAGTCAGACAAACCATATTTATCCAAGATTTTTAATCCTAATTCCAGAACACAATCAACTATAAATTATTGCGTCGGTTTTCCGAGAATTTGCCTTATAGTAACAAGGCAACTAAGAAGTACTGCTATAAGAAACACAAATGCCATTAGTTCTGCAATAGAAAATTGCGGCCAAAATCTTTTTCCCTCGAATTCTCGACAAGTCCGACCAAACATGG
>JBEKZY010000132.1:0-12564 GCA_049509395.1 Thermoguttaceae bacterium | reverse complement strand
CAAAGACCGGCTGTGGTCGATCACCACGGCCTCATCTCCTCTGAGCCGCCTTCGCACCCAACAAGAATGAAAAACGACCACACGGGTGGGACGTTTTCAGTTTGGGTGCGGACGCTGCCTCCAAGCGTGGAATGCGATTTTCAGATGTTTTTAATGTACCAAGGGCTTACAAAATGTCAAGCACCAAAAATTCGCATTCCTGACATAATTTCAAGAAATTGCGTCTGCGGGGGGATAAGACTGCTCAAAAATTGGCCCAATCTGGTTATGGGAGCCGGGTTGCCCATCAAAATCGCCCGCCCTCTGCCGCCTGCAAACAGCCCCCTGGGCTTCGGCGGCTCGATTCAACCAATCCCGATCTCTCGACATTTTATCTCCGCGGCGGAAAAATGATCGTGACCATTGGTACCAACGACACGCTATCTTCTCCGGGGACACAATCGGATTACTTTCAGTCCGTTATCGACAAAATGGGACGCGACAAGGTGCGTGCGTTTGCCCGCTTCTTCGTGATTCCCCAGGTCGGCCGCGGTTTGACCGGCAGCAGCTATAATACCAACAGTGATGGGCAGTCCGTGCCCGTGTTCTCGATACCCGATGAGTACGATCGGATGGGCGTGATCGCGGCTTGGGTGGAGAAAAACCAGGCGCCTGCGAAAACGCTTGTGGCTACTTCAAGAGGGCGCAGTCTGCCGCCGTGCTCATATCCAAACTATCCCAAGTATATTGGCGGACCTACCGAATCCGTTGATTCGTATAGAAGCACTGCTCCTTAAGCAATAAGGAAGTAATGAAGACTTCCGATTCATTTATTCTCTCTTGTGTATGGGTACATCGAGAATTATATTATAAACTATTCCTTTCAGACTTCTTGCAACACGACCTTTTTCCAGCACCCGGAGGAGATCATGAATCGGTGGGTCATCATTAGTCTCGTTTTGTTCTGCGTGTTAAGTGTCATGGCTTCCAGCACGCATGCGGCCGAACCAAATCGTCAGCGTCTGCTGATGGACATGAACTGGAAATTCAACTTGGGCGACGTCCAAGGCGCGGAAACGCCGGACTTTAACGACTCGGCCTGGCGCGGCGTCGACCTGCCGCACGATTATGGAATTGAAGGCAAGGTGAACAAAGATAATCCGGGCGACGGGTCCGCCGGCTACTTTCCCGGCGGGCTGGGCTGGTATCGCCGCACGTTTACAGTGCCGCAGTCGTGGAACCGAAAACGCGTCGGCGTGGAGTTCGGCGGCGTGTACATGAACGCCGACGTGTGGATCAACGGCCAGCACCTGGGTTCGCATCCCTACGGTTACACGGCGTTCTACTTCGATCTCACGCCGCACCTAAGGCCGGGCGAAAAGAACGTGCTCGCCGTGTGCGCGGACAATACTCATTTCGGCAACACTCGTTGGTACAGCGGTTCGGGGATCTACCGGCATGTGTGGCTGAACGTCACCGAACCCGTCCACGTGGCCCAATGGGGCACGTGCGTTACCACGCCCGAAGTTTCCGAAAGTAAAGCCCGGGCGGTCGTGCAAACCGTGGTCCGCAACGATTCCGACGCCCCGCAAGCCGGCACATTGACCACTCTGATCTTGGATAGCGATGGAAACACCGTTGCCAGCGCGAGTTCTCCGCTGCAACTTGCCGCAAAGGGCGACAACACGATCTCGCAAACCATGAGCGTAGCGCAACCCAAGTTATGGATGCCCGAAACGCCCACGCTCTATAAGGCCCTCTCGCGCGTTACTGTCGGCGACGCCGTCAGCGACGAGTATCAAACGCCTTTCGGCATACGCACTCTGAAATACTCGCCGGAAAACGGTTTCCAAATCAACGGGCGAACGATAAAGCTTTGCGGCGGGTGCATACATCACGACAACGGCTGCCTGGGCGCGGCGGCCTTTGACCGCGCGGAAGAGCGGCGCATCGAATTGCTCAAAGCGGCCGGGTTCAACGCCGTCCGCTCGGCCCACAACCCGCCCTCCGAGGAACTGCTCGACGCCTGCGACCGTTTGGGAATGCTGGTCATGGACGAATCGTTCGATTGCTGGGAGCAGGGCAAAAACATTTACGATTACAGCGTCTCCTTCAAGCGGTGGTGGCGGCGCGACATGGATGCCATGGTGCTGCGCGATCGCAATCATCCTTCGGTGATAATGTGGAGCATAGGCAACGAGATACCGGGGCGGGACGATGCCAACGGGCTAAGGATCTGCAAAATGCTCGCCGACTACGCCCGCACTCTCGACGCCACGCGAGCCACTACGTCCGCGGTCAACTGGAGCATGAGCAACGACCCCTTTTTCGCCAATCTCGAAGTCGGCGGATATAATTACAATCTCGAGAACGCCGCCGCCGACCATGGGCGCGTCCCTTCCCGCGTCATAGTGTGCACGGAACCCTTTCCCAATGCGGCATTCGACTACTGGCAGCGCGTCGCAAAAACTCCGTACATCATCGGCGATTTCGTCTGGACCGCCCTGGACTATATCGGCGAGTCGGGCATCGGCCGCTGGGATTATGCCAGCGGTCCCAATCCTCTCTGGCACGGCTCCTGGTGCGGCGATCTGGATTCGACCTGCTATCGCAAACCGGTCTCCCATTATCGCAACATCGTCTGGGACCGCGGCGAGAAATTGTACATGGCCATCCGCGAGCCGGAACTGAACGACAACCGAATCTCCTTGAACAAGTGGGCAGTCTGGCCCGCGTGGGAAAGCTGGACCTGGCCGGGCATGGAAGGCAAAGACCTGACCGTAGTCGTCTACTCGCGCTACGACAAAGTCCGCCTGTATCTCAACGACAAGCTCTTGGGGGAGAAACCCACCAAACAAAACGCGCAATATTGCGCGAGTTTCACGGCCCCTTTCGCGCCCGGCACGCTCAAGGCCGCCGGAGTGCAAGGCGACAAGGAGGTCGGCGAGTATGTTCTCCGCACCGCCGGAGACGCCGCCAAGATTCGCCTCTCGCCTGATCGCGCAAATGTCCAGGCCAATTCACAAGACCTTTCATACGTTACAGTCGAGGTCCTCGATAAGGACGACCGGATCCAGCCCAACGCCGAGAATATCGTTAAGTTCAGCATCAGCGGACCGGGCGCGATCGCCGGCATGGACAACGGCGACATGCGCGACGACGAGCCTTACAAGGGCAACCAGCGCAAGGTTTTCCACGGCCGTGCCATCGTCGTAATTCGGACGTCCAGTGACCCGGGCGACATCAAACTCACGGCAAGTGCGGAGGGACTCGCGCCCGCGGCAGTGACTATTCAAGCGCGGCCCGGCGCTTCAAATGCCGTGCTGCCGTAATATTCGAACGCGATTGCTCTTGTGAAACCAACAAACAACTCTTGTATAACGGGCTCGTTAGGTGAGGCGGGGCATTTGAGTTTGATGCGGATCACGGTTGGCGATCCGACTGTATTGTGCATCCAATAATCATTATACTGGATGCAAGTTATTTGTCCTAGGCATAGTAGATTTCATTATGGAGAGGAGTATTAAAATGACGCGCTTAATATTGGGAATTGGTGGTGCATGTCTGTTGCTAGTGTCGGTGGTAAATAGTCAGCGATCCGAACTGAATGCGGACGAGGTTAACAACAGCGTACCGTTGTACAAGCGGGCCGACGCGCCGGTCGAACAACGCGTCGACGACCTTATTAAGCGCATGACGTTGCGGGAGAAGCTGGCTCAACTTTGCGGGTGCTGGCCGGCGGAGGAAATCAAAGCGGATGTTTCGATCGAAGCATTCGCACAGGATTGCTGCCGGCAGAAACTGGCCGATGGCGTCGGCACGATCGGACCCGTGAATTTGCCCCTTGAAAGGGACGTGCTGCTGCGCAACACGATCCAGAAGTTCCTCATTGAAAACACCCGGCTCGGCATCCCTGCGATCTTCCACGACGAAGGCTGCCACGGCCTGATGAAGGACGAAGCGACGAGTTTTCCCATGCCGATCGGCCTGGCCTGTTGTTGGGACGAGGAGTTGGTCAAAGAGATCTACGACGTTGTGGGAAGGGAGATGCGCTCGCGCGGAGGACAGCAGGCGCTGACGCCGATCGTCGACGTCGCCCGCGATCCCCGGTGGGGGCGAATTGAAGAGACGCTCGGCGAGGATTCTTTCCTGAATGCTCGTTTGGGAGCGGCAATGGTAAGCGGATTGCAAGGCGGAGCAACCGGCGAGATTGACGACCAACACGTCATGTCTACGCTCAAGCATTTCGCCGGCCATGGAACACCGGAGGGCGGACTCAACCACAGCCCGGCTTTATGTGGTCCGCGCGAGCTCCGCGAGGTACATCTCGCGCCGTTCGAGTATGCCATTAAAACCGCGCGCCCGGCAGCCGTGATGGCGTCGTATAACGACGTGGACGGCGTTCCTTCGCACGCTAATCACTGGCTGCTGACCGATGTTTTGCGAGGCGAGTTCGGCTTCACAGGACTCGTGGTGTCGGACTACGAGGGAGTCGCCAGACTGCAGAAGCCTCAGTGCAT
Organism: Thermoguttaceae bacterium; assembly: GCA_049509395.1. GTDB lineage: Bacteria > Planctomycetota > Planctomycetia > Pirellulales > Thermoguttaceae > JBEKIK01. The sequence goes on along the minus strand of JBEKZY010000132.1, from coordinate 8,065 downwards.
TGCCGAAGACGCGGCCGCAGCAGCCCGGCTGGCCCTGCAAGCTGGAGTCCAGATGGAGTTGCCCAATCCCGCCGGTTTCCCCAAATTGGAAAAACTCGTCCAGTCGGGCGTCGTCGAGGAAAAATTGATTGACACGGCGGTGCGGGCGGTTCTCCTGGCAAAGTTCAAGCTTGGGCTATTCGAAAATGCGGTGGCCGACGCCAACGAAGCCCGGCAAATTCTCCTTCGCCCCGAGAGCCGCCGATTGGCCTTGCGCGCAGCCCACGAGTCAATAGTGCTCTTAAAGAACGAAGCGGGACTGTTGCCGCTTTCGGCGGCCAAGTATCCAACGATTGCCGTCATCGGACCCAATGCCGATATCGCGAGGTTGGGCGGATACAGCGGCACGCCGTTGAAAACCGTATCGCTCTTGGAGGGCATTCGCAACAAGGTCGCCGGCCGGGGCGAAGTGCTGTTCGCACAGGGATGCGTGGTGGTTAAAAACGAGCGTCGCAATGCATTTTTGAATTGGAAGAAAGTGAACGAAGTTCAGTTGGCCACAATCGAGGAGAATCGGCCTCTGATCGAGGAGGCGAGTCGCACAGTCGCCAAGGCCGATGTCGTGGTGCTGGCCCTGGGCGACATCGAGTGCACCTGCCGCGAGGCCTGGGCGCCAAACCATCTGGGCGACCGCTCGTCTCTCGACCTGCCCGGTTCGCAAATGGACCTGGCCCGGGCGGTGCTAGCAACGGGCAAGCCGGTGATACTCTATCTTATGAACGGACGGCCCCCTGTACTCGGTGAATTGAAAGACCGGGCCAAAGCCATCATCGAGGGCTGGTACATGGGCGAAGAAACCGGCACGGCCGCCGCCGATATTCTCTTCGGCGACGTCGCTCCCTCCGGGAAATTGACCGTAAGCTTCCCGAAATCCATCGGACAATTGCCCTGTTATTACGGCAAAAGATCGGCAGCAGGCGAATTCAATTACCTATTTGGCGACAATGAGCCGGAATTCCCCTTCGGTTTCGGGCAAAGTTACACGACCTTCTCCTATGCAAATCTGCGCGTCAAGGACGAGTCAATCCCCCCGGACGGCAATACGACCGTCAGCGTTGACGTTACGAACGCCGGCCGGATGGGCGGTGACGAGATTGTTCAATTCTACGTGCGGCAAGAAGTGGCGTCGGTGACCCGGCCGGTAAAGCAACTCATGGGTTTCCGGCGGATCCATTTGCATCCCGGCGAGCAGATGACGGTGACATTGCCGCTGGAGGCCGCGTCACTGGCGATTTACGACGTCAACATGAATCGACGAACGGAGCCGGGGATGTACCGCATTATGGTTGGTCCGTCGTCAAAAGAGCTTTCGAGCGTTCGTATGCGAGTGAAGTAATAGCACAACTTGGCAATGTTATAAACGTTGTCGCGGTTCAAATAATCCACTCGATTTCCTCGTTCCCAGGCAGAGCCTGGGAACGAGAATTGAATTATTCCCTTTGTTTAAACCTCAGATGAGGCAAACCGTTATCGCCATCGGTTTTCATTGTTCGAAATCCGTCCGAAACGGCGAGGCCGGCAGGCCTTCCCGATTGAACAGATTAACCTCCGGCACGTTCGACCAGCCGTAACGCACCGCAACCGGGGAAGTAATTTCGTCGCTCCACACCACGATTGTATTGCCCTTGATTTCGGCTTTTGCCGGAACGAATTTTTTATCCACCCTCGCAATCGTAAAGCCTTTCAGTTCGCCGTCCTTGGCGACAAGACCGCCGCCCGCGTGCGCGAAGGAAATCAACGCCTTGTTGCCTTCGACTTTCATCGATTCGAACAGCGGGCCTGAGTATTCGATCTTCTCTCCGTAGGCCAGCGTGCGTGCCGCTAGAGCGAGCCGGATGCCCACCGGGCCTTTTCGCGCCGGATGAATGTCGTTGGCGTCGCCTATGTCGGTAGTAACGGCCATTGCGGTGTTGGATGTTTTTGCCAGCGTGCGAAATTGTACCTCGCGGATTTCCGGAACCATGCCGACGTGGGGTGCAATTTGCACGAAGAGGAAGGGAAAGTCTCTCACGTCCCAGGCGCGGCGCCAATCGGCAATCATCAAGGGAAACAATTCGAGATATTGCCGGGGGCGATCGCTGTTCGATTCGCCCTGATACCAGATCGCGCCTTTTATCGGAAACGACTGCAGCGGTGCAAGCATGGCATTGTAGAGCACCGTCGGGGCATTCGGATTATTGTCTGCGCGCACCGGAAATCTCGGCGTTTTCGACAGCGAAACTCCTGTGCGAGAGTGCCATTGACCGGCCAGCGAAACCGGGACTGCGGATTTATCGCCCGCCAATTCCAGACTCATCTGCTCCGCTTTGCCGAAAAAGCCGCCCGGCCCGCCCGTGTCGAGCACCCGAATGGCGATTGCGTTGCGGCCCGATTTCATGACGCCCTCTGGGATGTGATATTCGCGCGGGGCATTCCAAATATCCATTGATCCGATTTGGACGCCGTTTACCCAGGTCGTGTCCTGATCGTCTATGGCGCACAGACGCATTACGGCAGCCTTGCCGTTCCAGGATTCAGGCAAGTCCAACTCTTTGCGGTACCAGATCACTCCATCGAAATCGCCGGGAAACTGCGCCGGCATTTCAACCGCCTTCCAATCTTCCTCGGGAAGCGATGCGGCGGACCAATCATTCGTCTTCGCGGAGCCGGGATCGTTGTCGGCATACCATTTCGCCACCTGCTCGGCATGCATGTTCGGATTCCCGGCCTGCGTGCGCATTGTTTCAAGCATACTTCGGAAAACAGGCATGGTCTTTAGAGCCTCCTCGCTGGTCCAGGCTTCAGCGGGCGTACCACCCCACGCCGAGAATAAAATACCAACGGGAATTTTTTCCGCCTGGTGAACATCGCGTGCAAAGAAGAATCCAACCGCGCAAAAATCCGGCGCGGTTTGCGGAGTACATACGGTCCACTTACCGTTTGCGTCGGTCTGGCGTGTAAGGGAGAGATGCTCCGGAACATAATATTGCCGAATTTGCGGGTAGTCGGCTTTGGCTGCCTCGGCCTGCCAGTTCTCGATGGGTTTCTGTCCTTCGCGCAAACCGAGTTGCCGTTCCATGTTCGACTGGCCGCTGGCCACCCAAACGTCGCCGACCAGCACATTGCCGATCTCCACTGCGTTTTCGCCGCGAAAGGTCATAGTCTGCGGAAGGGCATTTGCCTGCATCGGCTGAAGCAAGACGCGCCATTTGCCGCCCTGCGCCACTGTCGAAACTTCCTGCCCGGCGAACTGAACCGTGATCTCTTCCCCCTCTTTTGCCGTTCCGTAAACCGGGATTGCAATGCCGCGCTGAAACACCGCGTTGTCGGAGAAAATGCTGTTGGGCTTCACCTCCGCATAAACAGGATCGATTTTGAACTGCAACGCAATCGCGCATATTGATAAGATCCATACGATGTGATATTGAGCAATTCTCATAGAATCGTTCCATGATAAAAAGGGTTTTCGCCGCGGTCAGTGCCTTGGGCCTGAGTATGGGTCTTGGTCCATTTCATATCGCTCGGATGAAGCGCCCGGTCACAGTCCAGTCTGCCGATCGGCCAATTGGATCATTGCCGTTTCAGTAAAAAAAGATAAACATCGTTTTCACGCAAGTCGAATTGCTGCCGACATTTTCTGTCCTGCCCGACCTTGATCGTGGAACTGACGACAGGCGCGCCGCTGTTGTCGGATTTGATCTTTGCGACTTGCGCCTTCGTCAGTTGCGCGGGCGAACCCAGGTCCATGTAGGTGCTGTAGGCGTCGTTGACGCGGTAGCCAATCCTGTAAATATCCAGTGAGTATTCGCCCTCGGGTACGTTGGTCAGATCGAGCGTGACTTTGTTTTTCGGCAACGACGGCAAGTCACGCTTGTAATAGACCTGGTTGATGATTTTCGGGCCGGGATGCGTGATCGTGAAATCCCAAACCAACGCCTGAATGCCGCCGGATGCGTCGGTGCATATCCATGAGGCCGGATCGCTGTTTTTCAGTTCCGTCGGGCCCAGCCGATTCAAAAACTGATACGCGTAGAACGCCGGCTTGTCGATGTCCTGGTAGTTTATCAGGCCGAATCCGCCGTGGAACGGCGTCCAGCGCGGACCAGCCTCCTCGAAGATGTCCGTGAACACCCAGTAAGACATTGACTGCGCAGCGGCGCCGACGTTCTTCACCTTGTCGAGTATGAACGCCGCGCTGTGGTAGCTGTCGTGTATCGGGTCCGCCGGCGTATAAGACGCGCTCCACTCGGTAAAGTGCAGTTCCAAATCCGGCCTGGCCGACTTGGCGATCTGCTGCCGCACCCTGATTACATCGCCATAGATGCCTGATCGGTCGGGCGAAAACACCGTGCCGGCATTGCCGTCCGCATCCAGATACCCGCTCGTGACGCAATAAGTGTGTGTTGAAATAAAATCAACCGGCGCATGGTTCGTCGTGCAGAAATCGATGAACTCCGGTACCCATGCGCAGCCCGCCGTCGCCGGCCCGCCAACCTTGTAGTCGGGCGAAACTTCCTTGATAGCCCGTGCCGTGACGGCGTAGAGGTCGAAATAATCCTGCTGCGTGCCCTGGAAAAAGCCGTCCAAGTTAGGTTCGTTCCAGACTTCTAAATACCAGGTCCGCACTTCGGCGTCGCCGTAGCGCTCGCGTAGGTGTGTTACGAAAGCGCGGACAAGATCGCCCCACCTCTTCAAATCCTTCGGCTTCGTTACGTTGCCGCGCCACCAGAAAATCGTTTTGAAACCGCTGGCCATTGCCGACGGCATAAAGCTTAGTTCCACGAACGGCTTCATACCGATGCTTTGCAGGAAATCGTAAAGCTCGTCGATGTATTGCCAGTTGTATTCCGGTTGGCCATCCTTGCTCTCCCTGTAAACCCCCATGTCGTCGCAGAACAAACCGTGCATGCGGATGTACTGAAAACCGCATTCGCGATGCGCGTAAGCTAGTTGTCGCTGCCAGTCGGCTCGTAAGCCTTCGTTGGCCCGCCCGGCCCCGACGCACTTCTTGAACATTGTGTTAAGCGGTCCCTGAACCTGCCTGACATCGACGGTGATGACGCGGTCGGTGATCGGCGGATTGGTGTCTGCGATCAGAGAAATTCCAATCATTAGCAACAAAATAACTGTGGGGATAACGCGGTTATTGTTCATGCTGGCTAACTGGCTTAGAAGTGAAACTCAAAACTATTAAATTGCCGTGTAGCGCCGGTTGAAGTCCGTCACCTCGAACCGGAGTGGCCCCGCCGCAAAGGGGCAGCCCAAATTAACCTGGGCTACACGCTTCATAGTGAAAAAACCGGCGCAAACGGCTTTTCCACCATATTGCGCCGGTTAAGTATGCGATTGAATCATTCTTGTCTCATTCCCACACCGGGAAATGTGCGAATGGGCGGAATGATTGCAGCCACGGGCGCGGGACATAATCCCGCGGCCGCCGCGTGCTTGTTTTAACTATTTTCGTTTGCGCCAAGCGGCCCCGATCAAGCCGAGGGTGGCGATGGTCAACAAAACGAATACGCTCGGCTCGGGGACGGGAGTCAATCCGCCGCCGGCCAACGGGCCGCCCGGTATGGCGTTAATTGTGAGCGTGGAACCCGCACCAATCGTCAACGTGCTCACGCTGACCGAGTTGGCGCTGACCGTGTTTGCGACGCTGCCGTCGCCGATCACTAATGTGGAATTAGTGGGGGTGCCGGTAATAGTGCTTATATCCGCCAAGGCAGTAGACCCGGGAGTATATATTTTCAAGGTGCTAGTTCCCTGAATTTTGGTGGGGCCTGTGTACGTCAACGCCCCGGTCAATGTCAAGGTTCCGCCGCCCATTATCGATAGGCCGCCGTCGGCAGTGCTTCCAAGAACAGAGTCGTGCTCCAGGTTCTGTGCGACCGTAACGGAGCGAGTGACGCTGGCGTTGTTGTCGAATAGATTGAACACCGCGCCCCCGGCTTGGATAATGGCATGGGGTATGCCTTGTAAGAACGTCGTTGTATTCACGCCGGATTTTATCTGGCCGCCGTTGAAATACAACGTGCTGCCCGCTCCGGTCAGTTGTAAGCCGCCGTTCGGCGCAGGGCCGCTGCCAACGGAATTCACTATGAGGGTACTGTTTGTGGATACAAGGCTCACATTGCCGCCCACGTTTAAAGACGTACCGATGGACGCGCCGCTGCCGGTGACGTCAACGTAACCCGAGTTTCCCACGCCGGTAGTGTTGCCGATAGTGACGTTGCCGGTTACGCTTAATTGGGCATTCTTTTTCATGTTAACGGTGGCACTGGAAGTTCCGCCGGCGATCGATAAGTTTCCGGAAGCGGAAACCGCGCCGTTATCGGTTATGTTCCATAAGGAAGTAGCATTATTAGGAGCAGCGTTCCCGCCGCCTCCCATGGTGATATTCGTGGCAAATATTTTGCCGCTGCCGTTAACGTCTACTTCGCCGTAATTAGGTATACCCGTCGCTCGATTGCTACGCGCGCTGTACAACGTGCCCGTCACATGTACTTCGGCGGTGTCATTGACGGTCATAATGGAGGAACCTTGGTTAGCGCCGACAGTGGCATCAGTAGTTACATATAACTTCGAGGAGTTGTTAAGAGTGAACTTACTGACGCATCCTGTCCAAGTCGGGTCCATGTAATCGCACATTAACAGAGTGCCTGCGTTTACCCGGGCACTATCATTAAGGTTGACATTACCTGCATATGCAAAACCCCATCTAACCACCGTCATAGTGCCGGAGACATTCAAAACCGAATTGTTATACATATTAAGGGTGGATGTGCTTCCGGTTCCTGAACCTTGGTTCGTGTTCACATACAAATTAGTTGCGGTTACGGTGGATGTATCATACATGTTAAAGATTCCAGTGCCTCCGCTTGAATAATCATTCATCACAACATTAGTTGCGTTTTCCTGGGCACTACCATGAAGGTTGACGGTAGCTACAGAACCATCATATCTGACCACCGTCAATTGCGCGGCATTCAAGACCGAACTGCCGTCCATGTTAAGGGTGGCGGTGCATGGGGTTCCTGAAGGTTGTGCTCCGCCCATAATGAAAGTACCAGTTACGGTTAGGGTGCCAGTATTATGCAGGTTAATGGTGCCAGTGCCTCCGACTGCATACTCGCTCATTATCACACCAGTTGCGTTTAGCTGGGCACTATCATAAAGGTTGACGTTACCTATACAACCAGTACCATATCTAATCACCGATAATGTTCCCACATTCGCGACCGAATTCTCGTACATGTTAAAGTTGGAGGTACTTGAGGCTCCTGTACCTTGGTTCTCGGCCACCCAACAAGTACCAGTTACGGTCAGGGTGGAGTTATTATGCATGTTAATGTTGCCAGTGGCTCCGGATGCATAACTGTTCATGTCCACATTAGTTGCATTTACTTTGGATTTATCGTAAAGGTTGACATCGGCTGCATTGCCCCATTTAACCACGCACAACAGTGCGGTATTCAAGACCGAACTGTCGTACATGTTAAGGGTGGCTTTGTCGGTTCCTCCCCAGGTGCCAAGCCGCACTTCATCTTCAACAGCGCCAGTAGTTGAAATAGTCGAAGTGCCTCGAACGTTAATCGTCGAGATATCGGAACCGCCTCCGGCATCCAGGGCTGCATCAGTATTGCCGCTGGTATCGCCACCTTTAAATGTTGCAGTCGCCGCATCACCGGATGAAAGTCCGACATTGAGGGTACCGCCAACATAAGACAGGCCGCCGATTGTTAAACCGCCAGTGCCTGAAAGGTTGATGGCGTTGCTGCCGTTGATGGTTAGCTTACCGTCGGCAGTACCGGTAGAAGTTGTTGACAGGTTGCCTGTCACATTAAGGTTAGAAGTCCCGGTCACCGTTGTGTTGCCGCCGCTTACGCTCATACCGCCGCTCAGGTTGACAGTGGATCCGCCGGCTATCGAGGCACTGCCGTTATTCAGGGTTAGGTTTCCGGTCAAGATGACATTGCCTATGTTGGTTATCGAGGCACTACCGTTAATCACGGTGGTGTTGCCGCTGAGTTTCAGCGTGCCCGTGCCC
>JBEKZY010000131.1:0-12601 GCA_049509395.1 Thermoguttaceae bacterium | reverse complement strand
CTCGCCATAAAGCATAACAGGAGTCTTCCCATGACTACGTTCACCGATTTTTTCACCAAGCTGCGCGAGAACATCGATCAATTGCATGCCGATCGCCGGCAGTTTTACCAGAATACCCGCGAACAGATCAACGAAACGGCCAAACAGCTAAGAACCCGCTTGGCGGAATTCTCCAGCGATTTGCAGGCGGGCAGCCAGGCCTTTCGCAGCGGTCAACAATCTGGCGCTCGGCCGCACCGTTCACACCACAAGGCAGCCACATAGAATATAAGGACCATGCAGATGATCGGTCAAGGAAACGGTCACAGCCGGCTAGCCGTGCACGAACCGGCTGCGGATGATCAGACCACGGTAAGGCCCGTGCCCGGCGATGCCTTTGTGCGCACCGCCCAGGTTCAGCAACTCGCTGAACGGGCCCTCGCCTTCTTGCAGGCCGGTTATCCGGTCAATCTGTCCGGGCCGGCCGGCACCGGCAAGACCACGATGGCACTGCACCTGGCCGCCCAACTCGACCGACCGGTTACCTTGATTCACGGCGACGACGAGTTCGGCAGTTCCGACCTCGTGGGCAACGACAGCGGTTATCAAAAGAGCAAGCTCGTCGATAATTTCATCCATTCCGTCATGAAAACCGAGGAGACCATGCGATCGTTTTGGGTGGACAGCCGCCTCACGACCGCCTGCCGCCACGGTCATACGTTGATATACGACGAGTTCACCCGCAGCCGCCCGGAAGCCAACAACGTGCTGTTAAGCATATTGGGCGAAGGTTTAATGGATCTGCCCAAGCTCCGCCGCGCCGGCGATGGATATTTGCAGGTGCATCCCGATTTTCGGGCAATCTTCACCTCGAATCCGCAGGAATACGCCGGAGTGCATACCAGCCAGGACGCGCTCATGGATCGGCTGGTCACCATTCACATGGATCATTACGATCGGGAAACCGAGGTGGCGATCACCGCGGCGAAAAGCGACATCTCCGTCGAGGACGCCGAATGGATAGTGGACATTGTCCGCAATTTTCGCCGCCGCAGGATCGGCGGCCACCGGCCCAGCATCCGTGCGGCGATTACAATCGCCCGCGTAATGGCCTACAGGCACGCCGCCTGCAATCCGGATGATTTGCTCTTTCAGTGCATTTGTTGCGACGTGCTCGGGCTGAATGGCGCCAGAGGCTACGGAAGCGACGAGAATCCGCTTTCGCCCGACGACGTGCGGGCGGCAATTCAGGAAGCCTGTGAATTGGCCGATGCCGCAGCCGGAAATTCCAGTTAATGAATAAATACATCCAATTTTCCCGATTTTTGGGAGATCCTCGACATGAAAAGAAAAATGCAAAAAAATTTGCAGAACATCAAAACCCTCTCCGATCGGGTCAGCGATGCTGAAAAACCGCAACGAAAATTCATCAAACTGGCTATCCTCGAACTGGAAAAAGTCCGCCGAAGCAAGGAAAAAAACAAAGCCCGCGAACAATTGATAAATCTCGACAAACGTCTCGCGGAAATCGAAACCGAACAAGCCCGGCTCATTGAAGCCGTCTATGTCGTTCATCCGGGCGTCGGCTCGCCCGCTATCGGCCCGCCGCACGCCAAAAAGTTCATCCCTGATGATATTCAAGACAACACATCACAAAATATCGAAAACAATACTGATTTCAAAATAACCTATTAAAAGAAAATTATGTGTGTGCCACTGCTTGCTTGCAAGCAGTGCCGTTTGAATTGCCGGAAACCATCAATAAGGGCCGTGAATTGTCAACGATCAATGACGCGCAAACCACCGTCCGCGATTTTTTGGAAAAATCCTTGCCGGACGTCAGCCGGGTGAATATCACCAAGCTCGCCAAGATCGAAACGACCGACGGCGGCTGGGAGGCCGAAGCCGACGTTTGGCAGCCCAATCCGACTCTGCAGTCGTTGAATATTCAAACCCGGCGGCCCGTGCTCGATCAAGAGCATTATTTGGTGCGATTGGATAATCTGTTGAACATATTGGCCTACGAGATCGGCGAATCCGTCCGCCAGGACGGATAAACTTCGCCCGGTCGAAAAAAGGATCGAAATTATGAAAGTAAATTGCCTTTGCTGCGGTCATACAGTCGACCTCCGCGACGCCTATGACGACTACGAGGGATTAATCAAGTGCTTTGCCTGCGGCTGCCTGCTTACGATCCGCACACGCGAGGGCCAGGTAAAATGGGTGGAGCCTTCCGGAAACGCCGAAAACACGCATTCCAACCTTGATCACTCCACGCAGTACAGTTTGTAACGCATATACAAAAACATAACCGGCACAAGAAACACATAAATACATGTCATTCTGAACCTAGCGAAGAATCCGCATGGCGAAGAATCCGTATTCACGTCATTCTGAGCGTGGCGAAGAATCCGCGATGCGAAGGATCTTGGGGTAGGAGAATGTGGGCTGTGGGCCAGGCGCCCATGTCCAAGAGATCCTTCGCTACGCTCAGGATGACATGACACAGAATGAATTTTTTTTAAATAAGCAAATCAAGGAGGATATGGCATGGCGAGTATTGCAACTACCCCTCAAACCGGTCTTTATCTTTACGGGATAACAGTGGCCGGCAACGCTGTTTCCGTACACCCGCCCGGAGTGGCCGGCGCCTGCGTCGAAGAGATCGTCGAGCGGCGCCTGGCGGCCTTGACGAGCCGGCTGGCCCTGCAAAAAGTCCGCCCCCAGCGCTCCAATCTGGCCGCGCATCATCTGGTCTTAAGCGACCTCTCTAATCGGCAGCCTGTTTTGCCCGTTGTTTTCGGCACTGTAGCCGACGGCGAAGAGGAGTTGCGCAACTTCATGCGGCAAAACTACGACGTCTTGCTGAAAAAGCTCAATCGTTTGCGCGGCATGGTCGAAATGACGCTCAAAGTTTACTGGGAAACCGCCAACATATTCGAGTTCTTTGTGGCGACTCACCGTGAACTGGAAGAAATGCGCAACCGCCTGTTCAAGCCGGGACGAACGCCCACCATCGAGGAAAAAATCCAGCTCGGCAAACTGTTCGAGTCTCTCTCCGAGCAAAGCCGGCGCCGGCATACGCAGCGGGTAATCGAAGCCCTGTCGCCCTACTGCCTGGAAATCCGCAGCATCGATCCCAACGAAGAGCGGATGATTATGAAACTGGCCTGCCTTGTCGAGAAAAGTCACCGGCAGCAATGGGAAAACGGCGTCGAAGCGGCCGCCCAGGCCTTCGACAACAATTACTGCTTTCAATACAACGGCCCCTGGGCGCCATACAACTTTGCCGAAATCGAATTGACCACTGATACTTGATCAAATATTTATTGCCCGGATTGACCTCGCGGAAAGCGGTTTCACCATGTTTTTATTGGACGACATCCTGCTCAGCCCCGTAAAAGGCTTGATGACCATCGCCCGGAAAGTCCAGGAAATCGCCAAAAATGACTCGGAAAACCAGGAAAAAGACATTCTCAACAGCCTCAGCGAACTGCATCAACAGTTCGAATCGAAAACAATCGGCAGCGAACAATTCGACGAGCGTGAAACCGCGCTTTTGGATCAACTCGACGCCATTCAAAATATGTTGAGCTTGGAAGGTGAAGATCATGGAAGACCGCCGTGAACTGATCGCAGAGGATGACTGCACAATTTTGGAGTTGCTCGATCGGCTGCTGAACAAGGGCGTGTTCGTGGCCGGAGATATCGCCATTTCCGTGGCCGATATCGACTTGATCTATCTCCGTGCGCAGTTGCTGCTTTCCTCGGTCGAGACCGCCCGCAAGGCCGGTTGGTATTGGGCCGCCGATCACAACACGCAAGCCGCCGTACAGAATATATAAAAATCCCCGCAAAAAAGAAAAATTCCCCATGTCAAGCACGTTTTTTCCCAACACTCCCGCATGGCAGCCCAGGCTCGACGAGCCCGCTTCGGCCGCGCAAACGCCGCCGGCCCCTAAAATCAAACTAAATCCGGAAAATGTCCGCAACGGCCTGGCCCAACTGGTGCTTACGCTCGTCGAGTTGATCCGGGAACTTCTCGAGCGGCAAGCCCTGCGCCGCGTCGAGGCCGGAACGCTTACCGAAAATCAAATCGAACGACTCGGACAAACTTTCTCCCGGCTATCGGAAGAAATCGAGCGGTTAAAAAAATACTTCGCCCTAAGCGACGAAGACCTTAATCTCGATCTGGGACCTCTGGGAAAATTGCGTTAATCGGAACAAGGAAACGGATTATGGCGCATGCACAGGCTATCACTCAGTCCACCCAGTCCCAAGGACTGCCCGAGGTCCTCGAGCGGGTGTTGGACAAAGGCGTGGTCATCATGGGCGACATCATGATCAAGCTCTGCAACGTCGAATTGCTGAGCATCCACATCCGCCTGCTTGTCTGTTCCGTCGATAAAGCCCGCGAGATGGGCGTCGCCTGGTGGGAGCCCGCCGTAAAGCCAAACCACGCCGTTCCCCCGCCGCATTCCCCGCTGATGTCCAAATCTGCGGCGGAAACAATGCCCGGCGCGGCTGGCGAAGACGATTTAAAGTTCCAGCAAACCATGCGCACCCTGGAAACCGGCCCCACCGACCCCTCCCTAATCGGCCGCCGCTCAGCGACCGGTCATTCGCTCTAGCTTTTCGGGGTATCGAGCCCCTTGCACCGTAATCTTTGCTGCGGCGCTTTCGATGTCACCGAGATCGTCCGGCGTGAGTTCGACCGAGACTGCCCCGATGTTCTCATCCAAGCGATCGAGCTTCGTGGTGCCTGGGATCGGAACAATCCACGGCTTCTGGGCCAAAAGCCAGGCCAGCGCGATCTGGGCAGGCGTCGCCTTCTTCCGCTCTGCAATGCTGCCCAGCAGATCGATCAGCGCCTGATTCGCCTTGAGAGCCTCCGCTGTGAACCGAGGCAGAACGCTGCGGAAGTCGGAACTGTCGAACTTCGCCTTTTCGTCGATCTTGCCCGTCAAAAAGCCCTTGCCCAAAGGGCTGTACGGCACCAGGCCGATCCCGAGTTCCTCCAGCGCCGGTATCACTTCCTTCTCAGGGGTCCTCGTCCACAGCGAGTATTCGCTCTGCAGCGCAGTGACCGGCTGGACCGCGTGCGCGCGCCGGATCGTTTGCACTCCCGCTTCAGAAAGGCCGAAGTGTTTTACTTTTCCTTCCCGAATCAGGTCCTTTACCGCTCCTGCCACGTCTTCGATCGGCACCTCCGGGTCGACCCGGTGCTGATACAGCAGGTCGATCGTCTCGACCTTCAGTCGCTTGAGCGATCCCTCGACTGCCTGCTTGATGTGCTCCGGCCGGCTATTCAGTCCCGCTGCACCCGGCCGCGTATCGCTGCCACTCAGGTCGAATCCAAATTTAGTGGCGATCACCACTTGCCCGCGCATGGGCGCCAGCGCTTCGCCCACAAGCTCTTCGTTTATAAACGGCCCGTAGACCTCGGCCGTGTCGAAAAACGTAATGCCGCGCTCCACGGCCGCGTGCAACAGCGACGTCATCTCCTGCTTGTCCTTTGGCGGGCCGTAAGAAAAACTCATCCCCATGCAGCCCAGCCCAAGTGCCGAAACTTCTAATCCGCTTTTCCCAAGTTTCCGCTTTTGCATTGTTTCTCCTTTCAGGTAGTGTGCCACTGGCTTTGCCAGTGCCTTCCCAGATTTTCCTCCCTATTGTTCGTTTGCCAATTCAATTTGGCAAGCCCTTGCCGCCGTTCCATACCCAACAATCTATCCCGCCCGCTACACTGGCAAAGCCGGCGGCACGCAATCTCACCCCCTTCCATCAGTGCCACCCGCGTTGGCATGATTACGGCAAACCTGTTTCACAGTATGCCGTATCAGGATTGACAACGCCATGCTCGGCTGCGAAAATACGGTAAAGTTTTATCTCACTTCGGCAGTTGAATACCTGTTAGGTACGGTTGAACCTTATGTGGGAAGAACACCTAAAGCGGCAAAAGTCGCAGTTCAAACTACTGGTATGGGCGGTTAACATTGCAGTCGCAGGCGTCTTCATCGTTGCCGGATGCGCAGTGAAAGAAAAGTCTCTTTCACAAGAGGAAGTTCAAGAAGAGGCCAAATTCTACGGCGGCAATACGAACTTTACTGCTACGCGTTTAATAACCGTCCACTGGGCCTCTTCTCTCGAAAAAAAGCAAACAGCCATGGCTTTTTCCGAAGGAAACCTGCGCGAAGAAACAGCCGCATCCAAGGACGTGCCGGCGATGGTCCTAATTCGTCGGCCCGACCAGGACACTATTTACCGTTTTTGGACGGATAAATCTAACATCCTCGTCGAACAGGAGTTTCGCTCAACGCTATCGCGGGAGGCTTCCTCTAATCCCTCCATCAAGGAAAAGTCCGACGTTGGCCGGGAAACCATGAACGGTCATCCCTGTATAAAATGCATCGCGACTGTTCAAGAACAAAATAAAACGGTCGCATGGACAATGTGGGAGGCGACCGACCTGAATCGCTTCCCCATCCGTATCGAGTTTGCCTACGGCAAAAAGACAACGGCAGTCGAATTCACCAACGTAACAATCGGAAAACCCGACCCTTCCTTGTTCGAACCGCCGACAGGTTACAAAAGGCTTGGGCGCAAGTTCAAGAGTACGGACGAAGTGGCGGCATTTATGTTGGGCCAGGTTATGAAATCAATGTCTGGCGCCGGGAAAGGCAAATAATGACGACAAATGTCCAAGCCATCCTCGGTCGTGCCAATACCGGCCGGTGCTAAACTTCCGCCGGGTGCCATGCCCACGCTTGCGTGGGCATGAATTTTCACATGCGTGCCACTGGCTTTGCCAGTGCCTTGCCAGAATTTCCTCCCTCTTGTTCATTTGCAATTTCAATTTGGCAAACCCCCGCCGCCTTTCCACGCCGATTATCCCACCCCACACATCACTGCTGGACAAGCCGTTCACCGACCGAAGTTTGGTCGGCCAGCGATTTCATGCGTTTTCATGCAACAATTACCCGGGACTCAATATACCGCGGCTCGGTTTCGGCCGTAAACCTTCCAGCCATGCAGGCACAAGACGGCTTGCCCTGCCGCCATCCATGCGATAAGTAAGACAGCGCCTATTTCCGCTATGGCGATGTAAGTATGTGTCTTGGATTTCAGGTGCAGTCCCTTGGCCTGTACCTCGGATAATTTATTTGCAGACTCTCCCAGTCGGGCGTCGATCTCGCCAAGCGTTGCCGCTACGCGCAGTGCCAATTTAACGACCTGATCAATTCGTTCTTCCAGCGGCGCGCCATCGGCCATCTCGGCCGCCCGCATGCGGATTCCGTCCACCGTCTCGGTGGCTTGTTTCAACTGGCTCCGTAACCCTGCAAGCTTCTCAAGTAGGGGGTCGACCAGTGCAGGGTCTATCGGAGCGCCCATTGAGCTTCCCATCTCCAATGCCTGCTGTACGCCTTGAATCGACGCTCCCGACATCTCCAGCCACAAGTCGGCCTGTTGAAGACCCAGCACCAGTTGCTCGGCCTTTACCCCGACTTCAAGCCGCGAAGCAAGACGTTCGCTTGCCGCTTTTCGCGTCCAGTCCTTTAGGCCCTCTCTAATGTCTTCACTCGTGATCTTCAACTCCTGAACTCGCCGCTGCGTTTTAAGGACTCGATCTCTAACGGCCGCCAAAGACTTGTCGACCGCATCGAACACTTTTTCATTGGCCCGGCTTAGTCGGGAACCAACCGACCAGACAGCGGCAATCCCCGCCACACAGGTAATAACTCCCAGAAAGCCCAGCGACAAGGCAAACAAAGCCATAACTCGTTTTAATCGCATGATAATTACCCGCCGGGTGCCGGGTGCCATGACCAATCCTTGGTTGGTGTCCGGCTAGTCCACCAGTGTATTTCTGGTAATTGTATACTATCCACCGCCCACTACCCACCGTCCCTTTTCATCCCTCATCCATCCCTCCGTACTCCCGTACTCCATACTATCTATCTCCGCTTTTTTTCAAACGTTTGCTCTTTCCGCCTTTCCATGCCGATTATCCCACCCCACACAGCACTGCTGGACAAGCCAGCAGTGTCACCCGCCCACTCATCTGGCCTCAACGAAAAATAGGCAAACAGCTCTGGCCTTTCGGTCATGCCTGCTCGTCTACGGCCTCGCAGTCTATTGACGGAACCTTGGGCCAGTCCAGTTGCTCCATGTCGATCGGTGTAAGCTTTCCATGTCGCGCGAACGCGAGTTCAAGCCGCTCGTTAAGCCACGCGATTCCCAGAGACGCAAGCTCCACGGCAGCCTGTTGTCTGTAGGCCGTGCGAGGTTCTGTATTGCCAGTTCCTCTTTCCGCGTTTTGCTGGGTTGAGACAAAAGCGTCCGATCTTAGGTTCATCATAAGTTCGTTGAGCGAAATGCCGTTTGATAAGTTTCCGGCAATGAACTCGGGGTGATGTACACGGATGTAGTGCGGCCACTTCGATTTCCAGGGGCGAAGAGCCACATCAGCGGCGGTCGCGTCGTCTCGTCCCGGCTCGTGATGTACCCCAACGGCACGGCCGTAAATCAGAATGTCGTTTGGTTTATTCACGAGCCTGCCCATGAACATTACTGCACCGTCTTTTACCTGTCTGGGTCGCTTGCCCTTTGGATAAGTACAGGCCCTGTGGCAGCCGGAACGGCACACTTCATCAATGACCGGAAAAGCACGGTCCGCGCGGTTGTGACTTTCGCCGAAGAATTTGACGAACGCCTGCCCTGCATCGATGATTCTGGTGGGAAGCACAATTGGCTCCGCCGGAACCCCTGCGTCTACCCCCTCATCTCCCAGCCCGGTCAAAGTTGCAGGGCGTGCGCCGCATGCCAGGTGGCCTCTGATTCTTTGATCCCAGTTCTCGACTTGCCCCACCGTTAGATTATTCCCAGCGCGATTCCAGAGGTCTTCGAAATATTGGTGGCAACGGTCAAAGATCCCGGCATCCTCGGCGATGAAGCCAAACTCGTGATTATGAAGTAAAGCAGCGTCGGTAAGATTCGCAGAAGTTACGATTACGCGACAACCAAACATGTAAAGCTTCGCGTGGAGGTGACGGATGCCTCGAATCTGAGCGCCGTTCTCCAGAAGCAACCGAAGTGCTTCGATATCGCTTACACCATCGAAGAAGTCGCAAAGATTGAAGCGTGTGATGACTTTGACCGTTGTGGGTATTCCGTGTTTCAGAAGACGCTTAGCGGCGCGTTTCTTGATGAACGGGCATACGATTAGGAGGCTCGAATGCTCCGCGTACAAGGCATCATCCAGTTCCTTACCCCATCCCGCATCAACAAGACGGAAAGTCATAATTTGGTCCTGCTGTTCAAATGCCCAAGAGTTGCTTTTTCTTCGCCGTGTGCCACTGCTGGCTTGCCAGCAGTGCATTTCCAATAATTCTACATCAGCCATATTCCACCGCCCACTGCCACCGTCCCTTTTCATCCTTCATCCCTCATCCTTCCCTTCCCCTAGTTTCCATTCTCTAACCTCTTATATCCACCTACCACCTACTACATACCACCTACTTTTTCCTCCGTCTCCTCCGTGTCCTTCGTGACCTTCGTGGAGAATCAATTTTTATACTACTTCCGGCCATCATACTTCCAACAATTGCCCTTTTTCATGCAAATCCAATTTGGACAAAATCCCCCAAAACTGACCGAAAATACTAAAAATGACCAACAATTGAATTTCCATCTTTTAACTTTTTTCAGGTGTTTTTACCCCCATCGCTCCTCGCATCTCTCATTCACTCAACAACTTACCCAAAACCCCCCACATGGTTTTTCCAAAAACAATAATTCCCACTTTTCCCCAATAATTCACTTTTAAAAATCTCCTGTCCAAAAATTCCAACTCCTTATCCCGCTATCCACTTGCGCGCACCCCCTTCCCATAAAACTCGCTGATAATTTTCAGGCACTCCATTGCCTAAAAAACAGGCACCGCAACCCCTTATTTTTCAAGCACTTACCCCGCCCCGATTGGACAAGAAAAATGTTTTTCTCATACTAGACCAAATATTCCAAAACCCCCGTATATAAATCCCCAATTCTAAAACAATCCCCAATCCCTGCCCAGCGCATGTCCTCGTGCTTGTAGAGGCCGCATCGGGCGCCGCACCCCTCCTTCACCATTAAATTAGGGGTATGCATGCCTTTTTAAATACTCCAGCGACTATAATCGCCCCCCAAGGTTGCTGCCATGTGGCGATGGAACTCGCCATTTTAAGGCCGGACCGCGGATATATAACTATCCTCTACCCAACAACTTGCGGATTGGAGCGACCGTATGGAAACCTGAACAACCAGCAGCGTTTTTGTGTTGACTTTTGTTCCATTGGGTACCGATAATATGTGAACTTTCCACTCACTGCACGGAAACGGATCGTCTATTTTGATTGTGTAACCAATGGAATAATGAGAGAATACACGTCTCTTTCATCGGCTCAAGACCTTGAGGAGCGATCATGTTTCGAACGAATCTCCGCCTTATCTTGTGGGGCGCCTTGGGCTCGTGGGCTGCCGCGGCCTGCGCCGCAGATCCCTGGCAAAACTGCCGGATCATGCCCAAATCCGATCAATTGCTGATACGAGACGGCCGGGAAATCACCGGCGATGTATATCAGATCGCGTGGCCGGCCACCGTCGAGCGGATCGAAGGACAATGGTTAAAGGTCGTCGATAACGGCGGGTACCGCGTTCCTGCGGTATCCGGTTGGGTTAGCAAGGATGAGGTGCTGAAGTTTGACGAGGCACATGCTCACTATATGGAATCCTTGCGGACTGCCGATGCGCCCTGGGTTCATTGGTTGGTGGGGATCTGTTTAGAAGAGAGGAATGAATCAGAAACCGCCCAGGAAGAATATTTGAAGTCCCTGAGCGCAGCCCCGGGCGACACCAACGCGGTGCGAATGGCGGTGCGGACGGCGGTGGAAATGAATCCGAATCTGCTCGATCCTGCCATCCGCCTGGAGCGGCTGAAGGCGACCGAGGCGAAATCCGCGGAGGAAGCCGTGGCGGCGGCAGGCCAGATTCAGAGTCTTTCGGAAGCTGCCGCAAGGAGCGGTATTCGGCGGCCCCATGCACTCTTTGAACAGGCAGAGGCCCTTCACAAGGCTTTTCGCCTCAAACTGGCCGAAGAACGAAAGAATACCCGCGGAATCGATGAACAAATTGCCAGAGCCATTTCGGAAATCGACGGCGGGACCAGTGAGGACCGAGATCTCTTCAATAAGGCCGAACAAATTTATCGGCTCACCGCGTCGGTCAATCCCGATGACACGCAGGCAGGGCCTCACTGTTGGAAAGGCTGTATGGGCAGGGCCGAACTCTACCTGAGCCGCGTTGCCTTTCTCGACCTTGAGGCGTGGTCACTGATCGGCCTCGAACCAGGTTCGCCGGGGTCGTTTTCCGGGACAGCGGCAACGAGTTCCGCAAACCGCCTTGGCGCAACCACTATGCCGATTGATTTGAAAATGCTCGATGCTTTTTTCAAGAACTGGCAAGATCCCAAGCAGAGGCCTGCGATAGCAAGCCGAGCCCATGCCGTGTGCGTTTGTTTGGCAGTGGAGATTCAATTGTTGCACTCAGCTCTCAAGTGTTTCGACGAAGCCGTAAGACTGAGTCCGGACTTGGTCGAGGCCTACCGTGATCGCGGCCTCGCGTATCTCGCGCTCGCGCGATGCGAGGCCATCTTGGCGTCCATAGAAGAGGGCGATCCGGATTTGCACAAGCAGCTTGCGAATCTCGATCTCGAAGGCGCATTGCTGCCGCAGAAGCTGGATCGCGCCTTAGTGGACGGACGAAAGCACTTCAATGAAGTACTGGATAAGCTTCCCGTCATCAAGGCCAAGGAAGCCCTCATCGCCACGGAGAAACAGGATCTTGCCAATGCCGTGGAAGATATGGCAAAGAATTGCGTCACAGCCGCCGTCAAACACGGCGGCTCCGATGCCAAGGAGCAAAAAAAAGGGGAAGCGGCGGCCCAGCCCCCATCGAGTCTAATGGCGGTCCAGGAACAACTCGCGCAACTTCGAATCGACGCCGCCAAGTTAGAGGATCAGTTGGATCAGGACGAGAAAATAGTCAAGGAGGACCTTTCCAAAGCCAACGCAGCGTTGGACGAGAGCTACGCGATGCTGGACAAGAGCGAGTACTTGCGGCAGGCCGAGCAGTCTGCGCGGACCGCATGCGGCAAAGGCAATTTCGCCAGCGCGGAAAGCCTGAAGGTCCTGGCCGCGATCTATGCCAGCCAATGCAACTTTGACCGGGCCTCGTTCTATCAAAAATTGGCCGTCATCTTCGCTTCCGAGGACGAGCGCCCGCAACTGTTACGGACGCTGCATGATTACGAAAAAATGGACGACCTTATCACAGAGAAGGCAAAAGCAAAGACCCCGCCTTCCCCGGGAGGGCAAGGCAAAGGCTCAAAATCGTCTGGGGGAGGACAGTCTGGTGATGGGGAATCTGGAGGAGGTTCATCTGAATGAGGACGGACCCGGATTGCGGGCAACAATCAAGGCGCTGATCCGAAGTTGGGCATGGTGTTTTGATACATGTCCAGTTGCAGAAGGTTGGGGCCGGTGGGAAATGGGGTACGGGGATAGTATTGCTCTCGCAGACCGCCGGT
>JBEKZY010000130.1:0-12806 GCA_049509395.1 Thermoguttaceae bacterium | reverse complement strand
CCCGAACCGACAGTTCCAGTTCGGCCAGGCTCATGTTCAGCTTGGCTTCGACCGAGGGATCCAGCCCGTAGTTGCCGGGCGAGCGGGCTTCGCTGTGCACGGCGGGCCCCAATTCGGAATACTGCACGAACGGGTTGAGGTGTTTTCGCAGGATCTTGGCCGCTTCGACCAGGGCCATGTCCGGTGTGACCGAACCGTTGGTCCAGATTTCCATGGTGAGCTTGTCGTAGTTGGTTTTCTGTCCGACGCGGGTCTCTTCAACCTCGTAACGCACGCGGACCACCGGGCTGAAGGCGGCGTCGATGGGAATGATGCCGATTTCCTGGACTTGGGGCGTGTGCTCGGTGGAAGGCACGTACCCGCGGCCGTTCTCGACCACCATCTCCAAAAGGAAGGGCACGTCCTCGGTCAGCGTGGCGATGAGGTGGTTTTTATTGATCACTTCCACCTGGTCGTCGTTTTGCACGTCGGCCCCGGTTATGGGACCTTTGGTGTTTTTTTCGATCCGCACGACCCGGGTTTGCTCGCTGTAGTTTTTCACCACCAGCGATTTGACGTTCAGCACGATATCGGTTACGTCTTCGACCACGCCCGGCAGGGTGCTGAATTCATGCAGCGTGCCGTGCAACTTGATCTGCGTCACCGCGCTGCCTTCCAGGCTGGAAAGCAGGATGCGTCGGAGACTGTTGCCGATGGTCACCCCGAATCCGCGCTCGAAAGGCTCGGCTATGAACTTGCCGTAGGTCGGGGTAAGGGCAGACCGATCTGCCGTAATCAGGCTGGGTAATTCTAATCCGCGCCAACGAATTCGCATGTGTAAGCTCCGATCCAATTTACTGGCGGCTTAGAGGGGCTACTTGGAACATAGCTCCACTATCAGGTGGGGCTGAACAGGTATGGACATATCGGTGATTTCGGGCAGGCGAAGCACATGCCCTTCCGGCTGCGGGCCTTCCGCGCGGCTGAGGAAATCGGGCACGTCGTGCGGCACTTCGGCCAGGTTGGCCTCGACCAATTGCGTGCTTTTGGGACGGCTTTTCACCTGGATGGCGTCGCCGGGACGAACCAGAAAACTGGGTATGCTCACCCGCCGCCCGTTTACGGTGATGTGGCCGTGCGTGATCAACAAACGCGATTGCGCCCTGGACCGGCCGAAACCCAACCGGTATACGATATTATCCAGCCTGCGTTCCAGCAGGCTCATCAACCTTTCACCGGTGTTTCCTTTTCCTTTTTCGGCCATGGCGAACAGCTTGCGGAACTGGCGCTCCAAAAGACCGTAATGATTCTTCACCTTTTGCTTTTCGCGCAGGTGCAGGCCGTAATCGGTGAGTTTGCCGCGGCGGGCGACGTTCATCCCCGGCGGGGAATCGCGGCGCTCGAATGCGCATTTGGGCGTATCGCAGCGCGTGCCCTTGAGAAACAGTTTCATTCCCTCGCGGCGGCACAACCGGCATACTGGTCCATGTTGACGAGCCATACCTAACTGAACTCCACTCCAAAAAATAAAAAAACGTTCGCTTGATATATATTTTATTACGATTGATTTGACATATTCCGCTTTGCCGCAATGCCGATATCCGGCGCGCGACAAAACTCCCGGCACAAGCGCCGGGGCTAAACCGAGCTACACGCGTCGGCGTTTTTTCGGGCGGCAGCCGTTATGCGGCAAGGGGGTCACGTCCTCGATCGATTTGATCTTCAACCCGGCGGCCTGCAAGGCGGTGATCGCGCTTTCCCGCCCGCTTCCAGGCCCCTTCACTTTCACTTCCACTTCCTTCATGCCGAACTTGACTGCCTTATCGGCGACCTGCTGTGCCGACATCTGGCCGGCAAAGGGAGTGCTTTTGCGGCTCCCCTTGAATCCGCAGGTGCCGGCGCTGGCCCAGCAAAGGGTCTCGCCCTTGGAATCGGTGATCGTAATCAAGGTGTTGTTGAACGTCGCCTTGATGTGGGCCACGCCCACCGTTACGCTGCGGCGCGCCTTGCGCCGCGCCGGTGTTGCTTTTGCCACGGTTTATACACTCCCAATACTAATATTTCAGACTTAAAAATGCGGTGTGCCGCCTGCTTGCCTGCAAGCAGTGCCGGTTTTACCAACTTATTATCGCAGATCCTTGACGCCCTTTTTGCCGGCCACGGTCTTTTTCGGACCCTTGCGGGTCCGCGCGTTGGTGCGGGTCCGCTGGCCGCGCACCGGCAGGCCGCGCCGATGCCGCAGTCCCCGGTAACAGCCGATGTCTTTCAGTCGGGCAATGTTTTGAGCGCGCTGCCGCCGGAGCTGACCTTCGACCACGTAATCTTTATCCAACAGGGCGGCCAGCCGGGCCAACTCGTCTTCGCGCAATTCCCTTGCCCGGGCCTGGGGATTTACCCCTGCCTTGTGGCAAAGATCGCGGGCGATCTTATTACCCACGCCGTAAATATACGTAAGCGATATCACCGTCGGGCGATCGTTGGGGATATCAACACCCAAAAGACGCGGCATATAAGGCAACTCCTAAATTCCCCCGTGTATTCAGGGGGGGGCTAAATAAAAAACTCAAATCGCTCGTGTATTCATGGGGGGCTAATTAAAAAACTCAAATCCGCCCTGTATTCATGGCGGGCTAAATATGGCCGCAACTGCATTATCCTTGCCGTTGTTTATGGCGCGGATTACTGCACACCACGTAAACCACCCCGCGGCGGCGTACGATTTTGCAATGTTCACATATTCGCCGGATGCTGGCACGTACTTTCATGATCTAATAAACTCGAAATATATCCATTTATGATACAAAGCACTTTAGTATAAGAGGCTTTGTGGTTTTTATGCAAGGCCCGGCAAGCCGGGAAAAATTGGCGTTTTATTTTATTTAACGGGTGGTATTATACCATACTTTTCTACTGCTAACTCGCTCGCCGATGGCTCGCGGCTAAACTAATCCCCAATCCTGCTAACGTAATTCGCCGTTCGGCCCGGCCGTCAAAACGGTTGGACCGGCGGCGGTCATGGCTATGGTGTGTTCAAAATGGGCGCTTGGTTTGCCGTCGCGGGTGGTTTGGGTCCAGCAATCCGATAATATTCGCACTTCTTTGCCGCCCAGGTTGACCATTGGTTCCACCGCGATAACCAATCCCTCTTCCAGGCGGAAGTCGGCGCTGCGGGGCGAGCGCCGGGTGACAAAATTCGGCACCTGGGGATCTTCGTGCATTTGCCGGCCGATCCCGTGACCGACAAAATCCTCGACCACCGAAAAACGTTGCTCTTTGACGTATTTTTCCATTTGGCCGGCGACTTCGCTCCACCGCGTTTTTTTGCCCATCAGGTCGATCGCCATGAATAGCACATCTTGGGTAACGTCCAAAAGATGGCGTTTATCACGGTCGATTTTGCCGACAGGGTAAGTCGCGGCGGCATCGCCGCACCAGCCGTTAAGCTTGCAACCGGTGTCGATGCTTACAATGTCTCCTTCTTTGAGCTTTCGCCGCGGGCTGGGAATGCCGTGGACCACTTCCTCGTTAATCGAGATGCAGGTAACCGCTGGAAAGGGCGGCCAGCCCGGGGTGGAGTTGGGAAAATTCAAAAATAACGGTTCTGCATGTTGCTCCGCGAAAATTTTGGCGATAACGGCGTCGATCTCGGCCGTGGTCGTTCCCGGCCGGATCAAGGGCTCAATCGCCTTCAGTGCATGCCAAACCACCAATCCCGCTTTGCGTATCGCGGCGATTTCGCGTGCTGACCGAAGTTGTCGGGGCGATCGCAACATTCCCAGGCCTAAAAACTCCTCGCGCCGGACAGCTCAGCCAATCCTGTCCAAGACCGTCTTGGCGCGATCGAAAATTTCTTCCACCGTTCCCAGCCCGTCGATACTTTTCAACAAACCGCGCCCTTTGTAATAGGCCAGCAAAGGCTCGGTTTGCTTGCGGTAAGCCGCCAGGCGCTGGCGGATTACATCAGGGGTATCGTCGGCCCGGCCGCGTCCCGCAAGCCGTTTGAACAATTCTTCCTCGGGCACTTTTAACTCCAATACGACGTTCAAGGGCGTGCGTTTCTTGGCCAACATGGCGTCGAGCGCCTCGGCCTGGGCTATGGTGCGGGGAAAACCGTCCAGTAAATATCCTTTTTTGCAGTCCGAGTGCTTGAGCCGTTCGGCGATAATGTCAAGGATTAAATCGTCCGGCGCCAACATGCCCGCGGACATGTATTTATCGGCTTCCAATCCCACTTCGGTCTTGGCGTCGCGGGCGGCGCGGAGCATGTCGCCGGTCGAAAGGTGAGCGAGCTTGTACTTCTCGATCAGCCTTGCCGCCTGCGTGCCTTTTCCCGCCCCCGGAGGGCCGATAAAAACTAGTCGCATGATGCCAACCCTAAACTTAAAGTAAGACGGAATTTCATTTCATTCAGGACGGATTGGAAATCCGTCCTGCTGTTTCGATTAACCTTTTTCCAATAATCCCCGGTAATTGCGCATTACCAGGTGGCTGTCGATTTTCTGCACCAGATCGAATGCCACGCTCACGGCGATAAGCAAGGTCGTCCCGCCGTAGAAACTGGCGATAGTGTAATTGTTGCTGAGCGCCGGAAACGAGGACATAATGATGGCGGGCACTATGGCCACCACGGCGAGGAAGCCCGCGCCCACGTAGGTAATCCGCACCATCACTTTTTCCAAATACTCAGCCGTTCGCCGCCCCGGCCTATAGCCTGGTATGAAAGTGCCGTAATTCTTCAAGTTCTCGGACATGTCCTTGGGATTAAAACTAATGGCCGTCCAGAAATAACAGAAGAAGTAAATTAAAATGACGTAAAGAATGTTATATGTATACGAATTTTGGCGGTGAAATGCCTGCTCGATGGTAGTCCACGAAGGATAATTTCTAGCCAGCTGTTGCAGTATGATCGAAGGGAACATCAACAAGCTGCTGGCGAAGATGATGGGCATCACGCCGGATTGGTTGATGCGCAAAGGTAAATACTGGCGCGAACCGCCGTAAACGCGGCGGCCGCGGACGTGCTTGGCGCTTTGCGTGGGAATGCGGCGCTGACCTTGGGTGATAAAGACCACGCCGACTATCACCGCCACGAAAAGCACGGCCAGAACCAGCAGGGAAACAATGTCTATCTGTCCGGGCTGGCTGCCGCCTAATTCCAGGCCGGTTTTGGCCAGCGGAGAAAGCAGTTCGATGCCCGCCTCGGGCATGCGGGCGAGAATGCCCGCCATAATCAGCAAGCTGATCCCGTTGCCGATGCCGTACTCGTCTATCTGCTCGCCGAGCCACATGAGAAATGCGGTGCCGGCGGTCATGGTCAATACAAGCGTGAATTGCCAGTGGAAGGGCAAAGCGCCGTGGTCCAGGTACTGACCGAAAATCCAATGATTGGCAATTATCACCCGCACGTAAAACCAACTTTGCCCCAGGCAAAGTACAATTGTGGCGTAGCGTGTGTATTCGTTGATTTTTTTTCTGCCGCTTTCGCCTTCTTTTTGTAGTTTTTCCAGGGGCGGATAAACGCTGGCCAGCAATTGGAAAATAATAGACGCGGAAATGTAAGGCATGATGCCCAGGCCGAAGATCGTGGCCTGGCTAAGGCGGGTGGCGCTGAAAACCGCCACTTGCTGCATCAAGTCGGTAAGGGCGCCCCCTTTTTCAAATGCCGCGGTCATTGTTTTGTGGTCTACCAGGGGCAATGGGATTTGGTAGCCCACCCGATATATGGCCAGGAGGAGCAGCGTCAGGAGGATTTTTTGCCGCAGTTCAGGGATCGTGAAGATGACACGGATTTTTTCCCACATCGCTCGATCCTTATCGTGTGAAGGCTCCCGGCGCAAGCGCCGGGACTAAACTATAGTCGCTTGGTTTTAGTTTTGTTTTTGACCACGGGGGCCTTGCCCGGAAGGACAACGGCCTGGCCGCCGGCCTTTTCGATCTTCTCCAAGGCCGAACGGCTGAAACGGTGAGCCGATATTTTCAGGCTTTTTGTCAGATCCCCGTTGCCGAGCACTTTAAGCAAGTCGTAAGCGCCCTTGGTCAGCGATTTGGCCTTAAGCGTCTGGGGAGTTACTTCTTCGCCGCTTTGGAATTTCGCTTCCAGATCGCCGATGTTAAGGGCAAGGACAGTCAGGGCGAATTTGTTATTAAAGCCGCGCTTGGGTATGCGGCGGACCAAGGGCATCTGCCCGCCCTCGAACACGCGCATGGAGGCATAGCCGGAGCGGGAGCCTTGGCCTTTGTTTCCCCGCGTGGAGGTCTTGCCGTGGCCGGAGCCGGGGCCCCGCCCGATGCGTTTTTTCGATTTGTTTTTATGGATATCCTTGTGGACGTCGTGTATATTCATGTAAGCGAAACTCCCCGCAGCCGCTCCACGTCGTGCTTGGTGCGCAATTGTTTCAAACCGTCGATGGCGGCTTTGACCAGATTGATGGGATTGGAGGAGCCGAAACTCTTGGTAAGGATGTCGCGGATCCCGCAGGCCTCGCAAACCGCGCGAACCGCCGAACCGGCGATCACGCCCGTGCCCGGACCGGCCGGAAGCAGCACTACCGAGGACGCCCCGAACTGACCTTGAACCATGTGCGGAATCGTGGTGCCTTCCATGTGGATGGAGATCAAGTTCCGCGAGCCGTCTTTAACGGCCTTTTCCACGGCGGGTGGCACCTCGTTGGCCTTGCCGTATCCCCAGCCTACTTTGCCCTGGCCGTCGCCCACGACCGCCATTGCCGTAAAGCTGAATCGCCGGCCGCCTTTGACCACCGCCGCGCAACGGCGGATCTTGATCACCTTGTCGATCAGTTGGCCTTTTGTTGTTTCGGTTGACATACTAGTAGCTATTATTCAAATGGGTGGCACGGGCTTTGCCCGCGGTTATTTCACGGCAGCACCGGCGAAAGGCCAGTGCCACTCCGTCCTTCATGTTGGGGCAGCAGTTTAACTGCTGTCCCAACATAAGGGGCTAAATACAATACATATATTAAAATGCCAGTCCTGCTTCGCGAGCGGCGTCGGCCAGGGCGGCCACTCGGCCATGATACTTGTATTCCCGGCGATCGAAGGCCACATTCTTGATTCCAGCCTCGATTGCCCGCTGGGCGATCGTCTTGCCGACCAAAGCGGCGGCGGTCTTGTTGCCGCCGTATTTCAACTGCTCCTTAAGTGTGGTTTCCATGGTGTTTGCGGACGCCAGGGTCCGCCCGGCGGCGTCGTCGATGATCTGGGCGTAAAAATGTTTGTGGCTGCGGAACACGCTTAAGCGCGGACGGGTAGCCACGCGCTTCAGCCGATTGCGCACCCGCGATCCGCGTCGTTTTCGCTGCAAGCTTATTTGTTTTTCGTGTCTCATAACAAAATTCTCGCTCCCCTTCGGGTCGCGGCTAAACGTAAAATATTTGTCTTCGGGTCGCGGCTAAACGTAACAAATGGTGCAATATTACTTGACCATGGCCTTGCCTTGTTTGCGGCGGACCGGCTCGCCCAGGTAGCGGATGCCCTTGCCCTTGTACGGTTCCGGCTTGCGCGTGGCACGGACGCAAGCGGCAAAATGCCCCACTAATTGCTTGTCGATCCCCTGAATGACGATATGCTGTTGATCGGGCACGGAAACCTTGATGCCCTCGGGAATGGGCACCTGAAGTTCGTTGGCGAATCCGACCCGCAATTGCAGGACTTTACCCAACACCGCGGCCAGATAGCCCACGCCCATAATTTCCAGACGCTTTTCGTAGCCCTGCGTTACTCCCACTATCATGTTGGCGATCATCGCCCGGGTCAATCCGTGCAGCGCGCGGCTTAAGCGCTGGTCGTCGTGCCGGGCGACGGAAAGGATTTGCGTCTTTTCGTCGTAGGCGACCGACACTTCAGGCCGGAACTCCCATTGGAGCTTGCCCTTCGGGCCTTCCACGGCGATTGTGCGGTCGGCGAGTTGGACTTTAACTCCCTTGGGGACGGGCACCGGTTTTTTTCCGATCCGAGACATGGCGTTAGGTAAATCTCCTGGAAATCTCAATCACATTTTGTATTTTTGATTGCAATTTACAATTTGCAATCAAATTCACCATACTTCGCAGAGCACTTCTCCGCCCAGGCGGCGTTGCCGCGCTTCGCGGTCGCTGATTACGCCCCGGCTGGTGCTGAGGATGCAGATCCCCAGTCCGCCCAGGACGGGTTTCAGGCCGTCGGAGCCTTTGTATATCCGCCGGCCGGGTTTGCTCACGCGGCGGATGCGGCGGATTATCCGCTCGCCGTTGGGCCCGTACTTCAAATGGACGCGAAGATGGCTGTGCGGTTTGTCGGCCATTTCTTCCCAATCCCAGATGTAGCCCTCGCGTTTGAGGACTTCCGCCAGTCCGCGTTTTACCTTGGACAAGGGGATGTCGACGTGGGGCCGTTCAACGCGCACCGCGTTGCGAATGCGGGTCAACATGTCGGCGATGGGGTCGGTCATCATATTATTGGGTTCCCTTTACCAACTCGCCTTCCGAACTCCAGGAATCATTCCTTCGTCCGCCAAATTACGGAAACAAATCCTGCAAATGCCGAACTTGCGATAAACGGCCCGGGGCCGGCCGCAAATCCTGCATCGCCTTACCAGGCGGGTGGAAAACTTGGGCGGGCGAAGCGACATTGCGATTTTCGATTTACTTGCCATGCGGTATCTGTCCTTGGTTCTGCTCGGACTAATTCGCGATCTAACGTATAATTTTTTCTACCGTGCCACTGCTTGTTTGCAGGCAGTGATACAAATTTGCTCGATTCCACACTGCTTGCAAGCAAGCAGTGGCACACACAATTTCGTTTGTCAGGCCACTCTCAGCGGCATGCCCAGGCGGCGAAGCAATTCCCGCGCCTCGTCGTTGCTGGAGGTGGTGGTCACCAAGGTGATGTTCATCCCCTGGACTCCGGTGAACTTGTCCGGATTAATTTCGGGGAAGACCACTTGCTCGGTTATCCCCAGGTTGTAATTTCCCCGGCCGTCAAAGGCGTTGGGGTCCAGGCCGCGGAAGTCGCGGACCCGGGGCAACGCCAGCGCAACCAGGCGGTCCAAAAATTCGTACATCCGCTTTCCGCGGAGGGTAACTTTGCAGCCGATGGCCATCCCCTCGCGGAGCTTGAAGTTGGCGATCGATTTGCGGCTTAACGTTACCAAGGGTTTTTGCCCGGAAATCTGCTTAATCGCGTCCTGGGCCTCTTCCAGGTGTTTTTTCTCGCTGGCGGCTTTGCCCACGCCCATGTTGATGACGATCTTTTCCAGCTTGGGCAGGGAGTGCCGGTTGGCGCGGCCGAACTCTTTGGCCAGGGCCGGCAAAATTTCCTTTTCGTAGCGCTCCAACAGCCGCGGCGTGGGGACGGGAATCGCCTCCTGGGCAGCGGTTGTCTCGGCTTGTTTTGCTTTCTTCGCGGACATAATTGTTTTTTATCGTGTCGTGATTAACGTGGGACGACTTTAAAAGTCGTCCTACTTTGATTTATTTTTTGGCGTATCGGGCCTTGGCCGGGGCGACCATGCCGTTGCCCGCCCCGCATTTCTTGCAATATCGTTCCTTTGAACCGTCGGCCAGGTAGCGGGCGCCAAGCCGCGCGGGTGCGCCGCATGACCCGCAGACCAACATCACGTTGGAAACCGAGACGGGCATTTCCATCGAGAGCCGGCCGCCTTGGGGATTCTTCTGGCTGCGGCGGACGTGTTTGTACACCCGGTTCACGCCTTCCACAACCAGTTTCCCGCCGTCGAGGTCGACACGCAGCACTTTGCCGCGCGTGCCCCGGTCCTCTCCGCTTATGACCATCACGGTATCGTTTTTTTTAATCCGCATCAGACTACCTCGCTGGCGAGACTGACGATTTTCATAAAATTCCGGTCTCGCAATTCCCTGGCGACCGCGCCGAAAATTCGCGTGCCGCGGGGGTTCTTCTCGTTGTCGATAATCACGGCGGCGTTGCTGTCGAAACGGACGTAGCTGCCGTCGGGCCGGCGGGTTGGACTCTTGCAGCGGACGATGACCGCCCGGACCACAGCGCCTTTTTTCAAGTCGCTGCCGGCGATCACGCCTTTAACGCTGCAAACAATAATATCGCCCAGCCCGGCCACGCGCCGGCGAGATCCTCCCAACACCTTGATACACCCCAATGCCTTGGCCCCGGTGTTGTCGGCCACGGCAAGTCTGGTTTGCATTTGGATCATGTCTGCTATCCGTTTGTCGCTATATCCCTCCCGACATAAGTGCCGGGGCTTCCATGTGGTGGCAGCAGTTTAACTGCCGGCCCCACGTAATGGGCTAAATATTATTCGATGGCGTCCGCTTTTTCTTCTATATCTTGTTTTTTCTTTGCCCGGGCTGCCGCTCGCATCGCGGCCAGGTCGATCATCTTGCCTTTTTCCACGACCCGCACCAGGGCCCAGCGCTTCATCCGCGATTTGGGGCGGGATTCGATGATTTCTACCAGGTCACCGCTTTTGGATTCGTTGTTTTCATCGTGAACGTAGCATACCGTTTTCCGGCGCAAGTATTTTCCATACCTGGGATGCTTGACGAGCCGGGGTATTTCCACCCGGCGGGTCTTTGCCGTCTTGTCGCTCAGGACCACTCCGATTTCCACTCGCTTAGGCATGACTGGGTTCCTGCGGTTGTGCGGATGCAGCGTCGGCCGCCATGGCGGCTTTCCGCTCGCGCTCGTGTTGGATGGTCTTAATGCGGGCGACTAGGCGGCGCTGTTTCCGCAATTCACTGGGCGCGTCGAGCCGTTCGGTCTGGGCTTGCAGGCGCAGGCGGAACAAGTTCTTGATCGTGTCCTTCAAGGTCAACGACAAATGCTCGTCGCTCATGTCGCGTAATTCGGATGCCTTACTCATGTTTCATTTCCTAAAGGGCCTACACCGTGCGCCGCTTGAGGAAGCGGACCTTCACCGGCATTTTATGGGCCAGGCGGGTGAAGCACATGCGTGCGCCTTCTTCGCTCACGCCGGAGATCTCGAATATCACCGATCCCGGCTTGACCACCGCGGCCCAGTATTCCGGCTCGCCCTTGCCCTTTCCCATGCGGGTTTCCAAGGGTATCGAGGTAATCGGTTTGTGGGGGAACATGCGGATGTACAAACGGCCTTCGGTGCGCAAATATTGCTGTGCCGCGATACGCCCGGCTTCGATTGTGGCCGCATTGATCCACCCGCCTTGGATGGCTTGCAGGCCGTAATCGCCGAAGACTACGCGGTTACCGCGGGAGGCGTTACCTTTTATACGCCCTCTTTGGCTTTTTCGGTGCTTGACTCGTTTTGGCATCAGTGCCATCGATATCGTCCTCGCTATACATTCCCTGGTTAATCCAAACTTGTACGCCGAGGTGACCTTGGGAGATCAGCGCTTCGGCAAAACCGTAATCTATTTTGGCTCGCAAGGTGCTTAAGGGGATGGAGCCGGTGATTTGTTTTTCGCGGCGGGACATTTCCGCCCCGCCCAACCGGCCGGCCAACTGGATTTTAATCCCTTTCGCGCCTGCTTCCATGGTTTGTTCCATGGCCCGCTTCATCGTCCGCCGGAAGCCGGCCCGTTTTTCCAACTGTTCCACGATGTCTTCGGCCACCAACTGGGCGACTATTTCCGGCCGGTTGATTTCCTCGATTTTGATGTTTATCCTCCGCCCGGTTTTTTGTTGCAGTTCCTTTTGCATTTCCTCGACCCGCTCGCCCTTGCGCCCGATGAGCACGCCCGGCCGCGCGGAAAAAAGGATCACTTTTACTTCGTCTCGCGTTCGTTCGATTTCGATTTTGGCAATCGACGGGTAAAGCGGTTTGCCTCCCTTGTCTTTACGATTCTTGATAAAATCGCGGATTTTCTGGTCCTCGACCAGAAGTTCGGCGAATTCCTGCTTCGAGGCGTACCAGCGGCTTTTCCAGCCGATCATGATGCCCGTGCGAAACCCGACAGGATTGACTTTTTGACCCATGCGTAAATTCTCTAAACTCCCGGCGCGAGCGCCGGGGCTTCTATGTTGGTGCAGCAGTTTAACTGCTGCACCAACATTCAGGATTATACAAGTTATTCCAATGCAATGCGAATGTGCGACATGCGTTTTAAAATTACCGAGGCCATGCCTCTGGCGTGCGGGCGCATGCGTTTCATCATCGGTCCCCCATCCACCTGCACATCAACCACCTTTAGGTGATGCAGGTTCGGGGCCCGCAGGTCTTCGGCGTTGGCCAAAGCGCTGCGAAGGACCTTTTCCAGCATCCGCGCGCCGCGGTGGGGCTGGTAACGAAGGACGTTTAGGGCCTCGCCGGTCTCTTTGCCGCGGATCAAATCGGCTATGGGGCGCACCTTGCGGGCGCTAATGCGTGCGAAACGATGTACCGCTTTGTATGCCATGTTACTTTTTGCCCCCCTTCCCACCATGGCCGCGGAAAGTTCGAGTGGGGGCGAATTCACCCAGCCGGTGCCCGACCATCTCTTCGGTAACGAACACCTTCAAGTGCACTTTGCCGTTGTGGACCATGAACGTATGCCCGACAAACTCGGGGATGATGGTACAGGCCCGGGCCCAGGTTTTGATCGGATCCTTAGTTCCCGCCAAGTTTTGCCGTTCCACTTTCAGGAACAACTTGGGATTCACAAAAGGACCTTTTTTTAGTGATCTACCCATGGTGGTTTTCTCTTGGTTTTAAGTTGTAAGTCTTAAGTTATAAGTCATAAAATTTTTTTGAACTTAAAACGGTCTTGTTGACTAATTCCACTCGAACAAAGGAAGTCCGAAGTGGGTGAATTTGTTTAGGATTTTACTTCGCAGTCTGATTTCTGTTTTTTGATTTGGTATCAATCGGTTTTTCAAATGGT
>JBEKZY010000013.1:0-32058 GCA_049509395.1 Thermoguttaceae bacterium | reverse complement strand
GGGGCCGGTGGCCGACCACTGAATTAAAAACGGCACGCTGATCGTCGCCGTCAAGACGATAATCGCCAAAGCCAATCTGATAAAACGCCGCGGGGTGTGAAAATCGGCAAGTAGGAAAAAGGGCAGACATAATATGGGAATTATTTTGAAACTTATCCCCAGCCCGAATATCATGTAGGCTAACGTGGCCCAGGCGATCGACCGGCTCGATTCCCCCAGCGACCGCGTCCAGCAGTAAAGTCCCAACATCAGCAGCATCAGCAGCGCCACGTCGAGCCGGTCGTAAAGCACGTGGCCCAAGATGGACGTCGTTATTATATAAAGCAGCGCAGCCCAGGCAGCCATCTGCGGGCGCCGCTTCCGGGCAATCAACAAAAGCATCGTGAACGACGTCAGGTCGCAAAGAAACATCAGCCCCCGAAAACCCCGCTCGTAATCAAAGTAGATCTCCCCGATCTTAGGATCCTGACCGCTTGTGATCCGGCGTTTGTCTAACAGCCGCGGCGCGCAAGTTGTCCAGTATGCCAATGGAGGATATGGAACTATGAATTTCTCCGTGTAGGGCGTTTGCTGCAGATCGACCGCATTGGCGGCATATCCAAAATACATTCCCACGTCCGAGATCTTCGGGCGTAAAAAAAACAGCATGTAAGATCGCGACAATATAAAAAGCCCAATCGCCACGGCAAGCAGGATCTTGGCATTCGTCCACGCCCCGCCGCCCGAAACGGATGTCGATTCAGCCCGCATCTGTTTTCGATGTTTGAGTGCCATGCATTATTTTCTCAATAAAAAGGCCTGTCTACGGGCGCCGACACATGCCGCTGCCGCTATAACCTGCTCACTTTCAATAATATATTATCTTATTTGCCGCCATGCCGCTACACCACCGCATCAAATTCTGGCGCGCGGCCAATTGCGAGCCGATCCTGCCGCTAGTGCGGGCATTTATCGGTTCGCTCGTCCGCCAATGGGGCGACTGGGGAACTCAGAGATGATCTGACATTTGGGTAATGCCTCCTTGAATTTTTTTACACCCTCATCCGTAACATTGGTATCCAAGATCCACATCTCACTTAGTTGAGTTAGTCCTTTGAGATGTTCTAATCCCGCGTCCGTGATTTTGGCTTTAGTGATAACGAGCCCTTTGAGTTTAGTTAGTCCTTTGAGGTGTACTAGCCCAGCATCAGTGATATTGGCCCCAGTTAGATGGAGTGTCTGGAGTTTAGTCAAGCCTTTGATGTAGGCCAGCCCGGCATCAGTGATCTTGGTGTCAAAAATATAGAGTGTTTGGAGCTGATTTAGTCCCTTGAGATGTTCCAGTCCGGCGTCGGTGATTCTGGGTCCATTAATACTGAGCGATTGTAGTTGTTTAAGTCCCTTGATGCTTTCCAACCCGGCGTCGCCGATTCCGGTATCGGTCAGATGAAGACTCCGCAGTTGTGTAAGCCCTTTGATGTGCGCCAGCCCTGCATCGGTTATATGGGTTCTCCGCAGATTAAGATCAACTAAATTCGTCATCCCCTCTAAATACATCAGCCCGTCGCCGTTAATTGCCGTGTCCGAGACATCGAGTTTTTCGAGTTGATCTAGCCCCCTGATTTCTTCCAGGCCAAAATCGCTGATTAAGGAGTTTGCAAGACTCAACTCCCGCAGTTGGGTCATCTCTTTGATTGCTTCCAAGGTGGAATTGTTGACGTTGACCCCTTGCAGCGAAAGCTGCCGGAGTTTTGTAAACCTTTTAATATCTTTCAGCCCGGCCTCGACAATATCCTTATTTATAAAACTATCCACAGTCAGGTTTTCGTTTTTTTGTAAATAAAATATTAGTTTTACTTCATTTGGATAACTGATTGCGGTTACATCAGAGAAAAAGTCGATGCCCAGAAAGTTTCGCAGCCACTGCGGACCGGCCGGTTGCGCCTTTTTCTTCGATCCGCCCGATGAAGGCGTATCGTAGTCATACGTCACCGATCCGCCCATTGCCAAAACCTCCACCACCGCCTCGCCTCGTTTTCTGGCCTGCTCCATTTTCACGGCAAACCAGGAGCAAGCAAAAGCGCATAGCGTCACAAAAATCAGCAGCGCCCGCAAGCTGAACTGATACCAGCGGCGCTTCGGTTTCGGATTGGCGGTTTGATCGCCTGTCGTGAAATCGTCGGCATCCATAATTTATCCCAGGTGGGAAAAGGGGACGCAGCTAGTTTTGGCCGTCCAACTCCGACTTTACATCACTGCAATTGCACCGTAGCGCAAAGACAATTGCCATCGAGTAAATTCCACTTACATCCACGCCGTGTTGTAGCCCGACATAGCAACATCCTGCCGGAAAACAAATTGCGCCAAGTGACCTTCTCCCAAAATCGGCGCAACTCCCAATTCGCATTTGGCACAATTTTCCTCTCTCCCCATTTCGCCGCAATCCTCTACCCTATATGCACTTAAAAAAATTTCTTAACATTTAATTTCTCGCACGCCTTTTCGATGCACTCTAATTTCGCCTCATTATAATCGCCCTAACTCCAAATCTAAAGCCAACTTTTTGGCCATCTGTCATGCTTGCCCTTTTATCACCAACTTCTCCCCCAGCCCAACAATTCATAAATCCCAAAAAGTGACAAATCACTCAACGGGTTGTGTTTGTTCAATTTGCAATTTGCAATTTCCAATTTGCAATAAAAAAACACGCCCGCAAAATGCGAAGAACGCCTCATCCCTAGTCCCTGGCCCCTAATCTCTAATCTCTATTTTCACCCATCTCCCCGAGTTGCTTCAGCGATTCATCATACTCCCTTTCCAGGTACGGCCGGCCCTGACATATGCCGATGTGGTCCCAGGGTAGGGGAGCGCCGGCAGGGCAGGGGAGGTGCAGGGTTTGTTCCACGTCCACGCCCGCGTCGGCCAGTGCCTTCCACCACAAATTCGGATCGAGCCGTTCGGCCCAGGCGTCGAATCGCGCCCCGCGCCGCCAGGCCAACTCGATGGCCTCGCCCACCCGGCGATCGCCGCGGCAAAGCACGCCCTCCAATAGACTCGTTTCCACTTCGTGGCACTTTATTTGCACGCACCCCAGCCGTTTGTATTGCCGCAGTTGCCGGTGGGCATCGTGAAAATATTCCCGCCGCTGCATGGCATTCCATTGAAAGGGCGTGTGCGGCTTGGGCACGAAATTCGATACGTTGGCCACCACCGTGGGAAAACGCCCGCTGGCTTCTTTGCCCAGCCGGGCGATGTGCTCGCACATGTCGATAATCCCGTCCAGGTCGATTTGCCTTTCGCCCGGCAGGCCGCACATGAAATACAGTTTCACCCGGTTAAATCCCTGCTCAAAGGCCTTCCGGCACCCTGCATAAAAGTCCTCGTTGACTATCGGCTTGGCGATTTGTTTGCGCATGTCGTCCAGGGCGGCCTCGGGCGCGAGCGTCAATCCGGAATGTCTGGCGGTGCCGACCAAATCGCTGACCATTTGCAATTCCTCGTTGATCCTCAGGCTGGGCAGCGAGATGCCCACTCCCAGCGGACGCAGGACCTCTTGCAGTTGCCGTAAAAGCTCGTCGAAATGCGGATAATCGCTGGAGGAAAGCGAGAGCAACGAAATCTCGTTGTATCCGGTGTTGCGATACGAATCCAAAACCGCCCGGACGATGGTTTCCGCCTTGCGAAACCGCAGCGGGCGTTTGGTGGTGGTGCTCTGGCAGAACCGGCACTTGCCCGGACATCCACGCATGATTTCCACTGCGATCCGCTCTTGCACGCACTCCACGTGCGGCACCACCGGGGCAACGGGCAGTGGTATTGATTCCAAATCGACCATGGCCGGCTGAATGCACTCGGGCAGGTCGCCGCGCATCGGCCGAACCGCGATAGTTTTACCCTCTGAACTGAATTCAGGCCGATAAAATCGCGGCACGTAGACAAAGGGAAACCGTTTGCCCATCTCGAAGAGCATCGATTCCCGGTCGCCGGAAGATCGTTTCAGACGCAGCCACTCGTCGCAGACCGCGGGCAGGGCTTCTTCGCCGTCGCCGATCACGAACAGGTCGATAAAACGCGACATCGGCTCGGGATGGAACGCGCACGGCCCGCCGGCTATGACCAGCGGATGGTCGAAGGTCCTGTCTTCCGCCGCCAAGGGGATGCCGCCCAAATCGAGCATCGTCAGCACGTTGCCGTAGGAAAGATCGTATTGCAGAGAAAAGCCCAGCACGTCGAATTGCCAAAGGGGCGTGAACGACTCCAGGCTGTAAAGTGGCAGTCCGTGCTTGCGGAGCAACTGCTCCATGTCGGCCAACGGCGTAAACGCCCGTTCGCAAGCCCAATTCCGCCCGTTCATCATCGCGTATAATACTTGCAGGCCGTGATGGCTCATGCCGATGGAATAGGCGTCCGGAAAGGCCAGGCAAATCGTGCCGTCCACCGCGCGATGGTCTTTGCACACCGCATTCCATTCGCCGCCGATATACTGTCCGGGCGTCTGAACCAGGGGGAGAAGGTAGTTGACAATCCGGTTTTTCAGATATTCTTTGAGCATAATAACGATTATGGCAGAAATTCGAGTTGAAAAACAGGACCGCCCGTTTGCGCCGGCGGGATAAATCAAGTATAATCAAGGAGGAATCACACGTAGAATGATATTATTGGCAGTCATAAAAATAATGTCGCATTAAATAGCCGGCGGCTAACAGCCGCCGGTAGGAATTCAGGCATATTCCGGCGGTCGTTGACCGCCGGCTAGTGATATTACTTATCTGAGGCTCGATTGGCCATGAAACAAAACCATTACATCGCCGGGGCTCTTATATTTATCCTGCTGGCCTGGGGCTATGCGCCAGAACGGCTTTCAGCGCAGAGTCGCCAGGAGTTCGATGCCGCCCGGAACAAGATGGTCGACCGGGAAATCGTCGATGCCGGGGTGAAGAATCCCCGGGTAATCGAAGCCATGCGAAGCACTCCGCGGCACGAGTTCGTGACTTTAAACGAACGCAAGAACGCATACCTTGACATGGCATTGCCCATCGGCGAAGGGCAGACCATCTCCCCGCCTTTTATCGTGGCATACATGACAGAAACCATTGACCCTCAGCCCGAGGACAAGGTGCTGGAAATCGGCACCGGCTCCGGGTACCAGGCGGCCGTATTAAGCCCCTTGGTCCGCGAAGTGTATACCATCGAAATCGTCGAGCCCTTGGGGCGCAAGGCCACGAAGGTCCTGGAGCGCCTGCACTACGACAACGTGCACGTGAAGATCGGCGACGGGTATCAGGGCTGGCCCGAACACGCGCCGTTCGACAAGATCATCGTCACCTGTTCGCCGGAGAATGTGCCGCCGGCCTTGGCCGAGCAGCTCAAGGAAGGCGGCCGGATGGTCATTCCCATGGGCCAGCGCTATCAGCAATCGCTGTACTTGCTGAAGAAAATCAATGGCAAGCTGGAAACCGAGGCCCTCAAGCCGACCCTCTTCGTGCCCATGACCGGCAAGGCCGAATCGCAGCGCAAGATGCATCCCGATCCCAGCAAGCCGGCGATCGAGAACGGCGGGTTTGAACAAATCTTAGGCGATCCGCCCGAGGCGGCAGTCTGGCACTACCAGCGACAGATGAAAGTCGTCAGCGATAAAGAGGCGCCTGAAGGCGGGCGATACGCCGTATTCAGCAACGCCGAGCCGGGCCGGGGCAGCCAGGCCTTGCAGGGCTTTGCCCTGGATGGGCGAAAAGTCAAAATGCTTGACGTATCGTTCTACATCCGTGGAAACAATATCCGACTCGGTCAAAACGCCGATGACGCTCCTACCCTGACGATCATTTTTTACGACGAAAACCGGGGTATAGCGGGCCGGGGCGTAGCAGGCCCATGGACCGGCACTTTCGGCTGGCGGCGGGAAGTCAAGCGGATCGAAGTTCCGCCCCGCACTCGCGAAGCCATCGTTTGCATCGGATTGTTCGGCGCGGTGGGCGAAATCGCCTTTGATGATATCCAATTGAAAGCGGCAACACTTAACCCCCGCTGAACACATCAGGGGTTTTATCCGCGGCTTAATGCAGCGCTCTGGCCTTTTATCTACGCATTTACCGACGATCGGCTGGCCGCGCCCTTGGAACTGGTTTCGCCGCTTCTGTTATTGGCCGGCTCGGCAGCCAGATACCCGTACTGAACCAGGTATTTTTTCCAACGCCGGCCGATTTCGCCGCGATTTTCCGGCGAAAGCTGATAGCGGTTGGTCTTGTAGTCTTTTTGACCGGCCATGTAGGTTTCCAACGCGGGACGGACGGCTTCGAAATCGCCCAATTCCAGCTCTTCGTAAATCCGCCGCATTTGCTCGATCGGATGGGAAATCAGCTCTTCGTAATGAACCTCGCAAAACTGGCCGGGGGCGATCAAATGCCGATCGCGCTCGAAGACCTCGTACATCCGCTCGAAGGTGCGAAAGACGTACTCCTCCAAGCCGACGTATTTCGGCATTTGAAGGCCTTGATCGCGATACAACCGCTTCCAGAGGTTGTACGTGGAGGGGAAAAGCACGTACGGATCGCGAACGATATGCACAAACTTGGCCTTGGGAAAAAGCTCCAATAAAACTTTGATGCGGCAGGTATGCGGCGGCGATTTTAGCACAATCCGCTTAGGATGCCTAAGCGCCAGGCATTGGAGAAACCAATGCAATTTGGATTTCCAGCGATCAAGCGCCTCCGGAGGCAGTCCTTCCAGGTCCAGATACTCCGGGTACTGCGGAGGACGGTTGGGAAAAACGGCCGTTAAATACGGCGATGGCACGCCCATGTTGCACAAGGCGAATTCATCTTCCTGCGGCCGGTCCCAACCCGCGAGCATGTTGTCCACCGGCCGGCGCGAGGGCAGCAGAAATTTTAGCATGGGTTTGAAAAACCAGGCCGAGACTAAAAAATGGTTGGGGGCAAAACAAGCATAGGTGTCGGGAAAGGTGTGTCTACGGTCGAGCACCAATAGTTCGTGCAACAGGGTCGTGCCCGACCGCCAATGACCAATGACAAAGATGGGATCGTCTTTCAATTCGGTGCGCTTGATCCGGCGTCCGAAAATAAGAGCTTCAACAGCCCAAAGAAAAAAATTGATTATGCTGGTCATCAACACGATTATCGACATGGCAATGCGACGCGGAGTGACGGCAAAATGGTTTCGAACTATTAGCCCAACCCATCCCGAAACGTTCATCCCGTCCCAAAAGCGTGGAATCCACGGCCGGTCCTTAGAACCTCCCGTTGACTGTTCCGCGGGATTGCCTTGCTGAGCGGTTTCCATAGATATCCTTTTCAATGCTATTTGGGCGAGTGCTCCAATTATCCTAAACAACCTATGCTATTTAATTTTCCATACTTGGTCAAGATATTACCAAACATATCCCAATCAGGGCAAGATGACAATTATATCAAAGGGTTCAGGGTTCGGGGTTTCAGGGTTCAGAACTGGTCGTAAGACTTAACTCTGAACGGCAAGCCCTTCTGTTGCATAATAAGGACACGCCAAGTTGTTTCCGTGCTCCAGTGCATTAATCACTACAATGCTCTTCGCCAGTTTGCTCTTTTTCGGTATACTTCCAACCCCCTGAACCCCCAAACTTAACCCTGGACTCTTAACCCTGAATATGAACTCTGTATTCCAAACTTACGACATAGTCATGTTGGTCGTTTTGTTGGGCGCGGCGCTTTTAGGGGCCTGGAAGGGCATGGTCTGGCAATTGGCTTCGCTGGCTGCGTTGCTGGTCAGCGCCGCCGTGGCGATTCATTTTAGCACCCCTTTAGCGCCGTACTTCAGTGCGACAGAACCATGGAATCGCTTTTTGGCCATGCTGGTGCTCTATATCCTCACCTCATTGGCGATTTGGTTGCTGTTCAGGATGGTCTCCGGGATCGTCAACCGGGTAAAGCTCCGCGAGTTTGATCGGCAGATGGGCGCCTTGTTCGGACTGGCTAAAGGATCGCTTTTCTGCGTGGTGATCACATTTTTCGCCGTGACCCTTTCCGAGCCGCTCCGGCAAATGGTGTTAAAATCGTATTCGGGCTATGCCATCGCCCGTGTTACGCGAAACGCCAACCCGATTTTGCCCGAAGACGTCCGGGCCATAATAGGCAAATACATCGATGAACTGGATCAAAAACTCGATCCCAACACGCAACCATCGCAACCGGAAAATCAAAACATCGCTCAGGAAGATATGAAAACCAGCGGCCGGGCGGTGGAGCAGAAACTTCAGCAGGCGGGTCAAAAAATAGAAGAACTCGGCCGCCAGACCGGGCAAAAGTTGGAATCGCTCGGGGGTCAGGCCAAAGAGGCAGTTGACCCTTAAAACCCGCCTCAGGGCAGGGGGGGATAGAAGCGGCACAAGCCGGGATTTGACGCCGCTTTGGTTAGAAAACCTTTAGGCTGCCTGAAGTTCTGATCTGCCATTTCGAATGTCGCCCAGGATCGAGCCGGCAATAGGCATTTTGGCCGCGGTCCGCATTATGCCAGGGCAAGATTATTTTACCCAGGACGACATAAATATTTTATAAGATGGACGTATTAAGTTGCGGAAAAACTGCATCATTCCCGGGAAAAACTTAAGTTCCGACCGAACATAAGAAACATTATCGGACGTTGGAGGGAGGTTGATTTTACTCCTTTAGATGCTCAATTGTCCGAGTGCGGCCGGCCTGTGTGCGCCTAGTTGTTGATCGCCGGGTTTAGTTACCGCTTGAATCCAAATCACATCTATTTATTTATCTGTCTCGGCGGCGGGCGGAGTATCGACTGCCGGTTTTTCAGGGGGCGATTCCGCTTTGTTTACGTCCACTTGTAGTTTGGGAATCGCCTTTTTTAGTTTTTGGATTCCTTCTTGGGTGATATTCATGTCCTTGCTGAGTGAAAGACGTCTTAACTTGGGTAAGGAAGCAAGCTCGGCCAATCCCGCATCCGTTACCTTGGTGCCCTGAATCAATAGCCAATTGAGTTCCGGCAAATTAGCGATTTGCTTAATTCCCTTGTCGGTTATGTCGTTGCCAGTAATGTTCAAAATGGTCAGCGTGGGGACTTTGGCTATGTATTCCATTCCTTTATCGGTAATCTTGGTGTAACAGGCGTGCAAGGTTTGGAGGGCCGGCAAGCTTGAAAGATGCTCTAAGCCGGCGTCGGTGATCGGTGCTCCATTGATCAACAGGTTGCTTAAATGATTCATATCGTTAAGATAAGCCAGTTGATCGTCGTTGATTTCCACTTTTAAAAAATTCGCCGTCGATAGGCGGCGGAGTTTAGTAATCTGTTTCAATACCTCATCGGGGGGCTTGGGACAATTGCTGAAATCCACAGAGGTAACTCCCTTGCCTTGCTCTTCAATTACAAGGACCCCGAATTCTCTCAATTTCGCGGCACTCTCTTTTTCGGCTTGAGGATCACCCTCGCCAAAGAGCCAGTTACCCAAGCCCTGGTTGGCAATGTTGCCCAGCATCACCTGTCCGCTATCGGTAAAAACCATATATAAAACGCTGGCAATAACGGGAAGAAGAATAAGAAGAATCACGATCCAGATTATTATGGAAACTTTGCTTCCGCGCCGGCCTGTTTTGCCGGCCGGGGACTGGGCTTGCTGGGATTTGTCAGTGCTCATAGAGATTTTCCTTTTGCGGCGCATGGCCGCGATAAAAAAGTAAGATTAATAAATTTCCGGACTGTTTTTTTCCGGGGTCGACGTTTCCGCTTGCCGGTGCGGCGGTTTAACTACATTGGTTTCACAGGACGGCTGGGTCGAGGGGTCGCTGTTTCCTTCAATAAATATACCCATGCGGCGGAACTTTTGGTATCTGTCTTCCACTAATTGATCCGGCGAAACGGCGGTTAATTCGCGAAGCGTGTTGCGGAGATAGATTTTCAGGCGATTGGCCATAAGGTGGTGATCGCGGTGAGCCCCGCCCAGGGGTTCGTGAATGATTTCGTCGATAACGCCCAGGCCGAGAAGGTCTTTAGCGGTCATTTTCAAGGCTTCGGCGGCCTGTTCTTTGAAGGCATGGCTTTTCCAGAGGATTCCTGCGCAGCCTTCGGGGCTGATAACCGAATAATAGGCGTGTTCGAGCATGGCCACGCGGTCGCCCACGCCGAGCCCCAGTGCCCCGCCGGACCCCCCCTCTCCGATAACCACGCAGATGATGGGAGTCGGCAGCCGGGACATTTCGAACATCGAATTGGCGATGACTTGTGCCTGTCCGCGTTCTTCGGCCCCGATGCCCGGATATGCCCCGCCGGTATCGATGAAGCAGATGACGGGCATGTGGAACTTGGCGGCCAGGCGCATCTTGCCGATGGCCTTGCGATACCCTTCGGGATGGGCATACCCGTAATTGCACAGGCTGCGCTCCTTAAGACTCTTGCCCTTTTGATGCCCGGCAATCATGACTTTGAAGGTGTCGAGCTTGGCATAGCCGGTGCGGATCGCGCGATCGTCGCCAAAACACCGATCGCCGTGCAGTTCCACGAACTCGTCAAAGATCAGATCGATATAATCGGTGGTCATGGGCCGATCCGGATGCCGGGCGACCTCGACTTGCTCCCAAGGCTTCAGATTATTGTAGATCTGTTTAATCAGATCCACGCGCTCCCGGCGCAAACGGCGAATTTCAGTGCGGACCTCGGGCGTCTGCTCGGTTTTTGTCTCGAGCTTCACGAGCCGATCCTCCAATTCGTAGATCGGCCGCTCAAACGCCAGGCGATATTCCGGTCCTGCCATTAGCCTATTCCGGTGATTTGGGTTGAATTTTGAACATCCG
The DNA here is from genome assembly GCA_049509395.1 of Thermoguttaceae bacterium. Lineage (GTDB taxonomy): Bacteria > Planctomycetota > Planctomycetia > Pirellulales > Thermoguttaceae > JBEKIK01. The sequence continues at coordinate 21,289 of JBEKZY010000013.1, read as the reverse complement.
CATCATGCGAAACTCGCCCAAAAAATCTTGCATCGTATTGGGCCGCGCGCCCGGATTCTTTGACATGCACTTGCGTATCAATTGGGCGAACTCCGGAGTGACATTGCTGTTAAAGGCCTCCAGCGGCGGAGGCGGGACCCGCAGGTGTTTCATCAGCAGGTCGTTCGAGTTTATACCCGTAAATGGCGGCTTGCCCGAGATCAACTCGTGCAACACGCAGCCGAAACTATATATGTCCGCGCGGGGGTCCTGGGCCTTGCCGCGAATCTGCTCGGGGGCCATGTAACTCCGCGTCCCTTGCACTTTATTCCCTCTGGAAAAAAATTCCATCAGCCGCGATTTTTGTTTGCGCGCCAGGGCAAAGTCGATTAGTTTGATTGCACCTTCATCGTTAATAAGGAAGTTGTCCGGCTTGACGTCGCGGTGGACCCAGCCCATTTTGTGGAGATATCCCAAGGCCTCGGCCGAGCTTTCCACGATCTTTGGCAGCATATAGGCGATTTTTTCAATGCCCGCGTTAAGCCGCTGCTTCAGGTTCGGGGCCGAGAACCACTCCACTACCAAGTAAGGGATGCCGCGATCGTTGCCAAGTGAAAACATCTCGATTATCTGCGGGTGTTTCAAGGTGCGGCCAACGGCATATTCCCAGCGAAGAAAGCGGACCTGTTCCCGGTCTTTAACATATTTGTCCAGTAAGGTTTTAACGCCCACCATGCGGTCGTTGGCGTCGTCGTAGGCTTGCCAAATGTGGCAGTTTTGGCCCGTGTGCACCACGTTCAACAATCGATACGTACCGAGATAACCTGGTGTTGCCTTTGCCACTGTAAAACGTCTCGCGCGAATGCCCTGCGCGCGGCGCAAGTGCCGCGGCTAAACATTTATACCTCGTTTATGGGGTACGGCCCGATAGCCGCTTGTTAATCAAAAACACAATTATCGAATACAGTTTAGCCCCTTGCTACAAGATGGGCAACGGCTCTTTCACCCCCCAAGTGGATTGTGTGGAGATTGGGGAGAGAATAGAATGCGAAGATGTACAAGTGCAAAAACCGAGGCGGTCCCCTGCCCTGCTCATTAGAGACAATAATCGCGATTATTTTTCTTTCATCATTTTCAAGATCAACTCCGCCAAGCGGGCTTGTTCTTCGGCGAGTTGTTCGTACTCCTTGCGCTGCTGATCGTTGGGCTTACTGTCAGGGCCGACAGTCTCGGCCAAGGCGACGGTGCGGCGATTTATGTCTTCTTGGAGAATTTTCAGCAATTTCAATTCGGATAGATTTACAGTGCTTTGCCCTTGCTTGGGAACTTGGTTGGCATTTGCCGGTGCCTTATTTTCGGCATTAGCCGGCGGGTTCGGCTGATTTTCCGGCGGTTCGGGCTTTAGGGCATCCAAGAGCAGGTCCAGTCGTCGCATGGCGTTTTGCTGGGCTTGCTGCGTTTCCGCAGCGGTCAGATGCCGGTCGAGAAATCCGGCGGCCTGTTCCATGTCCCGGCCTGCGATGTCCAGCGCCAAGGCAAAAGCGGCGGAGGCTTCGGCGAGTTGGTCGCCCAGGTGCATGGCGTCGATTTGCAGCGAGCGTTGCAATCGGGCCAGATCGAGTATCGCGGCCAACTGGACCCGGGTAAATTGGCCCTGGGATTGCCGCAATTGTTCCATTTGCCGCGTTTCATTGCGGATATTCTCCTGGCGCTCATGCAGGAATTTTACGGCATTTTCCAGCCGGGCGAGTTGGTCGGCAGTCGATTGCCGAGTGCTCTGGTGGATGAGAATATCGATAATCCGCCGGAGGTTCTCGATGATGGTTGTTTGTTGTTCGGCTGCCTGGCCGATCTGATTTTGCCGCAGATTATCGCCGCAAGACCGCATTTGCCCGCCGATGCCCATGCGTCCGGCCTCGTCAAGCGCGACGGCTACTATTCGGGCCGCCAAAGAATCGCTGTTTTGCAACTCGGCCCCGGAGCGATCCATGTCTTGAAGGATCCGGTCGAGCGATCGGGCGTGATCGAATTGCCTGGAGGCGAGGATTTTCAAGTCGGCCGCGTCTTGAGGCGGCAGGTCCTTGATCTGCTTGGTCAAAGTCCGCCGGCCGGTTTCGGCCGTTTGCCGGGCCGTATCTTCCTGCTCGCGGAGCAGTTGAGTTAATTCGCGTTCGAAACGTAGACTGCTGTCCCGTTGCGTAAATTGCGCGATCATTTTTTCCAGGGTTGAAATAACCCGGTCTTGATTTTTGCCGGCGGTCGCCAATGCGGCGGCTACTTCCGGGCGGGTATTGGCGGGCGCGGGCGCATCGCCAAGCGCGATTTCGGTTGATTTAACGGCGGAGGTTAATTCGCGGCCGATGACCGGCAAGTGATCTCGCTTTAGCCGATCGATTTCATCCAACACCAAATTCAGTCGCTGTTTAAGATCGGGATTATCGATGCGGTTGTTTTCCAAATCGGCCCCAATGGCGGAAACGTGCGAGGGAACGCCTTCGCCGGCGCCGGTCAATACCACGTTCGTCTGGCGTTGGCCGAGTTCGGCCGCGCGAAGCTGATCCAAATCGGGTTGATCCAGCCGTTTTGTCTCATCCATGCGGATTTCCACGGCTTCGACCTGCCCGCGGCCGGCGCGCTGCATCTTAAGCACCCGTTCCAGTTCGGACAAAAGCAGATTTTGCCGGCTGGCGATGCGGTCTTCAATCTCGCGCGGCGTGACAACTATCAAACGCCGGGATTCGCTGCGAGTCGTCTGAGGCAAATAGTCGGAAGCCACGGCCTGAAATACGACTTGCATGCCTGGTGCAAGACGCAGCGGTTCCAATTGCCAAAGGTATTCCACGACACGGCGCTGTCCGGACGAATCCGGCTGAGACAAGCCGCCCGAGGCTTGCCGAGCTATTTGTTGCGGGCCGGTATAAAGCGGTATGATCGTCTCTTGAGAAGCACTGCTGGGCGAGCCGGGCATCGACCGAAGGTTGGTCGTGTCGCCCACGGAAAAAAACGCCAAATTCACATCGCGGACGGCCAGATCATCCTTGGCCGTGACGCGCAGCGGCACGACCGCCCGCGGAGTAACATATAAATTGGCGGCCGGTTGCTCGATTGTCACGCTGGGCGGCGAGTCGGCAAGAGCGACAATTTCCCAGCGATCGGTTTCGCCGCCTGTAAGCCCTTCGCGATCGGTGAGGCGGAACCAGTACGATCCCGATTTTTCCACAGCCAGCGCGGCGTCGTTAAAGGCGATGCGAAGTCCGTCCGGGCTTAACCGGCCGGGAAATTCGCGGCCGTCCTCCAGGCAGAGCACGGCGGTTTGCAGCGGTTTCGTGGCTTTGGCGTCGATTTCCAAACGCGTGCCCGCCAGGGCGCGGATGTCATTCTCGGCCTTTTCCGCGGGCCAGCCGGTGTAAGTCGGCGGGATCAAGCGGATCGATAGCGACTCGACGGCCGGCGGTTCGACCACTTCCACCGGCAACCAGGGCATGGAACGATCGTCGCCGCCTTCCACGCGGTATGAAAACGGACGGGCGATGTTTTCCCGCCGGGCGACCGCCGTTTTGCCCACCTGGTGCATCAATACGGTTTCATCGGTCAAAGCGCCGTCGGCGCCGGTAAATCGATAATGGATGTAAACCTCGGCGGGCAGCGGGGCGGCGGCCGAATCGACGGCCTCGATCTCCAGCGCCCGGCCCCGGCCTACGCGCTCCACGGGATTGCGGATCGCAAGGTGGTTTTTTTGCGGCCAGGCGGCATTGTTAAGCGGATTGACCAGCCGGGCAAAGGCCGTTCGCGATGCGGCCGGATCAAGTATCGCCAGCATCGCCGCAACCGAACAGATAATTATCGATAGCAGCAGGGCATGCACCACCGGACGCGGACTGACGGTCTGGTTGAAATCGATGTCCGCCGTCTCGGCCGTGGTCTGCGCTATGACCGATCGGCGCAGACCGGGCGAGCCGGCCGTAGGATCATCCTCGCCCTGGGCGATGAACTCCACCGCACTAAGCAGCCGGTCGTCCAGGCCGGGAAAACGGCGCTGCAACTTGACCGCCAGGTCGGCGTCGCGGAAGCGAACGACGGCCGGCTGGTAAAAAAAACGGTAACAAGCCCAGCCTAACGCACCCAAAAGCGCCAACGAAACCATCATCCGCAAGCCGCGATCTTGAAAGCGGAAAACATAATCCATAAGTCCCAGCAGAATGGCCGCCCCAAGCGCGCTGCTTATAATAGCGCTTAGGCCGCGGACTATTACCAGCAGGCGCACGCGACGCCGCAGGTCGGCGAGTTTGTCTACGATAGGATGGGGCATGTAGTTGTCTTTGTCAATTGCTAACTACATTGATCGATCCGTATAGAGCATCCGTGCCATAATCCTCGAAAACATGCTTTAGGATGGAAGGTACATTTTTTTTGCGGTATTTTACCAGAAATTCACCTTCCAAATGAAATTCCAATGCTTCTTTGATTCTTTTGATTGCCGTATCCACTGTTTTTGCCGTGGCAATGCAACCGTCCACCAACGGACTGAAAGCATTGTAACCCGTGCTGGTTTTCAAAATCACGATCGGGACTGAAATCGTTTTCTTTTTCATGTCGTTATCTCCTGTTTATTCTACACCATTCCGCCGCGTTTTCGTAGTAGCCATTCGCCGATCAGCAGTGTCAGGAACAAGAGCACCAGCGGCCATTTGTTCCACAGTGGTTTGGGGGGCAATGTTTCCACGGGCACTTGCCGGCCTGGAGGCAGATCGCGGAGCAGCTTGCCTGCCGTTTGGAAATCGTAATAGCGGCCGCCGGTTAATTTGGCGGCCTCGCGCATTGCGGCTTCGTCCATGCGGACATGGGCGAACTCTCCGGGCGGCGGATAGACGACAAAATCGACCGCCGGCGCGCGTCCTTCAACGCCGGGCGCAACAACCCAGGCATGATAAGTACCCGGCAAAGGCTTAAGCACGCCTTCAAAGGTTCCGCGGCCCATCGAAGTGCGGTGAAGTTGCAGGCGCTGGGTTTGTTGGCCCGGCTGCTCCACCATCACTGTAACGCCGTTGTCTTCGGCTGGAGCGAGGCGCTCGTCGGCAAATCGGGCACGAAGTTGAACCGACTCGCCCTGGGCGTATTGCCGGCGATCGGCGCTGAGAGTGACGTTGCCCCCCGATTCGGCCAATTTCGAGCGGCAGAGATAACGTATGGTTTGGATCCAATAGCGGGCGAAATACAGGTCGCCCACTCGCCAGCGCCAGCGCCAGGTTTCATCGGTGGCGTGGAATAGCACTTTGCCCGCCCCCACGTATTGCATCACGAATATGGGCAGGGGGCGGCCGTCGCGCGTGGTGCGGGTGGGATGCTCGGCCAACACCCGGGCGCCGGGCTTCAGGTCCTGCGCCTCGGCAAACCAATACAAATCCGGCAGATTTTCCCAGATGGCTTGCGTCTCCGCCGGCGAATCGCCCAGTTGCATGGCCGGCCCCGCCAGCCCAAGTTCGGTCGGCTTGAGTTTGAAGCCTTCGGTAATGGGCTGATTGGGATCGGGCAATCGAACGCCGCCCGGGTCGATGGGCATCAGACGAGCCAGGGGCGTATCGCGATAAGCCAGGGGCATGTACTTTGGACCGGCGATGAGCACCAGGGCCCCGCCTTTGCCCGGCTGATCGACGAACGCCGCCAGGCTTTGCATGGCCGATGCGCTTAACAACGCCGGGTTAAGGTCGCCGATGATGATAACATCATAGGCGAACAGATCATCGCGACGTTCGGGAAACATGCGCAGGGCCGCCTTGTCTTGATCGGCGTGTTCCAGGTCGGCGTCCTGAAGGACCGTGTGCAATTCGATGGTATCATCGCGCTCGAGCACGTTTCGCAGGTAGCGGAATTCAAAACTTGGGCCGGCCTGGGCCAACAGCACGCGGAGTTTCTCCTTGCGCACCTGGATGGTTCGCGATAGGCGGTTATTTTCGGTTTGCAGTTCGCCTTCTTGCGGCTCGACTTCGACCACGTACTGGAATTCTCCGACCTGCGTGGGCCGATAGACCAGCCGGACGGTCTGCGATTGGTCGTCCGGGCCAAGGGTGACTTCGGTCTTTGCCAGGATGTCGCTCTTGCCTTTTTCGCGCAAGACGACCATGGCCTTGGTTCCCTGGAATCCGCTGGCGCTGATTTTGCACTCGAAATAAACAACGTCGTTGACGAAGACCGTGCCGTCGACCAGAAGATCGCTCAGGGCCAGATCGCGCAGCGGCCGGCCGCTGCCCAGGCCGATGCAAAAAAGCGGCACGCCGCGGCGTTGGGCATTAGCGGCGGCGTCGGCCAGCGACGGGCTTTCGGTATTGATGCCGTCGCTGAGAATTACAATTCCCGCCGGCATTGCCCCGCGAAGATCGTCGAGAATGTCGCGCACGGCCGCGCCGATGCGGCTGGTCTCGCCATAGGGTTTCAACGACTTGATTTCCTCGATCGCCCCTTCCACTTCCGGCCGTTGGCTCAGCCGCAGGCCCGTCAGAAAATAAATCCGCAACTTGTACTGGTCCGATAATCCCTTAAGCATCGCGGCGTTTTGTTCGCAAAGCAGCGTGCGCAGCAGATTCCAGCGGGTGATCTCGGCGTCTTGGGGCGATATTTTTTTTATGCGATCTTCCAATGCTTTATGGATTTTGTCGTCGTAGCGGTCGGCAATGGTCATGCTTTGCGAATCGTCGACCAGCAGCGCCACGTAAGGCAATCCGGTGCGCTTCAGCAAAAGCGTCGCTTGGGCGGCCATCAATAGCACCAGGGCCGCCAGCGAGAGCCGGACGGCGGCCAGCATCAGGCGATAACGGCGGCTGGCGCGCCGGCCTTCGCGAAGATAAATCCCCACGACAAATACCACCGCCATTACTGCCGCCAGCAGCGTTACCCAGGAAGGCCAGGGCCAGTTGTAATCCAGACTCCAGGCGATCCCTTCGCCGGAAGCCGTTTCCAGGCCGAACCATCGTTCGATCAAGTTGCTCAATATGCCGCTCATCTCATGTTATTTCCAGTTCGTTGGAAAAGCAGTTCAACTGCTGTTCCAACATCTAGTCAATGTGCCGCTCATGTCGCGTGATATCCGAAACGCCAGGCCAAAAAAGTTTCCAGGAATAATAAACCTAAAACCATATACAACATTTCCACCTGCAAGCCGGCGCCGGCAAGCGAGGCCCCGATCGCCGGGCGGCCGGCGTTTTGCCAAGCGGTCTGGTGCAGAAACGCCACGCCCGGCCACACTTCCGCCTGCAACTCATCGGCTGAAAGTTGTGCCAAGTCGCTTTCCGCCGTATCGACGTTGACCGCAAAAAGCAGGCTCCGATCGATGGGCGGGCCGAAGCGGGCCGCGTACATGCCGCTTTGGGTCGTGTCGGCAAATTCGAGCAGGCTCGCGCCGTCTTGAGTTCGCCGCCGTACCGGCTGAGTGCGTCCGTCAGGCGTTTGCATTGTCACGGGCACGTCGGCCGAAGCTGAAGGCGCGGGCGCGGCAATCGGATCGCCCACTTCCAGATTGCGCTCTTTGGCATTGCCGCCCAGGCAGAAGGCCAAAATCTCTTGAACCAGCGGCAGGAAGCTGGGCCAGAGCGGCATGGCCGTCCAAGACGTATCGGCCGAGGTGGCCAACAAAATAACATGCCCGCGCTCGATCTTCTCTTCCACCACCAACGGATCGCCGCTTGACGCGGCTAAAACGACCCGGGCGGTGGAATTTTTTGGCACTTGCAGCTTGAAATATTTGAAAACCGGCGTGGTGATAAGCGCGGTTTCGCCCCGGCCGCGAAAGGCATTCAGAATCGGATGCCGAAACCCGAGCGGATCGAGGCGGAGTTGCGGCTGGTCGATTACCGCTGCCAGTCGAGCGGGCAAGATGCGCCCCTCCCCTGCCCTGCCCTCCCGGCCGCTTGTTGTTTCGCCGGCCATCTCTCTGTTGTATTGCTCGGGCAGCACCTGATCGCCGAGAAAGAACACCAAGTTCCCCCCGCTCCGCAAATAATTGTGCAGCAACCGGACCTCGTGCGGAGTGAATTGGGCAACGTTGCAGATAAATACGCAATCGTAGGGCGCCAGTTCGCGCTCGACCAGCGCGGATTCGGCGGCAACCTCGGGTTTAATCGCGATTTGCCGCGAATCATCGCCTTGCGGCGCCAAAGCCTCGACCAGATAATCGGTCGGGCCTCGGAACGTTTGGCCGCTTGGCCGGCCGTCGATGCACAAAACGCGAATCTCTTGCCGCACGTTAACGGCCAGAAAGCGGTGATTATCCTCTTCCAAGGCGTCGCCGGCGGCGCGAATTTCCAGGGCATGATCACCCGGCGTTTCAAAACGATGAACAAAGTTTAGAGTGATTTCCTCGCCGGCCGGCACGTCGACGATTTTTTGTTCGATCCGCCGCCCGTCGACCAGTAATTCCACCAACTGTCGCGTGCGGGTTTGGCGGCCGAAATTTTTGATCGAGGTTGCGAGATTTACATCGCGGAGGGCAATCACCACCGGATCGCCGGTACTAAAGGCGGTTACCGCCAGGTTTTCGGCATCAGGCTGGCCCACGTCGAGAATAACGATCTCGGCCATATCGGCCAATGCGGCGCTGCGGCGGCGGAATTCGGCCAGTGCCGTTTGGCCCAGTTTCGGCGACCAAGTTACACGCTGCAAATCGGTGAGGAAATATATTTCGTGTTGGGTTATTCGCGGATTCTCCCGTTGCGCCTTGGGAATAAGTTGTTCGATCGCCGCCAAGGCGCCGGGCAGATCGGCCGTGGTTTGGGCGGGCTTAAGGACCTCGATTTCGCGGAGAATTTCCGCATGCTCCAGGGCCGGCTTGCCGACCACCACCCGGGTAGGCGAGGACATCAAAAGAAGCGTAAAAACGTCGCCCTGGCGACTGTCTTCGACAATCTGCCTTGCCAGTTCCTTGGCCTTTTCAAAGCGGCTCTGGTCGGTAGGTTTGAAATCCATGGATAACGAGGCGTCGACGACCAACATCCGGTGCACGGTTCCGCCGCCGCTCGCGGCCAGCCCCGGACGTTGCCAATACGGCTCGGCCACGGCAAACACTAAAAGTATGATTATCGCCATGCGGATTATGAGCAACAACCATTGTTCAAAGAACATCCGCCGCGTGTGCCGCTTTACGGCCGCAAGCAGAAATTCGATTGCCGCCCAAGTTGTCTGCCGGTAATGCCGCCGGGCCCAAAGATGGATCAATATGGGCGCGGAGGCCGCCGCCAGCCAACCCAGCATGGGCAGGTTGAAAAATCCAAAGGCGATTATAGGCGGCAGCGGGGGCATAATAGTAGTCAGTGTGCAGTGAACGGTGAGAATTGCCCTGTAAGGGGTGGGCAGTTCACTGCCCACTTAAAATAATTATTGCTAAAACCACAGGCGGTTTTTTTGATCGATCAACATTTAAATTCAGTATTCATCCCTCATCTCTTATCCCTCATCCCTCATCCTTCTTTCTATCCCCTGGACGCCAAATATGTTGACAGGACCACTTCCATCGATTGATCGGTCCTCAGCGGAACGTAATCGATCTGATGCTGGCGGCAGCCTTTTTTCACTTTGCGGATAAAGCGGTTGAATTCATCGAAATATGCTTTTCTGATTGCACGGGGTTCGACCAGCACCTCGGGCAATTGTTCCAAACCGCGGAAGAGCGTGGCTTGCTCGAAGGGAAAATCCACCTCGGCCGGATCGAGCACGTGCATTATGATTACTTCGTGGCGGCGGTGTCGGAAGTGCTTCAGACCGGCCATCATGGCATCGACGTTGTCGAAAAGATCGCTGAGGATCACGACAATTCCGCGTTTTTTAAAGCGTTCGGCCAAGTCGTGAAAGATGGGGCCGGTGGCGGTTTTTCGCCCGCCCTCCGAGGTCTCCATGACTTGTAAAATTTCTTTAAGATGCGAGGGATTGCCGCCCGGCCGGACCAGGGCGCGGATTTCCTCGTCGAAAGTTACCAGGCCCACGCTGTCCTGCTGATTGAGAATCAGGTATGACAAAGCCGCGGCCGCGCTTTGGGCGTATTCCAGCTTCGACATCGCCGCCCGATCGCTTTTGTAGGCCATGCTCTCGCTGGCATCCAAGAGCAGATAACAAATCAGGTTGGTTTCTTCCTCGAATTGCTTGAGATAGAACTTGTCCGTCCGGCCGAAGACCTTCCAATCGAGGTAACGCAGATCGTCGCCGGGGGTGTATTCGCGGTGCTCGGCGAACTCGATGGAAAATCCGTGGAACGGGCTGCGGTGCACGCCCGACACGTATCCCTCGACTATCTGCCGTGCGCGGAGTTGCAGCCCTTGCAATTTCGCCAGCATTTGCGGATCGAGGAGTTTTTGTCTGTCGGAATTATTCATAAGATTATTCAACACGGAGACACGGAGGGCACGGAGATTTCAGTTTTTATTATGGCATCGAAAGATAATCAAAGTGCCAATACCGAATAATAATATAATTGTTAATCGTGCAAACCAATGAACATTTTATGTATTACTCCGTGATCTCCGTGCCTCCGTGTTGTAATTTACGTGTTATTTCTCCGCCGAGCGAAATACACCGGGCAGTTTTTCGTCATCAGCATCTCCATCGGCGGGGACGGTGTCCAGCAAGCGGCGGATGATGTCGTCGGGCTTGATTCCCTCGGCCTCGGCGTTGAAATTGGTCATAATCCGGTGTCGCAGGACCGGGAAAGCGACCGTGCGGATATCGTCCACTCCGGCATAAAAGCGGCCGTTTAACACCGCCCGGGCCTTTGCACCCAGCACCATGTACTGGCTGGCGCGCGGACCGGCTCCCCAGCTTACGTACTCGCGGATGAAATCCGGGGCCTCGCCTTTATGCGGGCGGGTGAGCCGGGCCAGTTGCAAGGCGTAGCGGACCACGTGGTCCGCCGCAGGCACGCGGCGGACGATCTTTTGCAGTTCCAGGATCCGAGAGCCGGTAAGCGTGGGCGTGACCGTGGCGGTTATGTCCGCGGTAGTCCGCTTGACGATGTCGAATTCCTCCTCGCTGTCGGGATAATCGACGAACGTGTTGAACATGAACCGGTCAAGTTGGGCCTCGGGCAGCGGATACGTTCCCTCCTGCTCGATGGGATTTTGCGTGGCCAGCACGAAAAACGGCTGATCGAGCGGGTGCCGTTTGCCGCCGATGGTGATCTGATATTCCTGCATGGCTTCCAAGAGCGCGGCCTGGGTTTTGGGCGGCGTGCGGTTGATTTCATCGGCCAGGATCACGTTGCCGAAGATGGGCCCCTGCAAAAACCGCAGTTCCCGGACGCCGGAAAGTTTATCTTCCTGGATCACTTCGGTGCCGGTGATGTCCGAAGGCATGAGGTCGGGCGTGAATTGAATGCGGCGGAACTCCAGCGACAATGCGCCGGCCAGCGTGCGGATCAAAAGCGTCTTGGCCAGGCCGGGCACGCCCACCAGCAGGCAATGGCCCCGGGCGAACATAGCCACCAGTAATTCTTCGATCACTTGCCGCTGCCCCACGATCACCCTGCCTAGTTGCTGGGTAATCATGCGGTATGCCTCGTTTAGTTCCGCAACGGCTTGCACGTCGTCTTTTGTGTTCATGGGAAAATATGCTACAGGTTATGATGGGTTTTTAGTTCGTGTTCAACTCATTTAGCCCCCGGTGAATACACCGGGGGTTTGGATCTCCTGGTTCTCACGCTCTGCGTGGGAACCTACTTTTTCCGACGCTCCGCGTCGATGGCGGCGCAGGACCTATCAGTAGGCGTGTTCCCACGAAGGACCGTGGGAACGAGGAACGTCGTATTTAGTGTTCATGGTATCTTTGCAATCTCTTGTCGTTTTTCCCGGGATGGATTAGCGGTTTTGCCCAGGGCGATAAGTTCATTATCGGTTGCTATGAGCAGCCCGAGGTTGGTCGCCAGCAGGTTGCCGCCCCGGGCCTCGCGGGGCAGAAGTTCGATTGTTTTACGGGGCTGGGCGGTTTTAAGATCAAAAACCAAAATCTGTTCGCGGGTGGGCCAGAGGATGTATCCGCCGGCAATTATGCCCCGGCCGAAACCCGGTTTATCGTTGCCCTCGGGCCAGATGTGTTTGATCCGTCCCCGGTCTTCGTCTTTCAGGCCGATCCAATACAGTTTGTTTCCGCCGGCGATAAGATATTCATCCGTGGCGCCCAGCAGATCGAGGGCATATTCCGTTTGCTCGCCGGTTTGCCAAAGGATCATGCCGCTTTGGGCGTCGATGGCGAAAATTCGCGGACTATCGGCCGGGGCCACATAAAGCGTGCCCTGATGATACAGGCAGGGATTCAAGTCTCGCTGCCAATGCGCTGCCGGCGAGGCCAGGTCGCCGTGCCGCTGGCGTGGATATAGGCTGACCCATCGCAGCCGCCCGTCGTCGATATTAATCGCCGCCACCGCTCCCAGGTTGGTGTTGAAGTAAATAGAATCGCCCGCCAGGGTAAGCAGGTCATGTGTTACCTGGTGCATCATGCCTCGGGCGGGCGTTTCCGCGCTTGCCACGAATTGCCGCCAGCGGAGCCGGCCCGATTGGGCATCGAAACACGCCGCGTAAGCGCGCGGGCGGATGTCGATCCGCCGCATTGCCACGTACACCCCTGCACTATCGGCCAGCGGCGAACCGTCGAAGGCCCAGCCTTCTTCCGCAGCGATTTTCCACAATAAGCGGCCTTCAGCGGCCAAGTCCAAACAGACCAGATAACCCGGCCGAATATCGGCGGATTGGCCTTGCGGCAGGCTGGTAACGCCCGAGCCCATCAGGGCGTAGAGTTTATCGCCGAAGACGGTCAAGGTAAAACGCGGCGTGCCCAGCGTGCCCGGCGGCCCATTAATATCGGCGGCGGTTTGGTCAATGGGGTCGCGAAAAATGGCCCCGGATGTACGGCCCCAGGCCGGTTTGCCCGTGCTTAAACGAAGGGCCAAAACTTCCCGGGCCGTGTTGACCAGCACCAGATCGCCGACAATCGCGGGATGATAACTTAGCGAAAGATGGGTGGCACGGTTGGCTTGCCCAACCGTGATTTCCGTACTGTTGGACAAGCCGGGCACCGACCGAAGGTTGGTCGTGGCGCCAAGTGCGGAAGCCGGCATTGCAACCTCGGGTAGCGGCACGCGCCAGGCTACGCCGCCTACGTCGGATTTTTGCGGGGCAAGTGCGTTTCGCGCCGGCGATCCGGCAAAGGTCGGCCAGTCGAAATTTTGCGGCTCCGCGGGCCAGGAGGCGCTTTCCGACAACAGTGCGCCCAGGGCCTCGGCATAATTTACTTCCAGCCCGCCCAGCCGTCCGCAGGCTTCGCCGTGCAAGCGGGTGAATTGGTCAAGTTCTTCGCGGGCTTTGGCCGGGGAACCCTCCAAGATCGATGCCAGCACCAGCCGCGCCCGAATTGCGGCCAGGTCGATATCGCTGTCCGGATATCCCAACCATGTCGAAGGTTGACCGGCCGTCGGCGGATGGGGAATGATCCGTTCCCAATACCAGCGCGCCGCCGTGTAATCGCCCGATTCCAAGGCCATGTCGCCCAGGGCCAAAAGGGCCTCGTCGCCCCAACTGCCGGCAAAGGCCTGCTCGACGACTTTTCTGAGCAACCGGGGATCGCGATTGGCAACGCCGTCCTCGTACCATTTGCGCGCTCCGGGATCGACTCGGGAGCGATAGAGTTTCAAAGCTTCGGGCGGCAACGAAGCCAGTTGCATTTGACAATACTCGCGCAGTCCGACAAAGCGATTTTCGGTCACGCCCAGCAATTTGCCTTCGGAGTTTTCCATTAACTGGCAAAGCGTTTCCACGGCCTCGTCCCATTTCCGGTCGGCCAGAAAGGCTTTTACCCGCTCCAATTGGGCCGGCGCCGTGCCCTCGGCCCGGTCAAGCTCGACGCCCTCGGCCAGATCGAACTGGGTGCCGGCCGGGGGCATGATGAACTGAGCCCTGGCTAATTGGCAAAAAACGGCCGTGATTGCCACAAAGACTAAGCTTGCAGGGTTCAGGGTTCGGGTTTCAGGGTTCAGCATTTGATCGATGCTTCAACTTATATTAAAAAAATGACTTATGCACTTTCACTGCATCTGGTTTGATCTGGAAATCCTTTAATCCAGAAATCGCTTGGATAATCATCATTCAAAGTCCACATTATTTCTGTGTATTGTTGAGAATTGGCATGAATCAGTTCGGCAACATTTTCAGGCAGTTGAATAGTAATGTTCGCCGGTACTTCCAGCAAAAGATGCATACTAAGTAACCCTAACATGGCCTTAACTATCATGAACTTATTTCGGAAACGCAAATTGCGTGTAACTCTCACTGCATTGTGAAATCACAGCATTCTACCCTTTCCTTCCGGATATGATACCTTACCTCCTACAAAGAACATGTGTTTTTTCCCTTGAAATTTGGCGGGGATGCCCATCGGCTGATTTGCCATTCCGAATGAGCCGGGACCGCATTCAATATGGAAGATGGCCGTAGCCTTGTCTCCAAGAAACCATAAACCGCCAGGTCTTACTGCAACTTTAACCACTGAGCGCCGTTCATACCTGTTTTGAAAAATCATATTGAGCATGAATGTATCGTTTTCACGAGATGGAAAAAAGGTAAAACAGAACCCTCTACAATCGAAATATGATGGAGAATATTTGGAGAGAAAATCTGGTATGATGTCCGGCTTTGGTTTGATGTGGGTCGTCATGTAAATAACAAGTCCCGCTACCGCCGGAAAGGCCAGTCGCAAAATCCAAGTTGTATTATCCGGTCGATCGTCTAACCACACAACGAGGGTTGCGACACCAAGAATCAGAAACACCAAAATACCTATAGCTTTCAGACTCTCACGCATTTTTTGATTCCTGCAGAACCATTCGCTAAGTTTTTCAGGTTTTCCGAAAGGTAAATATATCCATGATATGTTGAAGGAAGATTGCGGTACAGCCAGGTATTTTTTAAATTAGAAATTAGTTTCATTTTTCAGTTTCCGAACCCTGAACCCCGAACCCTGAGCCCTCTTTGCTCAAAGAGCGCACGTAATTAACGACGTGCCATATGTCATCGGCCGAGAGTGCTCCCTTACGGCCCGGGGCCGGTCCCGCGGCGGGCATGGGCGTGCCTTTAATGCCCGCCGAAATCCGCCGGTAAAGGTCGATCGGCCGGTCCCCGCCGTGGAAAACGCCTTCGGTCAGATTTCGCGCCTCCAGCGATTGAACGGCAAGTTGAAAACGCAAAGCGAGTTCTTGGGTCTGCTGGGGAGTGTCCGCAATTTTCCGCTTGTTCCAATCATCGTAAAGATCGGTGCGCTGGCCGTCGCCTTTGCCGGTCCAGCCGTGACACAAGAAGCATTGCCCGCCCATGGTGCGAAAAAGTTCGCGGCCGCGGTCGATGGAAACTGACAACTGATCGAGCGTATCGGCGCGCGGCGCAGGCGGCGGAACAACTGCCATGTCGGCGGCCCGATTCCAGGACATGACCGCCGGTCTTAAGCCTTCAGCCAAAACTTTTTCCCGGTCCAGCGGCAACGCCGCATGTTCATCTACTACCGTCTGCAAAAGATATAGCTCAGTCTCTCCGCGGATGCTCAAATATTTCACATATTCGACAAGCGATTCGATTTGCCCGTCGGGCAATTTGGCCAGCGACGGCATGGCCGTGCCGGGAATGCCGCTACGCAATGTGCGCAGCAAATCATCCCTGAGCGATTTTGCCGTCCCGGCGGTGGAAGCGTATTTAAACACTCCGTTGCGGAAATCGCGGGGATATGGATCCAGATCCGCGGCGTTTGCTCCGGCGCCGTCGCCCGAAAGCCCGTGGCAGGCAAGGCAATGCTTGCGATACAATCCCCAGGGCCGGTCGTCAGCGTCGCTGCCAATCGGCCCGGCCGCCATTTTCAGTAAATCCACGTTCAAATCGACCCCCTCAGGAACGGCCGGGTTGTCGGGTGTGCCGAAGATTTTTTCCAAGACCCCGGTCATCGCCGCGGCTTGATCGCGGCTGATTGACTGCGGATCGCGCCCCTCGGTATTCAAACCGAACTGCGGCCGTGCGGACCAAGAACAACCGGCAATTAGAAGAACGCAGTAAATGAGATTGAAATTCGAGATCTTAATCAATTTACTTCTCCTCGGACGGCTCAATTTGCACGACATTTCCCCTACGCATGAATTTCAAACGGGTCTGCTTTAGCGCGGCCTGCAACAATTCGTCCACGGTCGCATTTTTAACGCTGAAAGATACCCGTTGGTCGAGTGAAACGCCGGCCCGCTCCAGGGCTTTTTTATCGATTTTTAATTCCAGGTTTAATTGGGGGGCAAGTTGTTGGAGCAACAGGCCGATGGGTTGTTCGGGCACGGTGAGCGTGAACCGTTTGGAGTTCAAATCGGCGTCGGCCGGCTTGGTCGAGCTGCGCTCGGTTTGGCGATGCGGCGAGGATATGCGTTCGTGGTCCTCGACCGTGCCCGTGACGACGATCTTGTCGCCTTCGACGTGAACTCGGGCCTGCGGCGCTAGCGATGTAATGTTTTTGGCGGTTTCCTGCGATTGCCGCCCGGCCGGATAAGTTCGCACCAACTCGACGTGTTCCGGCACGGGCAAAAGAGTAATCCCCTTGCCGTCTGCGGAAACTTGGAACGTCAAATCATATTGTCCGGCGATCAAGGTAATGCGTTCGATCAGGTCGAGCGGGGGCAGATCGGCGGCAGCCCACAGGTCGTGGGGAATTTGGTCCAGACCGGCGATCTGGATGCCATTTTCACTGCCCAGTTTTTCCAACAAAGCCCGCGGTGTGGCCAGATCGTCCCAAACCATTGATTTCTGCTCGAAAAACTTTTTCGCCGCGCCCGGCGCAAGGCGGCGGACGTCTTCCCGGCGCAACGCCACCAGCGTGCGCACCGTTCGGGCCGTCTCGGGCGGCGCGAAGTAAACCACCGGCCCGACCATGGAAATCCCCAAATTGTATTTTTGGGCAATTGTTTCCAATGCTTCTTTAAGGGGGGTTTGGCGGATAGAAATTTCTATTTTCCGGCCGGGATCTATTCGCCGGTCGAGCAGCACGGCTACATTTTTATTTCTACCCACGCTTTCCAGGGCCTGACGCATTGGGTTTTCGGCCCAGAGAATATCCACCGATTCGGCCAGGTTTTTTTGCAGCCCGGGACCGGTAGCCCAGGATGCCGCACCCCATAATATTGGGGTTATCGTCCCCCAAGATATAATCACGATTACAGATATCCAGATCTGGGTTTTCATGGAACATCACGCGATGGAACTTCATGCTGCCGATTACGTTAGCTTATCAAGCCGGCGCCATTGATTTTACCCTGCCTAGGGCTTGGCACGGAAGGGCCGAAGAAAAATCGCGGTAAGTGAATATAAGCACTTTCGGCAAACTGGTTTGGTGTCTTCAAACCGGCCGGTCCATAGTTTGTCGCATTATTGGTATCGTTTCTGCAACGGACCTTGCCACCTCCGGAGGCTGGGCTATCAATTTTTGCCAAGGCCGCCTTTCGACAAATTCGCAGGCTTCGATGCACTTAATCGAAGTTTGCATTTTTTATTGGCGTTTTCTTAGAATCTTGATTACAATCAAAGATGTGTTAAGTCAACAATCGTTGAGACGAAAACAGGCTTTTTTTTACAACTAACATTCGTCAAGTGTATTTCGCGTTCTCGACGTAATTGGCCGGAGACTCAGGCGTGGATAGCGACCCAATTCGAAGTCCCCACTTATTGGATTTGTACGAGAAGTACCTGGACAACCAGGACTCCGCCGGCTATATCCGCCAGGTTTCCGCGCGTTATGAGCAGGGCACGCTGCAGCGGCTGGCGCGGCACCAGTTCCGCGAAGTCCGTCGCGCGGCCGTGCTGGCTTTGGGTTTTTTGGGCGATTACATGTGCAATCACACCATGGGCCGCTCGCTTTTGGACGACGACCGGACCGTTCGCACATTGGCCGAAAACGGCATTCGTTCGGTTTGGACGCGCATGGGCAGCGAACAAGACCGCCAGGAATTGACGGAAATTTTGCGCCTTGCCTCCGCTCAGAAATTCAAGGAAGTCATCATTCGCGCCAACAAGCTGATCGAACGCTGCCCGTGGTTCGCCGAGGCATGGCATCAACGCGCTCTTGCCCATCACGGCCTGGGCCGGCTGGCCGACGCAATTCGCGATTGCCACGAGTGCCTGGAAATAAATCCCTATCATTTCATCGCCGCCACGAGCATGGGCCAGGCCTATATGGAATTGGAAAATCCAGTTTCCGCCCTGGAATGCTTCCGCCGCGCACTGAGGCTTAACCCCGATCTGGAAGTCGTGCGCAATCACGTAGTCCGCTTGGCTAAGATGGTGGAAGATAAATAAAAGGATGAGGAATGAAGGATGAATGAAACCGCTTGCGGTTTCGCGCTCTTGGTGATAGATCTCCAATTCTCAATTCCCGATCACCTCTACCCTATCACCTTCCACTGCCCACTATTTTTCAGCTTTTTCCATAAATTCATGATACTGTTTGTCCAATTCGGTGTACCCGGCGCCGGTGAGTTGGGCCAGGGTGTCGGGTCCGTCCCGGCCAGTGTAAACCGCGATCAGATAAGACACCAGGTCGTCGCGATAACGGCCATGATCGTAATAAAGAAGAAAGTACGTCAGCCCCGCGGACTGGCTGTATAGCGTGGCGATTTTCGGGTCGCTTTGCAGTTTTTCCATGCCGTAGCCGGTCAATTGCTCCAGGGGCACGTAAAAATGGTCGTGAAGCAGCCGGAACCGGGCGGCGACCATGCGCTGGTCGTCGAAACCGCCCAGCTCATAGTAGCCGTTCTCCTTTTTAAGCGATTCCATGTACATGGCGATGCCTTCGATGATCCAGAAATTACCTTTTCGTCCCACGTTGGGGGCCACCTTGCGCGATTCGTGAAATAATTGGTGCGTGGCCTCGTGATAGATGGTCCTGTCGTCGCTGCCGTTTCCGGCGAAAAAGTAGGCGGTTTTCACCGAATCAAGATATGCCCCGACCGAGATTCCGACCATGGGCATAATCGCCTGCAGCGCGTGGATGTATTCGTCGTGATCGCGAAAACAGACCACCTTTAGCTGAATCGGCGTTCCATGTTGGATTCGGGCGTGGCCGTCGAACAGCGCGATCACGTCGGAGTCGGAGGCGAAGTAACGGATAAATATCTGCTCCCAAAGGTGATACAAGTCCTCGAGTTTCGCTCCCAAAGCTACTCCCGCCTCGATGCTGTGATTGGTGCGTATGGAATAATGCTCGGTTTCGATAACCCAGCCGGAATTGATCTCTCCGTGGCGCTGGGCGTCCTCGGCGGCGGTGATCCACTTGCCTTCGAAATATCGCTGGCCGTCTTCGTAGCGGCGGACATTGGACTTAAGCAACCAGCCGAACTTGTCGTTCCACACCATGCCCGAGTGATATTTTTTCACCTCGTAGTTCGTGTGCCATTGGTTCTGAAATTTTTGATAGCCCAACAGCCGGCGCAGGGATTCGTTGTCCGGATTTGCTCGGACCGCTTCCAGAACCAGGTCCATGGCCAATCCCGCGTGGTGAGACCGCACCAGGTGCTTTGCCATTTCATACAGCGCGGCTGTCTGTTCGCGCCGCAACTTGTTAAACTTCGCATCCCACTCCACCACGTCCTTCGAGGCGCCCTCGGGCAGTTTGGCGGGGCCGATGTCGTCAGGTAAAATAGGAAGATAAAACTTCAATGGATCGTGAGGGCCCAACACGGCCAGAGTTTGACGCGCCTCCGCTTTCAGGCCTTTTTCTTCGCACCAGGTGGCCAACTGCTTTATTTCGTCGGCATATTTGTCCTGCAAAGTTTGCGCGGCCCGCTCCTGTTCGTCCGCGGCGGCAGGGCAATTCGATGCGAACAAAGTCAATGCCGCCGAAAACGCAATTAAATAGATGCAAATCGCTAATCGACGAATGCGGGGCTTAAACCACATAAATCACAGTGATAAGGGCCAAAATCGTTAAAGACGCTGTTCCGTTTAGCCCCGGCGCTTGCACCGGGCGTTCTCTATATATTGTAGCATGCAATCTCAAAGAAACGCAAAACAGCCGGAATACGGGTTTTAAAAGGGAAGGCAGGGTTCAAGATTAAGGGATCTGGGTTAAGTTGTCAGGGTTCAGCATATATAGATTAGGATTTATTTTTATAGTGAATTCCTGAACCCTGAACCCCGAATCCTGAATCCTATTGCTTGTCGAAAGCGGCGTCGAATGCCACGCGGCTGGGTTCGAAGTCGATCCGTTTCACGAAATCGCAGGCCTCTTTCGCGCCCTGGTCGCGGTCCATGCCGCTGTCTTCCCATTCCACCGAGAGCGGGCCGGTGTAGCCGGCGTGGTTCAATGCGCGGATGATTTCCTCGAAATTCACTCCGCCCCGGCCCAGCGAACGGAAATCCCAACCCCGCCTGGGATCGCCGAAATTCAAATGGCTCGATAGTATTCCACTCTGTCCGTTAAGCGTTACAATCGCGTCTTTCATGTGCACGTGATATATCCGGCCGGGAAACGCGCGTATGAATTCCACCGGATCGACGCCTTGCCACTGCAAATGGCTGGGATCGAAATTAAAACCGAATTCCTCGCGATTTTCAACCGCTTCCAACGCCCGCTGGGCGGAATAAAGATCAAAGGCGATCTCGGTGGGATGCACTTCCAGGGCGAATTTCACGCCGCACTCGCCGAATACGTCCAAAATCGGATTGAATCGTTCGGCGAAAAGCTTGTATCCGTCGTCGATCATCTCCGCCGTCACCGGCGGAAAAGAGTAAATCAAATGCCAAATGCTCGAGCCGGTAAAGCCGTTGACCACCTCCACGCCCAGTTTTTGCGCGGCCCGGGCCGTGTTTTTCAGTTCCTCGGCCGCACGGGAGTTTACGCCCGCCGGATCGCCGTCGCCCCACACGTAATCGGGCAAAATGGCCTTGTGCCGCTCGTCGATATTGTCCAGCACCGCCTGGCCGACCAGATGGGCGCTGATGGCAAACACCTGCATGTTGTTCTTATCCAAAAGCTCCTTTTTTTTGGCACAATAGCCGTTGTCTTCCAGGGCCTTGCGGACCTCGAAGTGATCGCCCCAGCAGGCCAATTCCAGGCCGTCGTAACCAAACCCCTTGCACTTACGGGCCAAATCGGCCAAGGGCAAATCGGCCCATTGGCCGGTAAACATCGTTATTGGTCGTGACATGACAAACTCCCATGAAGTGAGCCGTGTCAAGGGTTGCAAGTGGTTAGAATCGTGGGACTTGACCAATCTCCCATTCGCGCTGGCGCTAAAACGCCGCACACTAAGCTGGTCCTGTCAAGTCAAGAC